>CALLAT010000048.1 GCA_938002085.1 uncultured Pseudanabaenaceae cyanobacterium
AGTAGCGGCTTGGCTGGGGACTGGGGGGGCTGGGGGTGGAGCCTGATTAGTCGCGGGAGCAGGAACCGGAGGCTTGGGTTTGGGTGCAGCGGGAGGGGGTGCGGGGGGAGCCGTTGCTGCAGGAGCTCCCCCTACGGGAGCAGTGCTATGGGATGGTGGTGCATCAGGCTTTTGGGCTACTGCATCGAGCTTGACCTTGATGGGAGAGCCAGCAACTTTGGCTAGGGCTGTTTCAATGGCAGCTTGGCGGGTTTGAATGCTGCTGAGCCATTGCTGGGTAACGGCGATGTGGGCCACGCTGCCGGTGAAGCGCATAAGTTGTGATTGTTGGCGCAGCAACATTTGAGTGCTGCGATATTCCACGTTGGCAATGACCTGCTGCCACATCTCGCCAAGGTCGATGCCGGTGGGGGCATTGGGTTCTACGGTGGGTTCTATCGGCGCTGTTTGGCTCGGCTGGGTCGGTGGCGCTTGGTTTGCGGCGGCGGGCGGAGCTGGAGCTGGGGGAGTGACTTGGGAGGCAGCGGCTTGCACTGCTGGGGGGGGAGCTGGCGGGGCGGGAACTTGAATGGGGGGGGAGATGGCCGTTGGTGCAGTGGCAGCAGGGGGGGGCGTTGTTGCGATCGCATTACCCGTTGGAGCAGGAGGAGCAATCGCCACGGGAGCGGCAACTGCCATCGCTGTCCCTTGGGGCTGCACGAGAGCGGCGGGAAGTAGCCCCATCAGCGTGACTTCCAACCAAAGGCGGGGCTGGGTGCTGTTTTTGAGTTGAACTTCGCTGCTACGTAGGTGCTGTTGACCCTGGAGAATGACTGCAATATCTAGTTGCTGAGCGAACTCAGTCATTTCTTGCCAGGTGCTGGGCGTAATGGCCACGAGATCATTGCGCTGGGGGGCGGTTCTGGCCACGAGTAAGTCGCGGTAGAAGCTGGCCAGGTTTTGCAAGACCACCAAGGGCTCGCGGCCCCGGTCCATCAATTGGCGAGCCCGTTCAATCACAGCCTCGGCGTTGTTGCTGGCTATCGCCTGGCTAATGGTAAATAGCTCCCGTTCCGGTACTGCCCCCACCAAGTCCCAAACGGCTTCGATCGCCACGGGCGGTGGCAACAAGCTGAGCTGATCCAACAAGCTTTCCGCATCTCGCAATCCCCCCTGGGATAGCTGGGCCACGAGGCGCAGGGCATCGTCATTGATGTCGATTAGTTCCTGGTCAGCGATGTGCCGCAGATGGCCCACCATTTCCTCCAGGGGAATGCGGCGATAATCGAAGCGCTGGCAGCGGGAAATAATCGTGGGCAGCACCCGCTGGGGATCGGTTGTGGCTAGGACAAAAACCACTCGCTCCGGCGGTTCTTCCAGGGTTTTTAGCAGCGCATTGAAGGCTGCCGTACTGAGCATGTGACATTCGTCGATCACATAGACCTTGTAGCGGCATTGCACCGGGGCAAACTGAGCCTTCTCAATCAACTCGCGAATGTTATCGACGCCGGTATTGCTGGCGGCGTCAATTTCAATCACATCCAGGGCAATGCCTGTGGTAATTGAATGGCAGGCCTCGCAGGTGCCGCAGGGCTGGGGAGTGGGCTTATCCCCCGTCTGGCAGTTGAGGGATTTTGCCAGGATGCGAGCGCTGGAGGTTTTGCCAGTGCCTCGGGGGCCGCTGAAGAGGTAGGCCGGGGCGATGCGCTGCTGGACGATCGCGTTGGAAAGCGTAGTGGCGATCGCCGTTTGCCCCACCAGATCTTGAAAGGTTTGGGGGCGATATTTGTGATGGAGCGGTTCGTAGGCCATGGCAGTTCATTCGTACCCTCTCATCATAGGCAATCGCGACCCAGGCTGTACCCAAGACAACAGTGAGTAAACCTTTGCGTCTCAAGGAGCCAAACTGGCCAGATATCTGCATCTTGAGCAAAAACTCAAGGGTTAGCGAATGTTGACAAGCGGTGTTGATCAGGGGCAATCCATTGGCAGTTGGCCCATTGCGAGATGGGTGAGGGCTTTTGCTCCTCACCCTGGGGATGACATCACTACGGGGCTCAGCCAAGTGGCGTAGGCTAACAGTGCTCTCAGGCTCTGATTTTCTTGCTCCCATGACCGATTCCTCAGGTGTTGTCTCTGTTTCGCCCCAGCCCAAATCTTCAACTGCTGCGAGGCGACTGCGGTTGCGATCGCTGATCATCTTGCCTTTCTTGGCTCAAATGCTCGCTGTCAGTGGCGCCATTGGCTATCTCTCCTACCGCAACGGTCAGCGCACTGTCGAAACTCTGGCTGAACAGCTCACCGAAGAAATTTCGCAACGTATTGATGAAAACCTGCGTGCTTATCTAGCGCCGACTCAGCAAATTGACCGAATTAACGCCATTTGGGTTAAGCAACAGCAGCTTTCTTTGAATGACCTCACGTCCTGGGAACCGTTGCTTTGGGAGCAAGTGCAAACGAACCCCGATATTAATTTTATTAAGATTACCAATCCTGCTGGCCAGCAGCGCACGGGAGAAAAACTCGCCAACGGTGATCTGCGTATCAACGTTATTGATACACAAACTAACTATGACTTTCACTCCTACAAAACGGACGATCAGGGCAACCTGAAAGAGCTGGATGTTAGTTTTCCCACGCCAGATACCCGTGAGGGGGCTTGGTATAAGGATGCTGTGATGGCGGGGCAACCGGTGTGGAGCTCTGTTTTTATCTCATTTTTAGAAGACACCTTGTTAGTGGCATCTGCGACGCCAATCTATAGTCCAGACAATCAAGAACTGCTGGCTGTCTTGAACAGTGCCATCCGCCTCAATAGTGTGGGGGACTTTCTCAATGACCTGGAAATCGGTGAAACGGGCCAAGCCTTTTTGATTGAGCGGCGAGAGCAAGGCAAAGGGTCACTTCTGGCCACCTCCACCGACGAAATTCCCTTTCGAGGCAGCGGAGATGAACGTGAACTCTTTCCGGCGATTGAAAGCCAAGATTCTGTCACGCGCGCAGCGGTTGAGGAACTACTCCAAGACAATCCAGATTGGGGAAGACTGGACCAAGGTTCTAGCGTTAGAAAATTTCAAATTGAGGGACGGTGGTATTACCTCCAAGCCCATCCGCTACAAAATGAACCTTCCCTGGACTGGCTGATTGGGGTAGTTGTCCCCGAGGCTGACTTTACGATCCAGATTCGCCGTAACACGCAGAATACGATTCTGCTCTCCTTGGGAGCGGTTGCCCTGACGACTCTGGCTGGTTTGTTGATTGCCCGCTGGTTGAGCCAGCCATTGGAGCAATTGACCCATGCCAGTCAGGCGATCGCCAGTGGAGAACTTCAGCAAGACATTCAGCTGAGCCCTCTGGCTGCCCAGGAGGTTTCTCAACTCGCTGTTTCCTTCGGCATCATGTCTGATCAGCTGCAAGATAGTTTTGCCACGTTGGAGCAGCGTGTGGTGGATCGCACCCAGGAACTCAACCAAGCCAATCTTAGCCTCCAGCAGGAGCAAGCTAAGGCTGAGGAGCTGTTGCTGAATATCTTGCCCGGGGCGATCGCAACCCAGCTGAAGGAATCCCCCGGCACCATCGCCGAGCTTTTTGAGGAAGTCACGATCCTGTTTGCAGACATCGTCGGTTTTACCCCTCTGTCCAATCGCATGGCTCCCCTAGAGCTGGTGGAATTCCTCAACAGCATCTTTTCTAGCTTTGATGCCCTGGCAGATCGCCATGGCTTGGAGAAAATCAAGACCATTGGTGACGCCTACATGGTGGCGGCCGGTTTGCCTAAGCCCCGGCAGGATCATGCCCAAGCCATTGCCGATATGGCCTTGGATATGCAAGCGGCGATCGCCCATATCCGGGACGATCAAGGCCAGCCTTGCCAAGTTCGTATTGGCATCAATACGGGCATTGCTGTGGCCGGGGTGATTGGCACCCGAAAGTTCATCTACGACCTCTGGGGCGATGCCGTGAACGTGGCGGCCCGCATGGAAAGCCATGGTGAGCCAGGCCATATTCAAGTGACTCACCAGACCTACCTCCATCTCAAAGAGCAATACCAACTTGCTGAACGGGGCAGGATTCAGATCAAGGGTAAAGGTGAACTTCAAACCTACTGGCTGTTGGGTCGTGCGGGTTGTGAGTCGCCCTTAACCGCTCCCGTTGTTGTCCATTCTTAGGAACTGCCCCCTCTGGCAAAAGCTGTCTTTCTAAAGAAACCAATACATCGCCTTCTCTAGGCTTGTCCGGAACCGCAAACCAGTGGCAGAATGACTGTTTGGCGTCAACCTTATTCCTGGACTGTCCTCTGTTGCCTCCGCTTTTTCCCCTAGCGGCCCTAAGCTGCTGCCTAAGCAAGCCCAGTCTGACCAATGAAAAAGGATATTCAGCGGTGATGGAGTTTTAATCCCATGCAAGAAATCCTGCTGTATTCCCTTGTCTTTGCGGCGAGTCTCGCGCTGCTAGCAAAGAGCTCCGATTTTTTTACCGACGCCGCAGAAAAAATTGGTCTGCTTCTCGGCTTGCCTGCTTTCATTATTGGCGTAACCATTGTTGCGATCGGCACCTCCATTCCAGAGCTGGTCTCCTCCCTCGTTTCTATTTCTGAAGGGGCACCGGAGTTTGTTGTCAGCAATGTCGTGGGCTCTAACATCACCAATATCTTTCTGATTATTGGTATTGCATCGGTCATTGGCAAGCAGCCCATTCGCATTACCTATGACCTCGTCAGTGTTGACCTGCCATTGTTTGTGGGCTCTGCGTTCATCCTGGCTTTAGAGGGAGCTGACGGTCGCTTTACCCTAGGCGAAGCGATCTTAAGTATCGTCGGCTATGTGATGTATCTGTTCTATACGGTCAAGGGCAGTGGCGAAGCACCGGAGACACCCGAGGAAGATCTGCCGGTCCATGTGGAGCGCAGTAAACGAGCCCTAATCCAGCAACTGCTGATTATTACCCTGAGCTCGGTCTTTATTTATATCGGGGCGAAATACACCATTGAGTCCATCATCAAGCTCTCGGAGCTACTCAATGTTGGCAAAGAGATTATTGCGGTGACTGTCGTAGCCTTTGGTACTTCTCTGCCAGAGCTAGCGGTTACGATCAATGCCACCATGAAGGGGAAAGCAGAACTGGCTGTGGGTAATGTCCTGGGCTCTAATGTCTTCAACACCTTTATGGTGATGGGTGTTCCTGGACTGGTTCAAGAGCTGCCGGTGCCGGCCTTGGTTCAGCAAGTCAGTATGCCTACCATGGTGGCGGGCACGATTTTGCTCTTCTTTGCCACCCAGGATCAGGAGCTGACGATTTGGGAGGGGTGGCTGTTTTTCATTCTGTACGCCTGGTTTATTGGCCATAGCTTTGGTTTGCTCTAGGCCGCCGTTTTTTCATTCATCTTGTCTACAGTCAGAGTTTCACCATGCCTGATAACGCTTCTGCCGCCGCTGACCCATCGCCCCTCGGTCTTCCTCCGATTGTTGCTCAGCGTCCGAAGGAACTGGAGATCCATGGCGATCGCCGCGTTGATCCCTATTACTGGCTGCGGGAAAAGGAAAATCCAGAGGTCATTGAATATCTAGAAGCAGAGAACGCCTACACCGAAGCCCAAACCGCCCATAGTTCAGCCCTCCAGCAACAGCTCTACGACGAGATGCTGGGTCGCATTCAGGAAACGGACCTGTCGGTGCCCTATCGCTATGGCGACTATTACTACTACTCCCGCACCGAAGAGGGCAAAGCCTACGGGATTCTCTGTCGCAAGTCAGGCAGTTTGGAGGCGGAGGAAGAAATTCTGCTCGATGAAAACGTCCTAGCCGAGGGCTTAGAGTTCTTTTCCCTGGGCGATTACGAGGTCAGCCCCAATCACAAATTGTTGGCTTACTCCACCGATACCCAGGGCAAT
Source organism: uncultured Pseudanabaenaceae cyanobacterium (assembly GCA_938002085.1). GTDB lineage: Bacteria > Cyanobacteriota > Cyanobacteriia > PCC-9006 > JAAUQQ01 > JAAUQQ01. The sequence goes on from CALLAT010000048.1 coordinate 5,870, forward strand.
GAGCGTTACACCCTGGTGTTTCGCGATTTGGAAACGGGCGATCGCTTCCCCGAGAGCATTCCCGATGTGGGCGGAGCCTGCTGGGCCAATGACAATAAGACCGTCTTTTACCTCCGCCTCGATGAAACCAATCGCCCCTACCAGCTCTGGCGCCACGGTCTCGGTAGCCTGATCCATAACGATGAGTTGGTTTACGAAGAAAAAGACGAAGCCTTTTACCTCGACCTCAGCACCACCCGTAGCGAGGCCTATATTCTCCTCAGCGCCGACAGCAAAATCACCTCCGAAGTGCGCTTTGTTGATGCCAACGCTCCCGATGAGGAATTCCGCATCATTCACCCCCGAGAAAAAGGCGTGGAGTATGGCGTTGCCCACCATCCCGGGCTAGAAAGCGATGTTGAAGGCAACCGCTTCTACATCGTCACCAACGACAATGCCATCAACTTCAAGCTGATGACCGCCCCGGTGAGCAATCCTGCCAAAGCCCAATGGAAGGAAATGATTCCCCACCGGGAAGATGTCATGCTCAGCGGCGTCGATCTTTTTGCAGATCACTTGGTCATTTATGAGCGAGAGCAGGGGCTGCCCAGCATTCGGGTGCAAAAGCTTTCCACGGGAGATGTGACCCAATTAGACTTTCCCGAGCCAACTTACTCTGTGAGCGGCGGTTTTATGCCGGAGTTCGACAGCAATGTGCTGCGATTCCGCTACAGCTCCATGATCACGCCCTCATCGGTCTTTGACTACGACATGGATAGCCATAAACGGGAGCTGAAGAAAGAGCAGCCTGTGCTGGGGGGCTACGATCGCAGCCAATACGAAAGCCAGCGCCTGCTAGCCAAGGCCCCCGATGGCACAGAAGTTCCCATTTCCCTGGTCTATCCCAAGGGCACTGAACTCAATGGGGAAAATCCTCTACATCTGACAGGCTATGGCTCCTATGGCTATCCCTATCCCGTGGGCTTTTCCCCTTACCGGCTGTCTCTGTTGGAGCGTGGCGTGGTTTGCGCGATCGCCCACATTCGCGGGGGCGGTGAGCTGGGCCGCAAGTGGTATGAAGACGGCAAGTTCCTACATAAGGCCAATACCTTCACGGATTTCATTGCCTGTGCGGAGTATTTGATTGCGGAGAATTGGACTCAGTCGGAAAAGTTGACGATCTCCGGCGGTAGCGCTGGTGGATTGCTGATGGGGGCGGTGGTGAACTTGAGGCCTGAATTGTTTAAAGGGGCGATCGCCCAAGTCCCCTTTGTTGATGTTGTTACCACTATCCTCGACCCAGACTTGCCCCTCTCTGTCATTGAGTGGGACGAATGGGGCAATCCCAACGAGCCGGAATTCTACAACTACATGAAATCCTACTCGCCCTACGACAATGTCGCGGCTCAGGATTACCCCAATTTACTGATCACAGCAGGCCTCAACGACCCCCGCGTCTCCTATTGGGAACCCGCAAAATGGGCCGCTAAGCTCCGGGTGACGAAGACTGATAGCAACTCTCTCCTGCTCAAGACCAATATGGGAGCAGGCCATGGAGGCGCATCGGGTCGCTATGAGCGCATCAAAGAGATCGCCTTTGAAGATGCTTTTTTGCTGGACTGTCTAGGCCTCAGTTAGGCATGAGAATTTAAGAAGAACCTGTTTTACGTAGGGACATGGCATGCCATGTCCGCAATTGGCCATGATGCCTAACGCTGCCAATTTTATCCTGGTTCCGTAGGTGCATTATTCCTGCACAAGAGAGTAAAGCGATCGCCTATCCCTCTTCCGTCGATGCCCCTGCATCCTCAGTGGGTGCATCATCTTTGGGGGGATGCTCCTCACTCTTGCCCCGCACTGAAGGCAAAGCTTCCACCAAGCCCATGTCATAGGCCTCATCGGGCAGCTCCCCGGCTAAGTACTTACCTGGCTCAAAGATGCGGCTGATCGTGAAGCATTGCTGCTTTAGCTCAACCATTTCTTCTTGGCGGAACATCATGCGACTACGGCTGCGTTCAATGGCCATGGTCTAGTCTCCTAGGAAGGCAGTTTTCTTTGCTGTTCTAGCCTAGCTAATTTTTAAGCCCCTATGGCGACGGTTTCATTTGTGAGGGCTGGGCTATCCCTATTCTCACTAGCCATCTGGATTTGATAGAGCTGTCAGAGGGCTTGGTCATGTGACTCCAAAGACTTTAGCATTTTTAAAATGCTTCGCTAGCATGGTGCTAATCACTGATGGATTGAGCCTAATTCAATCGTGAAACCAGGCATCCGTCTAATTCCTGAGAAGATGAAAATCTAATTTTAAATCGAGAGAGTAGGAGTCAGATAAGGAGAAAATTAGATTGATTTAGATAAATGTTGAAGATCTTAGAAATGATAGTAATAACTAATTAGTCACAGCTTTGCCACAGAATTTCCACAAAACTGAATTTGGATTTCCACAGCTAAATCTCACTTTTCCACAATCTAGAGAAAGCTGTGGAACAACGAAGCACGAATGGATTCTAGAAAATAATGGCATCAGAAATTTTGATTGTTGCTTCTCTGGGCGCTTGGGTAAATTAGTGTTATACCAATAACAGTCAAATAACGAATGTGAAGTTGATTCGATTTTAACTGAGAGAGTCAAGCAAGTTAATCGGTCGTTGATACCGAACGAAATTCAAGCTTAAAACCTAATTTGCCTGAGGAGGCTAATTTGTTTCAGTTCTGCATTCAATACTCATCTATGAGCCAGCAGTACCTCTCCAGCTCCAGCGAAATATCACATTTGTTATTCATCCCTTATTGTCCTAGTCGTTCTGAGTCACCCATTGGCAAACTTAGATACTTTTGAGCATCAAGTCTTGCTTGTTTCAAGCTCTGAGCTACTGCAAATCCTGAAAAGCCTCGACAACTAGGCGTATTAAGGATTCTATGTTTCCCTTAAAGATCTACTTTACATCTGCCGTTTGAACATGTTCTGCTATTGCGTTGCAGTGGATTGTGGGCAGATTTGCTATTCGTAAAACTCGATCGTCCTAGCGATTTCCGACTAGGAGTAGAAACATCAGGATGGGGATTCACAACAGATCTTGTCTCCATCTTGCCACGGCTTACATCGTTCTATAGCGCCAGTCAATTTCTCGATTTGGCTCACTCTTTCATCTGCTTGAGCATGATGAAACTTCATTACCTATGCCTGTGGCAGAACACTCACACTGAGGTTTTGAATATGCAATTTCACCTGATAAATCAATCTGAACCTACTCTCCCATCTCGAAATTTACACCGCATTCCCCTTCGGCTGAGACAGCTCTATCCCCATAGCTTCAATGTTGACAGTAATCGTTGGCAAACTCCCATAGAGCCTCAGCCGCTGGGAAGTCAGACCGCACCCATCAATAATTCGAATCATAAGGAGAACCCTAACGTCACTAGTTCTAAACAAGACCCGTTTACCTTTGCCCAGGCATTCCACGATCGCCTTTTCCCCCAACCACCGGCCTTTGTCGAACGACGACGACCCAACCCCAATGCTCATTCCCCAACAGCGGCAACAGCAAGACTGCAAAACTTCAGTCCCGAGAAGCACCGAATTTTTCTGCTAGGGGGCTGGCTCATTGCATTATTCACGATTGCCATTAATTTGGGAGGTGCCCATGGAGGGCGCGTTAATGCCAGCGCCATGGATCAATCCCGCTGCCAAAAAATCGTGCAATCCAATGCGGTTATCTCCCGTGCTCAGCTGGCCCAAGTCTTAACGGTGCCGGAGCGATCGCCCCAAAGTGACATTCGTGCCCAACTCCCCCAGCCCTATTGCCAACTGCAAGACATTGAAATGCGTGCAGGTGTCACTGCCCAGCGCGAAGCCTATCCCCTCGCCTTTGACCCCCAGACTTGGCTCGTCTTGTTATTTGAAGAGGACGAATATGCGGGCTATGCCTTCCAGTTTTAGACCTAAATAGCCGGTCTAGAAATTTGCCCTAAAGACTTCAACTGACCCTCTCGCCAGGGCGTACAACTGTGCGCCCAATGCAGCATGACTTCTTGTGACTACCCCTTCCCTTTGCTTCCAGGCGCTTCCCAAAACATGCCTGCTTCCTTGCCAGATCTTGCCACTCCAACCTCTGACGAATCTATTCGTCCGAATCACGCTACTCCCTTTGCTGCGGCTGAATCTCCGAGCGGTTCACAGCATTGGCCTGCCCGTTGGTTTCGTCCCAGCGGGATCTATCTCGCCTTAATGGCAGCGCTTCTAACGAGTTGCAACCGACCTCCTGAATCTCCTGTCAATCTGAAACTCCACCAGCAGTGGCACCTTCAACCCGGCCAAACCATCGCGGACTATCCCATTAGTAGTGGTCTCGGAGATGTTGTGATCAACCTGGGGGGCCAAGCCATTTACATGCCCAAAGCCGGTCGTATTCAACCCCTGGCAGATCACCCAAATGAGGCCTTTGCCAAGGGGGAATCCTTGGCCACAAACAGGGCTGGAAGAAAGCCCAGCCCATGCGTTGCGGTCTCCAGCCCAGAGATCCCTGCCTATCGATTGCGGCTATGTCACCTGCGCCAGCTCCGACTGGGCCATCAGCCAGCAGGGCAAATTATTGGCCGAGGGGAGCAAGTAGCGATCGCTATGTTGCGTAAACAACCTGAGGGGACCTGGGCATTTGTGGAGCCATCTCCCAGCTTGCTAGAAGCGCTGCTGACCCAACCCTAGTGCCAACAATTGCTCGACTCTGAATGTTGCTCTGTCCCATCGATCCGTTACGCGCTATGTCTATCTGCTCCTTTAAGCGATCGCCCTTGGCAATACAACTCTTCCTTCGCTCTATCCTTGATCTTCGCCAGCATTTAAAGCTCCGTTTGTTATCCCTCGCCTTGCCCGTGGTTATGGCCAGTCCTAGCAATGCGCAAAATAGTTCTGTCCTGTTAGACTTCAGCCTGCCTCGTTCAGGGCCAGCTGCTCAAAACTCCCCAGCCAGGCGCGAAACGGCTCTCAACTTCACGCCACCCAAATCCGAAAATCCCTCAGCACCCGAATCTCTTGCCAACTCAGGCTTGATCACTTCCTATGCAGAGGAGAAACCCATTGCTAATTCCAAAGGTCTTCCGGTTTTAGCTCCTCAGATCCAAGCTCTATTTCGAGGGGGGCCAGATTCTGTCGTAGCCCGTGCAGTGGGCAGCGCAGAGGGAACTCGCAGCCCCAATGGCGATCGCACCTGGGCTTACCATGGCCATAGGGATCCTGGAAATGGCCATTGGAACTTGGGCAGCTTTTCCTACCAGCATGGGGCTACTTCCCCTGCTGAAGCCGATGAGAAACAGCTCAAGCGTCTGGAAAATCAGGCCAGGCAACTCCAGCAGTTAGCGAGGCAAAAGCAGCTCACGCTTTCTATTACTGAAGCGTTAAACGGGATCGATCTTGCCAACCAGGCTCCCCTGGCGGCGTTGGACCGAGGCTATATTGATCGCCTGGAAGAAGCGCGGCAATTATCTCTGGGCGAAGCTGAAGGCATTCTCCATGCTCGGACCTGGTCTTATTGGGATCCAGATTTGGATCGATGGGATGCGCCAGGGCTGGGTAATCAGTGGCTCAGCATTTCTGAAGATCAACGACGGCGGCAAGAGGCGATCGCTCAAACCTTAGCGCTTGAGGTTTTAGAGCCAGGCAATGCTATTCCAAAGTCGTTTGTTCGATAGAGTAATCAGCTCCCGCTGAGGCATCAAGTTCGGTTTGGGGAGAAGCCACAGCGGCGACTAGCGTTGCAACCAAGAGGCCTGCAATCATAAGCATCCAGTCTGAAGAAGTATTTTGGGTGGAATTCATAGCCAGAGGAATGCGAGGAAACTAATCACGGTTTCCAGGCTCTTTGGCATTTGCAGGAGTTCTGTGCAGAGAAAAACAATGCTTAACCTAAGCTTATTATCCGCTGTAACTATTCTTCAGGCTTGTGAAGTCAGGACGAGTTCGCTCTTCAAAAAGACTGACTGGATATTTTTTCAGGTTGAGCTGAAGCATTTGCTTTCGCTTGGGCAGGCCTGCTCTGTTTGACGCATGGACAGATCCTGCTCTTAATGGCCCTTCACCCTGTTATTTATAGCAACGGCCTGACTTGATTAGGACGTTGCTATCCCCATCACTGCATGCCATATCTAAGTTTGACCCTTTGTGAATGTACTTAGTGATATGGCCACAGCTGTAAATAAGAAAAAGCCCCAGCCGTAGCCAGGGCTTTTTGAGTCAGGGTGCATCTACCAGTTATCACTACTGGTTCTATTCGATACGTCCGGAAGATGGGCGGAATATTCTGCAGAAGGGTTGAAATTTGGCCTTGTCTCGTTGGGGGTTATGGCTTAAAAGCTAATGCTCAAGAGGAATTTAGCTTTTTCTGTCTGTAAGGCTAGAAAAATGAGTGCCAGTCTTCCCCATGGAAGCCAGTGTAAAAAGAGTCAAAAAAAATCCCCGGCCGGAGCCGAGGATTAATGAGTCAGGGTGCATCTACCAGCTATTGGTACTGGTTCTATTTGCTACAACCGGAACGTTGGGAAAATTTCTATCTAAGCCCATCTAAACCATTGCCCTTGCTAGGTGGATATTGAGTCGTATTGACAGCGTTCCCCAAGCCGCCACTGAGCAAGGGGCAAAAACTGGGACAATGCACCAGGGCAATGGAAAGTGGGTCATTTTGACCTATGGCATCATTTGGCCATTGTGCTGTCGTAGCACGACCAATCTCTTAGTGGTGTCTTCGTTTTGCCATCAACTCCGGTTGGAGAGGCAAAATTGGGTTACCTCCGTGGAAAGGACAGAATTGATTCATGGCAAATTGGCAACAAATTTCTGGTGGTGTGACTGCTCCTAAGGGCTATCGAGCAGCAGGAATTGCAGCAGGCTTAAAGCCCTCGGGAGCCCCGGATGTCGCTCTGATTGTTTCTGATGTTCCTGCGATCGCTGCGGGGGTCTTCACCATTAGTCAGGTGCGCGCCGCCTGTGTGGACTATTGCCGCCAAACGCTCAAGCAGGATGCCACGGTCCAGGCCATGCTTTGCAATGCCGGTCAGGCTAATGCGGGGACTGGGGAGCTAGGAGAAACAGCAGTCACCCTCTCTACCCAGCGGACGGCCAAGGCCTTAGGGATAGAATCTAGTTCAGTCTTAGTGGCTTCTACGGGGGTGATTGGTCAACAGATTCCCATGGAGCCCTTTTTGGTGGGCATTGATAAGGTCGCAGAGCTGCTGAGTGAGGATGGCTCAGATGGGGCTGCCCAGGCGATCGTAACCACGGATCTGGTCACTAAATCCATTGGTCTAGAAATGGAAATTGACGGCAGGCCCGTGCGCATCGGCGGGATTTCCAAGGGGTCCGGCATGATTCACCCCAACATGGCGACCATGCTGGGGTTTGTCACCTGTGATGCTTCCGTCTCACCGGCGCTGTGGCAAGCAATGCTGACCCGAGCGGCCAATGCAAGCTTTAATCAAATCACGGTGGATGGAGATACCAGCACCAACGACTCCCTCATTGCCCTTGCCAATGGGCAGTCCCGTACCCCAGCCATTACAGCACCGGGGCCAGAAGCAGAGCAGCTGGAGGCCATGCTCACGGTGGTTTGCCAGCACCTCGCCAAGGCGATCGCCCGAGATGGCGAAGGAGCTACAACCCTCATCGAAGTTAACGTCACTGGCACTGCTGATGACGCCGCCGCCCGGCAAATCGCCCGCACCATTGCGGGCTCATCCCTCACCAAAGCGGCCATCTTTGGGCGCGATGCCAACTGGGGGCGCATTGCCGGGGCTGCTGGCCGTGCTGGGGTCAATTTTGATCAAAATCAACTGCGCATTCAGTTGGGAGATTGCTTGCTCATGGACCAAGGCCAACCCCTCAGCTTTGATGTCCAAGCTGCCCACGACTACCTTTGCCGCCAAGCCGAGGCCTCTCAGCTGCCTCCAGAGGCCGGAGGCACCAGCCTCCATAGCACCGCCAATTCTAATGACCTCGTGACAGCTGCTGGAAAGAGTCTCCTACGCCCTGCGATGGGTCATAGCCCCCTGGAAAATCCCGTTGTTATTGCGGTATCAGTAGGGGATGGTCCGGGTAAAGGCCTGGCCTGGGGATGTGATTTAAGTTACGACTATGTGAAAATCAATGCGGAATACACGACCTAAGTTGTGAAAAAGGCTCTCAAAACCGTCCGCATCTACTTCTGCTATTTCGATGTCCCATCGAAATAGCAGGTTCATCTCCTGAATCTATGTCAGATCTCCTCACATTTCAGCCTGGCGTCTCCCTTGCCGATGGACGCTACCTTCTGCGTTCCTCAGTTCAGCCAGGGCGATGGAGTGTGACGATCCAAGGGATTCGAGCGCAGGACCTCACGGCTGTCATTATTAAGACCCCGATCGCCCCCCAGGGGAAGTCTCGTTTTCAAGCTGCCTGGACGCGACGAACCTTTCAAGCCCTGGGAGACCTCAACCACCCCAGTCGCAACCGCATCTTGGATTGGTTTGAGCAGGATGGTCGTCCCTTCTTAGTCTTGCAAAAGGTCAAGGGAGCTAGTTTAGAACAGCAACTACAGAAGGGGCCTCTGAGCGAAGCCGTGGCTTTACAGCTCATTCGTCAGATTGCTGCTGGTCTTTCTGGAATTCATAGCCAGGGACTACTCCATCGAGATATCAAACCCAAGAATATTATTCTGCGCCAAGGCGTGGGAATTCCCACACTAGTGGATTGGGGATTACAGCTTGCCCAATGTCCTGCAGATCGCCTCACTCCCTTCAGTGCGCCGGAGCAACTGAAAGGCGGTGATATCTTCAAAAATCGCTTGGATATTTACAGCTTGGCAGCGACTTTATATGCGGCGGTCACAGGCCAATCTCCACTGCACCCTGCCGAGCGTCAGTATCAAGTCCCCAATCCTGGTCCGTCATCATTTGCAGGCCTTATTCCGCCGCGTCAGCTACAGCCCAACCTGAGTTCCGCAACGGAACAGGCCATTCTTCAAGGGATGACGCTAGAGCCCAGCCAGCGGCCTGCCACGTTGGAAAACTGGCTGCAACTCTTTCCCCTCAGTCATTCTTCTGATTCAGCGGCTCAGCAAGGGCGAGCCAGGACTCAGTCCGTCCCAAGCTCAGCTGGGCCTAGAGGTTTTAATCCAAACTCTCCTGTCACGGGTAATGCCAACCCAGGACAGATTTGGGCAACCCAACCTCCGCCGAGCCAAGTCTCTGTGGAGCCAGGCTCGGCTGGACAGGCTCCTGTGACCAGTCCCCCTGCCTTCTCTTCGTCCCGGTCGGGCAGTGCTCAACAGCATGACCTTTCCCAACCTGAGACCCAGGCTGCCACCGCAGCCCCATCTCTGCCCCAGCGACCCAGCTCTCCCAATCCCCCCGGTACGAATTATGTGTTGAGCGAAGCTGGGGCGAGTCAGCAGAGCCACCGTCGAGGTTCTCCCCCTCAGAACAGTGCTCCCCCATACCCATCTGAGCAACAGCAGGTTCAACCCTCTAAATTGGGAACAGTTTTTCCCTCCCGTTCTTCCAGAAACACAAGGCCCCCTGTTAAGGGCTCTTTTTCCCAGGCCACTCATCCTTCTAAAGCTATGGTTGGTGCTGCTCAGCGTTCCGACACATCTTCCGTTGATGCTTCCTTTAAGCCTCTCAAGCGACTCACCTCCATTAGTCTCTTGATGGCTTCTATTGGCTTAGCAGGTGGATTACTCCTGCGTATTATTAATCCTGGTTCTGTGGCAGGTTTCTCTGGTCTGGGCAGAGTCCAAGATTTTCCTGAGGCGGATTGGCCGGGCGAAACGCAATTAGATGACATTCCTGGAGATGTACCGCAGCCGGAATATGACGATAGGCGCTGGGACGCATTGGAAGAAGAGCTTCCTGACGTGATTCTAGATGAAGAGGTTGTCCAGGATGAGGTCTTGGCTGCTCCTTCGGACCGTTGGGATGAAGCAGAGCAGTATTCAGAAAATGGGACTGTAGAAGACTATGGTGAAGCCATAGAGCAGGCTGTGGAAGATGACTATGGCGAAGAGGCTTACAGCCAAGAAGACTACAGCCCAGAAGATTATGGCGAAGAAGACTACGGTGGGACTGATTACGGCGATGAAAGCTATTCAGAAGACTATGGGGAGGAATATGTCGAGCCCTATGAAGGAGATGAGGCTGCCGCTGTGAGCGGTGAAAATGATTATTACTCTGATGTGGAGCCTGAATCGAGTGCGAGTGATGAAGGTTGGGAAGAGGACCCCTGGGCTGAGGAAGCCCCAGCTGATTGGCAAGAAGCGCCGAGCATTACCGCTGATGATTTTCCTGAGCCTGATTTTCCGCCCGCTTATGAAGAGCCCCTGCCCCAGGGCATAAATCCCATGCCTGCTGAAGGTGATGCTCTGTACGAAGATGTTTAGCCAGCTTGATTCAGTCGAGGACCCTAAGCGTTCGAGCTAGGGGGGCTGGGCATAAAGGCAAAGATGAGTTGTACTCAGCATCAAAACTCTCATCAAAGAGGGAGCCTCCCAGCCCAATCCCTCGCTATAATGGCCATTGCCATCGTTTGGACACTCTCCATGACAAATCCCCTCGTTAATGCCTTTTTTCTAGGTCGCGCTCTGGCTGAAGGCATCAATGAGCAGGTTGAAGCTGCTGTGTCCTCTGCTCTCAGTGAGGTTGGAAAGTTTGATGCGGAGCAGCGGGAAAATTTTCGCAACTTCACTGAGCAAGTTCAGGCTCGTGCTCAGCAAGATGCTAGCCAGGCTGGCACTGCAACGACGCCGAGTAGTCCAACTTCTTCCGCTGTTGATCTTCAGGAAACCATCGATGAATTGAGGGCAGAGGTTGCGCAGCTGCGAGCAACGCTGCAGGTGCATCGCAATCAAAATGACTAGGGAGCAAGGATTAACTCTTCCTGTAGTTGGCTCAGCTCTCTCTTGTTAATCCAGGGGGAGCGGGTTGTTTCAAGCTCTGCACTATATGCCTCAAGACCTCTTAAAGGGCGGAAGCTCGAAATTTCCGTTTCTGGGTCTTGTTCTATGTCCTGGTTTTAAGTCTGCTGTTCGAGAATCGAATATCCATGCAACCTAGGCTTAAGATTTGGCGGTGCTCGTTTTTAGTTCACTTCGTGGCGTGAGAGCTCTTGCAATTGTGGCATTCGCGATGAATTCTGACATTTGCACAATGGGGTCACTGCAATCATCCCCTAGAGATCCCAGCTAAAATGCCCTTATACTGTAAGTCCGCGATTAGAGCGCACCAAGCGTTTCTCTTCTTAATAAGGTCCGTAATGTTGATTCCTTAGTTTTCCCCAATTTTAATATTGGTGGTTGCTCTAAGGAGGTAATTACAGCGATTGCTGCCCTTGCCCTAGCTTGAATTGTCCCTGGGATTAATCCAGGTAATCTTGCAAAGCGAGTCTGCCCCGCGCTCCCTTTCCCTCTCAGGCTAGCAGTACTTGCTCTGTCCACATGACCCCTCCTGTTCTTGACAGTACTATCGTGCCCGTGAGCTCCGTTTCAGAGTTGCCCCCTGCTGAGCAAGGCTCGCTGGATGTAGGGCGCGACTATTCTTGGAATCGGGGCAATTACTCTCCGACGATTCGGGCAGCTCGCATCTGGACTTTTGTTCTGACGCTTTCTCGTCGCCTTTGGATGGATGGTAAGGCTTGGTCTTATCGTGGCGGAATGACGGAGGAGAATTTGGCCCAGCGACGGCGATCGCGGGCGATTTGGATTCGTGAGACCTTCCTCGACCTCGGTCCTACCTTTATTAAGCTGGGCCAGTTATTCTCGACCCGTGCTGACTTATTTCCCACAGAGTACGTCGAAGAGCTTTCTAAGCTGCAGGATCGCGTCCCAGCCTTTCCCTTTGAGGATGCCAAGGCGATTATTGAGGCTGACCTGGGTAAGTCCTTGGGGCCGCTGTTTAAGTCTGTTGAGGCGATGCCTCTAGCTGCCGCTAGTTTGGGCCAGGTTCATAGGGCTTTCCTTCACTCGGGTGAAGAGGTGGTGGTTAAGGTCCAACGCAATGGCTTGAAGCGTCTGTTTGAGATTGATCTCAAGATTCTGAAGAACATCGCTCGCTATTTCCAGCGTCACCCCAAGTGGGGCAAAGGCCGAGACTGGATGGGCATTTACGGTGAATGCAGCCGCATCCTTTGGGAGGAGATTGATTACCTCAACGAAGGCCGCAATGCCGATGCCTTCCGACGCAATTTTCGTGAGCAGGACTGGGTGGCGGTGCCCCGGGTTTATTGGCGCTATTCTTCCCCCAGGGTTTTGACCTTGGAATATATGCCTGGCATCAAGATTAGCCATTATGAAGCTCTGGAAGCCGCTGGACTGGATCGTAAGCGCCTCGCTAAGTTGGGGGCCGAAGCTTATCTGCGCCAAATTCTGGACAACGGTTTATTCCATGCTGATCCCCACCCTGGCAATCTAGCGGTTCGTCCCGATGGAGCGCTGATTTTCTATGACTTTGGCATGATGGGCCAAATTCAGTCCGATATGCGTTCTAAACTCCTGGGGATCTTTTTTGGCATTGCCCAGAAGGATGCCAATCAGGTCATGAAGGCCATGATTGATGTGGGTGCCCTGGAACCCATTGGTGACATGGGGCCTGTGCGTCGCTCCATCCAGTTCATGCTGGATAACTTCATGGATCAACCCTTTGAGAATCAATCGGTTGATAGTATTAGTGATGATCTGTATGAGATCGCTTACGGTCAGCCCTTCCGCTTTCCGGCCACTTTTACTTTTGTAATGCGTGCCTTCTCCACCTTGGAAGGTGTCGGCAAGGGCCTTGACCCAGACTTTAACTTTATGGAGGTGGCCAAGCCATTTGCCCTGGATATTATGAGCCAAACCTCACCTAATTCTCCCGGTCTTTTTGACCAGATTGGTCGCCAAGCTGCCCAGGTTGGCTCCACTGCTTTTGGCCTCCCCACTCGCATTGAAGAAACCCTGGAAAAGCTTGAGCAGGGCGATGTACGGGTGCGGGTACGCTCCATTGAGAGCGATCGCCTCATGCGCCGTTTGGGGAACATCCAAATGGGGACAAGTTATGCCATTTTGTTCGGTTCCCTCACTGTTTCGGGAACGATCTTGTTTGTCTATGATAAGCTGCCCCTTGCTGTGATGCTGTTTTTTGCAGCTGCAGTAATGGCATTGGCATTCGTGCGTCTGCTACTACGCTTAAATCGAAACGATCGTATTTAGGCGAGACTAGGCACTTGGGGAATAGAGGAAGGATCGCAGGCCGATGAAGCTGTATTTTGATGGCGCTACTGATACCGGGCTCGTTCGCTCGGCTAATCAAGACGCTTATTACATTGATCCCGAAGGTCGCTTTTTCATTGTGGCGGACGGTATGGGAGGCCATGCGGGTGGCGAGGAAGCTAGCAAGCTAGCTGCCGACGTCGTTCGTAGCTGCTTGGAGGAGCATTGGCAAACCGAGCAGTCCTCTGAGGAGCTCCTTGAGGAGGCTTTGCTCAAAGCCAACCAAAGTATTATTCAAGACCAGCAGGACAATCCCCAGCGGTCTGATATGGGCACCACAGCGGTTGTGATTGTGTTTCGTCCTGGCAGCGGTGATGCGGCTCCTGAGCCCTGGTGTGCCCATGTGGGTGACTCCCGTCTCTATCGCTTGCGTGGTGCCAAGCTTGACCAGGTCACTGAAGACCATACTTGGGTCAATAAAGCTAGCAAGATGGGCGTGATTACGCCGGATCAAATCAAGACCCACCCTTGGCGTCATGTCCTATCCCAATGTTTGGGGCGCCCAGACCTAACCGAGGTGAGTATTCAGCCCCTCGAGGTATTGCCGGGCGATCGCCTCTTGCTTTGTAGCGATGGCTTGACCGAGGAAGTTTCGGACCACATCATTGCGGAGCTGCTCAAGACCACTCGTGCCTGTGAAAAAGTCACCACGAAACTCATTGAATCCGCGAAGGAGAATGGGGGACGCGACAACATTACAGTCATTGCGATTGCAACGGATATTCAAGACGGCGAATAAGGCCTAGTACTGGTGGTTCGTCCAAGCTGAGAACCACCAGTACTAGCCGGCTCTTGAGCCGAGAACTGCTCCATCTCGTGAAAACGACCCATACCAATTCGTTTTGGAATGGGTCGTTTTTTGGGCAAATTGTCACTTCACTACTGGGATTTTGGGTTGAGTTGAGGCTGCTCATCCTGTTGGGGCTGCCCCTGACGGGATCTGACTCCTCAATGCAGGATGTGATCGATCACTTTGGCTGACCAGAAGTGCTAAAACCCCATGGAAATGTGTCAGTTTGCAACAGCGGGGCCGTTCGCAAACGATCTACTTTTCCCGGCAATCGCTGTCTAAGTCTGGTACGACCTCAAATTTCAAAGGCAACGGATTGTCAACTCTTTTGCCTATCTAAGTAAGAACCATTGAAGCCAGGCTCACCATTGTCTTACCCTAGAGACGATGGGACTTCTCCTTTAGAAGGTCTCCCGCATAATCTACTAAAGTCCCCCATTTATTAACTGCCATGCGCATTGCCGATAATGTCACACAGCTCATTGGTCGTACCCCCATGGTTCGCCTCAACCGGATTCCCCAGGCTGAAGGTTGTGTGGCTGAAATTGTCGTCAAGCTAGAGAGCATGAATCCTTCCTCTTCTGTGAAGGACCGTATCGGCATTAGCATGATCGAAGAAGCAGAAAAGGCAGGCCAGATTTCTCCTGATAAAACGATTCTAGTTGAGCCTACTTCAGGCAATACGGGCATTGGCTTGGCGATGTCTGCGGCGGCCAAAGGCTATCGTCTGGTGCTAACTATGCCTGACAGCATGAGTTCGGAACGTCGCTCAATGCTCAAGGCCTATGGCGCTGAGCTAGAGCTGACTCCTGGAAGTGAGGGCATGAAAGGCTGTATTCAGCGTGCCCAGGAAATTGTTGATACCCATGAAAATGCCTTCATGCTCCAGCAATTCCGCAATCCTGCTAACCCCAAAGTTCACCGTGAAACGACTGGCGAAGAGATTTGGGCAGATACTGACGGCAAGGTGGATTTCCTCGTCTCTGGTGTGGGTACAGGCGGTACGCTGACCGGCACCTCCGAGACCTTGAAGGCGAAGAAGCCTGGCTTTAAGACTATTGCGGTAGAGCCGGTTACCAGTCCGGTTCTGTCGGGTGGTAAGCCTGGTCCCCATAAAATTCAAGGCATTGGCGCAGGTTTTGTCCCTGAAGTGCTGAAGACTGACTTGATTGATGAAGTCATTACGGTGACCGATGATGAGGCGATCGCCTTTGGTCGTCGTCTAGCCCGTGAAGAAGGCCTCCTCTCTGGCATTTCTACGGGAGCTGCTCTCTGTGCCGCCATTAAGCTTGCTCAGCGTCCTGAGAACGCCGGTAAGCTCATTGTCATGGTCCAGCCTAGCTTTGGTGAGCGATACCTCAGTACGCCCCTTTTCGAGGGCATGGAGCAAATTTCAGTGCTAGAGTCTGCTTCCGGCAAATAACTGATTGCTTGGGTAGCCATCATGGCAGCGCTCTACTACTTGCTACGATCGCGGCAAAATGGCCAGTATTTGGCAGCTCGGCAGCCCCAATTAGAGGGGAAACCTGCTGAGCAAGGGCGCTACCTTTTGCTATTCCAACAAGACTTTGAAGCCATGAGCTATCTCAATGCCCATGCCCCTGATATGGGCGATCGCTTTGCCGTGGAATCCCACAGTCTTGCTCAGCTCAAAACCTCCCTTGAGCGTTGGGGCTTTGCAGGGGTTGCCTTGGTGACGGATCCACTGGAGCCCCAAGTGGACTTTATGGCTAGGCGACTGTTATAGAAATCTCGATTGGCAGCAGACTTTTGCAACTATGCTCCAACGGTGGGGATGGCAGAAGGTTCTTCCATTCCTGCAAGAATGGCTGCGTCGATGCAGTCCTGAACTGGCTTGCGAGCCGTCATACATTGCTTGAGGGTGTCGTAAGCTGCTTGATTCCGTTCCATTACCTGTTTCGCTTGGAGCGCAGCGGTGCGTTCTTTGAGTTCTAGCTGGGCACCCGGAACACGCAACTGGCGCAGGAGCGATCGCACCTTCATGACGTCATCCACGCCACCTTCCACATCTCCAAAGGCCTCCTTCTCGGCAGCTCCTCCGGCCATCCAAACTTGGCAATAGCGCTCCACAAGCAGCGTGGATAGCTGCCCCTCTTCAATTTGAGCCTGGATGATTTGGTCATCGAAGCGCACACCGCCCTGGGCATTGTGGCCCTGCTGAAGCGCCTCCCAAGCTGTAAGGGCATAGCCTGTAACCGGAATACCCAATAGATAGGCAACGAGAAAATGTCCCGCTTCGTGGTGCAGAACACGTTCGCGATGTTCCTCGGAAAACTGAGCCACCCAGTCAATTAAAAGAGTCACACCGATATTGTTAAATGCAAATCGGTCAACTGTAGCCAGGCTCAAGCCAGCAAAGGCGAGTCCAGCTGGGATGAAAAGCGAAATATCTAGGGCAGGAGCCAAGATTGAGCCGCAGGTCATAACAAAAATGACGACCGCCAGCAGATTAATAGCAGTTTGGCTCATAGAGGAGGTTTAGCGATCCCGATGGAATAACTCCAGGCTAGCTTGGTCCCCCACATAGCGCCAGTGCCAGGGTTCGTAGTTGACGCCCTGCTTATTTCCTTTGGGAAAGGACAGTTCAAAGCTGTAATAAGGCGCATTCTGTTGCAGCCAGGCAAAGGCTTCAGTGGTTTCAAATCGCTCACTGAGGTCTGTAGAGCCATCCCTGGCATCGCCAATGTCGACGGCATAGCCGGTGTGATGCTCGCTGTGGCCTGGAGGAGCGCTGACTTTAGCTCGTTCGCTGGCGGTTTGGCCACGCTCTGCCTTGACGCCAAAAAATAGATCTTGCTGCACCGCTACCGAGCGAAAGCCAGATAAAGGAACTAAATCAATACCATCGGCTTGAGCCGCGGCCCGCATCTCCCGAAAGGCTGATGCCGTCGCACTGTTGAGCAATAGCCCGCTTCCAATGTCGCTGAGTTCAGTTTCAGCGGCTTCTTCAAAGGGATAGTGACCCAAAATCGTTTTGACGGACTCTCCACCCTCTATCTGAGCCGTTGAACCCGCTGCTGCTGCTAACGGAGAGGCGGCACTGACCTGACTGCTTCCCCCTGGGGCTGTTGCAAGAATGGAGGCTGAGTTGCTGCGATCGCCATTGAGGGGACCCTCACCCATGGCTGCGATCACGCTATCAACATCTGACTCTGCCTGGGCTTGGCTAAAAGACAAAACATTGGCATTCAATAATGCTGCGGCCACGCCCATGGATAGGCCTATTGCCCCAGCCAAGCTGCCACCCAAAACGACCCAGCGCCATTTGGAAGCGCTACGTTTAGGGCCGACGTCACCCTCTCGCAGAGCAACGGGAATATCGTCGAAATCTTCCATCATGAAAGGGTTCTGCCCCATTGAGGGCTGACTGCTTTGCCATCTTACCTGACGATTTGCCGGAGGACGCTGACCCGCCGTTTGGCGACCCGTAGGCCGACGCTTTTGGCTGGTGACGGTGCGGCCAGATTTAGAGGTCATGCGGCTCGACGACATAGGCTCCACTCCAGGGAGTGCAAATGCAACTTACTGCTGGGAGTGTACTCGCTCCTGACAAAAATTGGGGGAGGGTCAAGAGGATTTCATCATTGGAAGGTACTCTCCCCCTGGCAAACTCAGTAAAATTGCTGCAATTGGGCTAGAGCCAGCAGCCCCGCTCATTCAGTTGCTTTTCCCTTGGCGCGCTTGAGCAATGCCTCTGGGGAGGTCAGCTCATATTGCTCAAAAGGTTGATGAATCCAGGGATTGTCTTCCAAATATTCAATTGCGTAGTCCGGTTTAATTACCGAGCTGGCTTTATGCCACAGAACTGCTGTACGTACTTCATCGACGTAGAATCCGTATTTCCGATCCAGCCAGAGCAGACTTTTCTGGAGGGTGACCCCGGAGTCCACCAAGTCATCCACTACGAGAATATGGCTGCCCAAATTCGCGGTCGTCATGGTGAGATCGTGGGAAAAAGTGATGGAGCCCCGCTGGCGACCCCCAATGCCTCCATAGGAAGAGGCTGCCAGGATGGCTAAGGGCTGGTCGAATAGACGGGCCAGAATATCGCCAATGCGTAAGCCCCCCTTGGCTAAGCAGAGAATTTGATTAAATTCCCAGCCAGATTGATGAATTTCCATGGCGAGCTGTTCAATCTGATTGTGATAGTCGGTCCAGTTGACGTACAGGTCAGAAGCCATGGCGATCGCAGCTCAATAGTTCAGTTCGTCAGAAACGTGATTTTCCAGTCCACCCGATACGTTCTGGGGAGGCTAGATTAGGGAGCCTGACGAATCTCATCGTACTTTGCCCGCACCGCCTGGATATCTTTCCAAGTGTGGTACTTGGGGCTGCCTTCTTTGCGCGAGGGGTTGCGTAGTAAATAGGCGGGATGCAGCATAGGCATGCAAAGACGACCTTCCCACTCGCGCCAGTGACCGCGAATCTTGGTAATTCCTGCCTTTTCTCCCAGTAGACCTTGAACTGAAGTGGCGCCCATCAGCAGCACAATCTTGGGGTCCATGATGCGAACCTGCTCCAGCAAATAAGGCGTGCAGGACTTCATTTCCTTATCCGTTGGCTTGCGGTTGCCCGGTGGCCGACATTTCACAATATTGGCGATATAGACATCCTGTTCGGTATCCAGCTTCACTGCGGCCAAAATCTTTTCTAGTAGCTGTCCAGCTTTACCCACAAAGGGCAGCCCGGTTTCATCCTCGGTTTGGCCGGGCCCTTCACCAATGACCAGGATGTCTGCCTTAGGGTTACCCCGACCGATAACAGCGTTGGTGCGAGTTGCCCCTAGGCCACAGCGATTACAGCTACCGCAGGGCGCCTTTAAGTCCTCCATCGTGCTGTAGGTCCCCATGGGAATAGGGATTTTCGCATCCGTGGGTATCAGGGACGGGTCGAAGTCTTTGGGGGGAGCATTGACAGTATCGGCAACGTTGAACAGGTCAATCTGGTCAGGAGGCATGCAGGCTAGGCGGATGAGCTATATGCACGATCTTATCAGCCTTATCAGCGGCGATGATCGGGAGCGTCCGCAGAGGAGGAGTTATCAACGCTGCGGACCCTAGGCATGAATACTTGGGAGTGATGAATTGAACCTTAGCGGCCAACGGATGTGAGCTGGGGAACTGCTGTGGAGTTTGAACTATAGGTAGCAACCCGTTGCTCCATCTGGACCTGAGCAGACTGACGGAGGTTCAAGGGGATGGTGGTTAAAGGCACCAAAGGCTGGCGAGTATGGCGGGAGCGAAGCTGATAGTTTGCTAATCCAAAGGCGTAAGCCATGCCGCTGTAGACATAAAACAGCCAGTGATAGGCCATGGACTTGAGGGTGAATACCAAGCCACGCTGCTTTAGGAAAAAGCGATAGATATCTTGGTTGAGGCCAATGATGCCAGCGAAGGCTAGCAAGGTGATGCTGCCAAACAGTGCTGGCGCGAGGGGGGCCAACACAACCAGTAGAGAAAGGAAGGAGCAGATTACGCTGAGTTGGTTGCCGCGCTTGAGGTTCAAATCATTCATGGGCTGGCGATCGCGCAACAAAAGCTCGGTCCAGGGCAATGCCCGGCATAGAACATCCGTCTTGATCATCTTGACCGGCTCCCAGCGCTTGAGATGCTTAACCTGGATACCCTTGCATAATCGAATGCAATAACCAGCCCGTTTAAAGCGATATCCCAACTCGATATCTTCAACGCAGGGAACCCGGTAGCTTTCATCAAAGCCACCTACGGATAGGAAGACGGAGCGGCGTACAGCCCCACAAGCGCCCCAGAATGTTGAGGCTTCCGTAGAAGAAACCTGGTGGGTGTAATGGTGAAGTAAGTTGCGATATTGGGAGGTGAAGTTCTCAGCTCCTGGCTGATCATCGTAGGAGCCGATCAGTGCATCTACCTGAGGCTGCTCGCGGAAGGTTTGGGCCACCTGGCGCAGCGTGTCACGCTGAACCGTCACATCGGCATCAACAAAAAATAAAATCTCTCCCTGGGCAATGCTCGCGCCCCGGTTCCGAGCAAAGGCCGGGCCATGGGCCCAAGGTAAATCAATGACCTTGGCGCCAAACTGACGAGCAATCTCACCAGAGCCATCACGGCTACCATCATTGACAACGATCAACTCACTGGGCTGAGTCTCTCCTTGACGGATACTCTGCAAACAACGACGGAAGTCTTCTCCTCCGTCAAGCACTGGCACGATTACAGAGAGGCTGGGCTGGTTAAATACCATTGCAGAATTCAAATAGAAAGAAGCTATGACTGGCAGCAGCTCAGGTGTAAATCTGTGAGAGCGGCGATCACCCATGAGCCCAGGTGAATAACCGTAGGACCACTGTGATGTTGGTGACTTGACCCTAAGTTAGCCTTCCTATCCCCGTAGTTTCCGCTGACTCATATAGTCTTCAGCAGTACAAAAAGTTCAGATGAAGCCGCTCTCCAATTGGCTCTTGGAGGTGGTTCTAGGGGCTGGAAGCTCTAAACATCTGGGAAATGTTAGGTCTCTAACGAATTTTTATTCTGTTGAGGAAGTCTTTAGATTCAGTGAAAGCCATGCCAGTCAAAGGATGCATACTCAATGGCTTTGGTGATATCTCGGACTCAGACCCATGCTGGGCTGTCATCCTTGAATCTTTGTGGTTGTTTCGTTCTTTACCTCTTCATATGGGAAATTCATCTGAGTCAAACCGCTATGGTCAGAATTGTGGTCTAGTCTGGAAAAGTTGGCTACAGCAGTGATGTCTTTTGATATCGACAGTTTGTTCTATAGCAACGGCCTGACTTGTTAGGACGTTGCTATCCACATCACTGCTTGCCATATCTCAGTTTGACCATTGATAAATGTACTAAGTGATGTGGCCACAGCTATAAGTCCTGAGGCGACATCCCAAGCAATCTTTTCTTTGAGCATGGCTACCAGTTCTAACCTTCCCCAACAAAAAAGGTTGATTAATCGACCTTGGACTCAGCGTCGAGATTTACTTGTGGGGCTCGTTAGTCGAGATATCAAGCTGCTCTATAACCGTTCTGCCCTGGGAATTGCTTGGATGCTGATCAATCCTTTGATGCAGCTCATGGTCTATGCCTTTGTGTTTGGTGTCTTATTAGTCAATAACTCAGTTCCAAATTTCACTTCGTTTATTTTTAGCGGTCTGCTGGTTTGGACCTGGTTCCAAGGCTCGCTGACAGAAGCCACTGGAGCGATTGTGCACAATCGGGCTCTGATTCGTCAGCCAGGTTTTCCTGTAGCGGTGTTGCCGGTGGTGAATGTCGCGACGGGACTGATTCACTTCCTGATGTCCCTGCCTATCCTCTTGATCTTTCTGTGGATAGATGGCGTGGTCTTAGATGCCAAACTGCTGCTGCTGCCTCTGCTAATGGCTTTGCAATTTGCGTTCACTGTGAGCTTGGCCTATGTTCTTGCCTCTCTCAATGTGACCTTTCGCGATACGCAGCATACGCTGGGAGTCCTGCTGCAAATGCTGTTTTACTTCTCGGCTGTGTTTTATCAGGTGCCGGAGCAATACAGCCACATTTTCCAGTTCAATCCAGTGTTGATTTTGATTAATGGCTATCGCGCTATTCTTCTTGCACCAGAGGCCTCGGCAGCTAGCTTTAGCTGGGTACCGACTCTCGTTCTTTTTGCGATCACCGCTATTCTGTTGCCCCTAGGTCATCGAATTTTTCAGCGTCAAAGCGAGCGATTTGTGGAGGAGCTATAGCTTCAGTCTTGGGTTCTCTAGACCAATTGCTAAAATGAGATGCTCTCTTGGGGGGAGGTGATGGTCTGTTTCTCTCAATGCCCATGTTTAGGGTCAAGTTATTAAGGAATCGCAGTTGATGGGTCATGGCATCGTTGTTCAAAATCTAGGCAAGCGGTTTAGCGCTTACCCCAGCGATCGCCCTCGCACCATCATGCAGGCCGCCATGGGGGGCTTTAAGCGCTTTAAGCCCATGAATGCTTTTTGGGCCTTACGTAATGTCAGCTTTGAAGTGCAGCCAGGTGAAATCCTCGGGGTTTTAGGTCATAACGGGGCGGGTAAGTCGACGCTGCTGCGTTTGATTGGTGGCATTGGCAGTGCCGATGAAGGGAGCATTCGCATTCGCGGACGTGTGGGAGCCTTGCTGGATCTAGGGGCCGGTTTCCATGAAGATCTCACTGGGCGGGAAAACCTGATGGTGGCTGCTTTAATCGGTGGTTTAACCAAAGCGGAGGTGCTGGATCGGGAAAAGGAGATTATTGAGTTTGCTGAATTAGAGAGTTTTATTGATAACCCGATTCGGACCTACAGCACTGGCATGGGAATGCGTCTGGCATTTTCCATTGCGATCCATACAGACCCTCAGCTGTTATTGATCGATGAGCATCTCTCAGTGGGGGATATTGGTTTTAAGGCCAAATGCATTGAGCGAGTCAAGTACTTGCGAGATCAGGGCTGCGCCATCATGTTTATCTCGCAAAGTCCTAAGCAGGTGATGGAACTGTGCGATCGCGCCTTACTCCTCAACCGTGGCACAGTGGCAGCCTATAGCGATCCCAAAACCGTCGTGGCAGAGTACGAAGCTGCCATGCACCCCGATCAGAAACCTCGGCTTCCCCAAGCTGAGGCTCCCATTTTGGGGCAAAAAATTGCCATCACTGCAATGCACCTTTCCCCATCCGCTCCTTTTCATTGCGGGGATCCTCTGACTGTAGAACTGGATTACGCTTGCCTGGAGCCTCTACCAGATCCGATCTTTTCGGTGCGTATCCTGCATGAAAGTGGGGCTGTCTGCTTTGAAAGTAATACCCATAGCAAGGATTGCCACGAGAAGGTCTCTCCGGGATCTGGGCGAATTCGTCTACAGATAGATCGGCTAGATCTCAATGGGGGAAAGTACTTTGTCAGTGCGGGTGTCCATTCTAAAAATTGGCGACAGCTGCTGGAATACCAGGATAAATTGGCAAAACTTGTTGTTGAACCCACTCGCGTTGTCGAAGGGCTTTTGCATCCTCCCTGCGTTTGGACTGCTGATGAGCCAAGTCTTGCCTTGGGGCGAGATACTGCTTTTGCTGATGAATCCACGACTACGCCGGAAGCATCCTCTGTTTAAGGACTCGCAGTAGGGACAACCCGTCTTTATATGCCATGATCCGACGTTAGCTGAGAAGAGCAGCCGTTGAGGACTGCTGTTCTTCATCTTAATGGTGTCCTTTGGATCTTTATCGCTCGTTTTCATGACTGATCATTCTGTTCGTAGCGTATCTAGTGAACATCCGGCTTCTCAAACATCACGCTTTTATCTTGATGTGATTCGAGCCTATGCCACGATCATGATCGTGCTGCTCCATGTCGCTGTTTCTTATATCTACCAGAGTGAAATTAGCCCCACAAACTGGTGGATTAGCAATGGCTATCATGCTTGGTCTCGTACGGCTGTTCCGTTATTTATTTTGATTAGTGGTGCGCTCCTACTGAAGCCTCGTCATCCAGAAAGCATTCGTCACTTTTTACGTAAGCGAGCTTTGCGCATCCTGCCGCCGCTGGTGATTTGGTCTGGGATCTATCTGATCTATGAAGGCATAAGAGGGCAAATTTCTGTGGGCATTGGTGGCGCGATCGCCTCACTCCTTCAACAACCGGCCTACGGTCATCTCTGGTTCCTTTACATGATCCTCGGTTTATATTTGATGACCCCGATTCTGCGGGTGTATATTGCTGCTGCCAGCCCTGTAAACCTGACCTATGCCCTCGTGCTTTGTTTGATTTTTGGAGAGATTTTCCCGTTACTAAAAGCAGGGCTTGATTATCATTTCTATTTAAGTAATTTTATCTCTCTAAGTGCTGCCTTAGGATTATTTGTGGGAGGGTATTGGCTAGAACAGTACCCAGTGACGACTCGGGTTAGGCAAAGGAGCTTACTACTTTATGGGGTCGGTTTTGGCTTGCTCGTAACAATGACTGCCCTTGTCAAAAACCTCAACGGTGGGGAAGTTCAGGGCTTTATTTACGAGATGGATTCACCTCTAGCCCTGATGATGGCGATGGGTAGCTTCCTACTGTTTAAGTCATTGCCTTACGACAGCCTGTGCCAACGTTTGAGATGGTTTAAGCCCGTTGTCAAAGCACTCAGCAGCACCAGCTTCACCATTTATTTGCTTCATATGATGGTGGTGAATGCGTTGCAAAATGGCTCCTTGCCTGTACATTTCAACCCTGCAGTTTCAAATTCTCTTTGGACAATCCCGGTGCAGACGTTCATTGTTCTGGTGTTTTGTTATTGCTTTACTGTGGGCGTGCGTAAGTTGCCGTTTGGTGAATGGTTGGCACCATAAATTTTGGGTAAATCATAATGCGCACCAGTTGGACAGTTACGAATAATATTAATCGATAGATCGTTCAATATTGGGAATGCTTTGGAGGCTGTTTGAGCATTTGGCTTAGCATTAGCTTTGATACCTTGACTAAGGCCCTGAGGGGACTTCGCCGTAGATTGACTTCTCATGGGTTGAGAAGTCTAGCTCAATGCCTTTATCAAACAATCTCGTAAGGAGAAATACGAGCTAACTTTGTCTCCTCATCAACTTATAGTGAAGTTTCTCTCTCGTGGCTCAGAAGTCTCTTTAAGCCGTATATCTTAAGCTAGGCCCATCTTGTATGCGATGCCTAACCTTAAAGTCAGCTTCGCTTAGTGCTAGTTGGCTTTCTATGGAGGCTGTTCATGGTGCAGATTTCCACTCAGATAGTTCAAAGGCTGCGAGAGTCACCCGTACTCGAGTCTAAGCTTTCGGTTCAGGCTGGCAGGTTTGAATATATTGACCTGATGCGCGCGACTGCCATAACGATGGTTGTCGCTATTCATATCGCTTCGACTTATTTTTATAATGCTGAGATGGCCACAGCGGTCACGTCAAATTGGAAAGCATCTGTTTGGGTGATGGGCTTTCTAAGGCCGGCAGTACCGCTGTTTCTAATGATTAGTGGCACTCTACTTTTACAGCCTAGTAAAGCGTCAGAACCCATTCGTCGCTTTTTTAGAAAGCGCATTGGACGAGTGTTGGCGCCATTTGTGGCTTGGTCGGCCGCATTTATTGGTTGGCGTATTTTCTTTTTTAAAGAGACTTTGACCCTAGGGAATGCGATCACTGCATTTTTCCAGGATACGGTGTATGTCCATTTTTGGTTTATGTACGTATTGTTGGCGCTCTACGCGGTGACGCCTGTTCTACGGCGATTTACTAAAAATACAGCTCAAACTAAATTAGCCTGTGCCCTCGGTCTTTGGTTTGGTCTCGAAAGCTTGATGCCCTTGCTTCATTCCTGGTGGGGATTTGGATTTAAGTTGACCGCTCCGTTTCTCTTGACAGACTACATCGGCTTTTTCCTAGGTGGCTATTACTTAAGTCGGATTAAGGTCTCTAAGAAGGTTCGCCGGATATTGCCTTCTATTTATGTCGCAGTGGCAATTTTTACTGGTGCGTTAACCCTTCATCTCAATGGTTTGGGAGATTCGCTGAACGACAGCATGTATAGCAATCTGAAGCCCACTACCATTTTGATGGCTATTTGCTTGTACCTCTGGCTTAAGGATGTTTCATATCGGGCTTGGACAAGCCGCAATGCCATTCTTGAACGTTGGATCCATTTGGTAAGCCGCTTTAGCTTTGGGATCTATCTGATGCACCTGATGCTGGTTGATTTATTTCAATCAACCTATTTCATGGGGCTTCAAATTAATGCGCTGCCTTTGAGTGCGTTTTTAACGATTCCATTGTTTACAGTGATCGTTCTGGTTCTTTCGATCCTCATTTTGGCTCCACTCTCGCGACTTCCTGGGGGACGCTTCGTCTCCCCTTGAGGCTATGGAAGCGTTGAAGTAATTGAGGCTAATTAATCAGGGGATGAAGTCTGACATCTTGCAGGACTGAGAATTGTTGAAGTGCAAGGTATTCCGTGCTTTGAGCGAAGGAGGATGGCGAGTTGCCTCGCCTGTCTCAGACCATGATTAATCAATATCGCTGACGTAGAAAAATGCTAATCTATACACGGAATCCAAAAACGCCTGGAATACTGAGTAACCATAAGTTATTGGGCTTGCGGGGGTTTACGCAGATAGCTGCTGCGTTGTAGGTGATCTTGGGTGCAATTAAGAGATTGTTTCCTCAGGAATGGGGAGCACTTTCACTGTTTTCTACTAGGGGTTAGTTTTTAGTTTTTTGGAAGATCTGTAGGTTCTAGATTTTTTGACAAGTTTGAAAATCAGATCTTGCGAGCGTTCTGAACCTCTAAAGTTCAGGGAAGTCTAGATTTCCTCTGTGCCTAGTTTCCTCTGATTTCTTGAGTTTATATTTCTTCATATTGCCCTGTGGCTATTATGACCAAGCCTTACTTCTTAGTTGATCTCAATCTCAACCAGCCCTTACGCAACTTAGAATCGCTGGAGGAATATGGCTCTGTCCGAGGCCTAGTGATCTGGCAAGGGGAGGCATTGGGGGAGCTTGAGCTTCCCGTGAAGGGAGGATGCTGTTCAGCCGCTGAGCAAAGAGAGGCGATCGCTCAACAGTTCTTGGAAGAAATTCTCCTGCGTAGTATCGAGCAAAGCCTGGTGACAGGGCAATGGGCACCAGATGTAAGTTGGTCAGAGTTGCAGCTTCAGGAAGCTAAGGGAGCTGTTTCTTGTGATAAAGGGGCCTCTCTAACGGTTGTCCTCTGCTGGGCTGCTGCCCAAGGCAACGTTACTGCTGGTCATCTTGAAAGCTGCTTTGCTCGGTTAAAAGTTAGTTTGTCGCGGTTGGCTGAGGCTGAAGTGCAGATTCTCGCTGTGGGACCTGCCCAGAACCAAGTCCTAGTGTGCGATGCGGCGGGGGATCTAGATCTGCAATATGTCGTTGATGAGAGCAATGATTTGGCCTGTCAGCGGCGTTTGGCCGTCCAAGCCAGCCAGGCGGAAGCGCTGGCATTTATCTCCCCTCAAGTTCAAGTAAGCCCGAGTTGGATTTCGGTACTTTCCCAGCGTTTTCAGGAAGACCCCAGCATTATGGTGATGACTGGGCCTTTGCTGGCTCAGACTGAAACGACTGTTGCTTGGGAGACTTTAAAGGACCAAAGTCTTGCGGCTCCCTCGTTTAATCGCTGGTGGTATCGTCAAAGCAGCATTCCTTCGGAACGATGGAATCAGGTCTATTTTCATCATCCTATTCCTGGGCAAAATGTTGCTTTGCGGCGTTGTGTCCTGCAGCAGGCGTTGGCTGAAGATGATGCGATCGCAAATGACTATCGCCTAACCTTTTTGCAAATGGCTTTGGGCCATACGCTCTGTAATGACGCTGCTATGTGGGCTAGGGAGGCGGTTGACCCAACTGTTGAACAGCTTTGCCTGGGTGCGCAACTAGAAGCCTCTCGCTTGGGTCGCTATTTTGCTTGGGGCAGTTGTGCCAGCAGTGGTATTCCGACTGTTTATAGGCCCATCTTTTTGAAGGAAAGTTTGGGAGGGCTCCGTTGGTATGCTCAGTCTAGTTTGCAACAAGCAGGTCTCGCGAAGCAGCTTTTCCAAGCCAAGTTGACGGGGTTTGTTTCAGGCTTGAAATACGGTTTGAGCGAGAGCGGTGGTGTGAGTGCGCTGAAGCAATGCTTGGCTGGATTAACTCAGGTTTTGCCTGGTCAGGGGGTGAGTGAACCGGATGCTAAAGCTAGTCAGCGAATGGCTAGTCGTAGTCTTGATTTAGCTCAGCCATTGCCGTTGTGGGATGACTTGGATGAATACGATGGTGTTCGAATTTTTGTCACCCACGGCGAAGAGTTGTTGGGCAGTTGCGATCTATGGCACAACGGGGGCAGCATTTCGCCCCGACAAATTAGCAAAATCATGGTGCGCCATTTGCGCGATCGCCTTTTCCTAAAGGCTCGTAATGGCCATACTCAAGCTTGGCAGGCGCTGGAGTTACAAGTGGCCCATTGGCTCCAGCCCCAGACGGCCGCTTCTCCCATCGAAAATACTTTGATTCCGGCTCAGTTACCGCTTTCAGTTCCTGTTTCCGTCATCATTACCACCTGCGATCGCCCGGAGGATTTGCGAAATTGCCTCCAGCATTTGCGAGCTCAAACGGGCGATCGTGACTTTGAAATCATCGTGGCGGATAATCGGCCTGCGTCTGGCGTTACTCCCACTGTGGTTAAAGACTTTCCTGGCGTCAAGCTTGTCTCAGAGCCCCGAGTGGGGGGCTCCTATGGTCGCAATTCGGCTTTCTGCGCGAGTACCGGCGATATTGTTGTCACTGTGGATGACGATGTGACGGTCCCTGCTGATTGGCTAGAAAAGCTATTAGCCCCTATGTCTCGCCCCGAGGTTCTTGCAGTGACGGGGAATGTTCTGCCTCGGGAATTGGAAACTGAGGCTCAGCGTATGTATGAGGATCTCTACGGTGGCTTGGGTGAAGGCCTAGAAGGGTTTGAGGCCAATGGTCAATGGCTCAGCTCCTTCAATTACTCTCCTCCGGTCTGGGACCTGGGTGTTTCCGCTAACTCAGCGTTTCGGGCTAGCATTTTTCACCATCCTAATATTGGGATGATGCCCGAAGAATTAGGACCTGGAACTCCTGTGGGGGGAGGTGAAGAAAACTACCTGATTTATCGTATTCTCCGAGCAGGCGGGACATTAGTTTATGAGCCTTCTGCCTATGCATGGCATCGTCATCGCCGCACTATCCCTGAGTTGCGCTATCAAATTTACCGTCAGATGATGGGTGGGACTGCTTACCATCTACGCCTCTGGAAAGTCGATCAAGATATGCGTGCGAAACAGCAGTTGCTGAGCGGACTACCCCGTTATTTCACCAGCCGTGTGATAGAGAAAGCGAAGGGACAGAATCAAGTGCCTTGGCGCTTTATCTGGGCAGAGATTGCGGGGTATCTGGCAGGTTTCTGGGGATATCGTCAATCTCTCAAAGCTGTGGAACGTCAAGGCTACAGCGAGGCTTATATTCCTGTGAGTGAGAGGTCGGAGTCTTTTCAGTCGGGAAAGATATCTAGCCTGGGCGATTCCCAGGCATCGCTTCAACCTACTGCTAGTCGTTCTTTTTAAGAACTAGAGGAGGTTCTAATCTCCTTCAATTTCGTTTCGGTCTGATTCCCCGCTGCTTGTGGCGGAAACAGCAAATCCGCAAGTTAGACTGCAGCTCTAGTAGCAGACTCTCTTGCCATACCCCGTCCGCTTGCGGCGGGGTTCTTGATTGCTGAGAAGCGAGGTAGAAGCCTCACTTCTCAGCCTGTTTGCTAGCTAAAATCGCGTAGCATTTTCTTGATTTCAAGATTATGCATTTCTTCTTGGCCAATCTTAGTACGAGAAAATTCTTCTAGATAAATACTGGCATTTTCCACAACATTTAGAAGATCCTTATAGAGCGATAAGGCTTTCTGTTCGTGGTTGAGGCTTTCTCGGAGAAGATCCGTTACAGAATGCTGATTGGTTTCTTCAATGGTTGCAATCCTCTGGCTGGGATGACCTTCCAGACCGGTAATGATTTCGCCTGCTTCTTGAGCATGAAGCAGTGATTCAGTTGCTTGGGCTTTGAAGAAATCGACAATGGGAATTCGATTAGGCCCAATAACCATGAGTGAGTAATGGGTGTATCGGACCACGCCTGCCAGTTCAAATTCCATGATTTGATTGAGCAGCTCTATTGCCTTGGGAGTTTCTAGCTCTTTCATTGAGTATCGTTGTCTCTTGGTTTTTGAGTAGCGGCTTAGCTTAACATCTCGTTGAATTCTGGCGTATTGAGAGATTCTACTCTTCTGGGTCAAGTTCTTCTAAGACAGGCACGGGTTCATAGTATGGCTCTTCGTAAGCTGGCTCTAGGGCATCGTAAAGCTCGGGTACATAGGCTGGCTCTTCGTAAGCTGGTCTAACGCGCGTAGTAGTGACCGCGTCCATAGATTGACCTGGCTCGGGCTCATAGATTAGGTCAGCTTCGTAGGTTGGCTCAGGTTTACATAGGAGCAGGTTTGTGGCTTGCTTCGAGATCAAAGTTGGGAGTCTCTAGATTGATAGCCTCAAGAGGCTCAGGAGAGGCTGTATTCATCTATTCGTTGTCTGAGTCATTCTCTGATAGAAGCTTCGCTGGTTGAAGCACAATCTGTGGGAGTTGTTAGGTGTAGCATCACTGTTCTAGGGAGTAAATCGATAGAAGTGAAGCTTTAAAGTTTGATTTTGGTAGCCTTTAGCTTTTCGCTACTTGATATTTCCCAACAGAGCTAAGAAATGACGAAGGCTAAAGACGACAAAATAATCGGTTTACGGCAGAAGCAGCTCTGTGAGCATTTGGGTTGGCGCTATCGAGATATTGCTCATCAGGCTAAGGCACTCGGGCTGTCAACCCATGCCTATGTGCAACAAAAAAACGAGATGGAGACTGATTGAGGAGTTGTATTACCCTCCTCTTGAAGATGTCCAAGCCGGAGATAATTCCGATGCACTTTCGGGAGCTTAGGTCTAGCCCTGGAGAAGCTTTAAGCTTTCTCACAGCGCTAACGCAAAATTAGATTTTCACAATTGAGAATGAAATTCATCTGAGTTGAATGGACTTTCTCCGTCGCCCATGCCGATTCAGGATCAAAATTGCGCTGAAGCAACCTGTTTTGACTTAGTATCGCGAGCTACAATTCTCTCTGAGACTGAATTGCATCATGAAATACATGTCTTAATAAAAATTGTCTGCTTCCATATTGCCAAAGGCTTGGAAGTCTACGATGATCCTTGTTGAGAATTTAAATCAATTAGATTCCTGGGTCGAGTCTCGTTTCTAGCGATCGCCGAGTCGTCGTAACAAGCTCTCCCTCGCAGTGAGTTGTATTAGCTCTCCCTAATCAACTTCACTGCGATTCTTCAGCAATTGGACGTGACCATGACTAGCACTGTTGTTTCATCAGCCTCACCCCAGGCCCCCTGGTGGTCAGGCAATGCGCGCCTCACAGAATTGTCAGGTCGTTTGCTCGGAGCCCATGTCGCCCATGCAGGGTTGATTGTGTTTTGGGCCGGGGCCATGACCTTTTTTGAACTGTCAAAGCTCAGCCTGGATGAGCCTTTAGGTCGCCAGAGCCTAATCTTGATTCCCCATTTGATGACGCTGGGCTTGGGCGTTGGTGATGGCGGAATCATTACGGATACTGAACCTTTCTTTCTAGTGGGGGTGCTTCACCTGATTTCCTCGGCTGTGCTGGGGGCCGGTGGTATATTCCATAGTCTTAAGGGGCCTGCCAAGCTTCCCCGTGGCGATAACTATGCGGGCTATTTCAGCTATGACTGGAAAGACCAAAACAAGATGACTTCTATCTTGGGAATTCACCTGATCCTCTTGGGTTTGGGCGCGTTTCTGCTAGTGGCTAAAGCGATGTTTTGGGGAGGCTTATTTGATCCAGCGGCGGGTGAGGCTGGCGCGATGCGGATTGTTACCAGCCCCACTACGAGCCCTGCTGAAATCTTTAGCTATTTGGCACCCACCTCATCTGGTTGGTCGGGCTATGCTCCCACGGCCCATGGTTGGGCGGGTATGGCTGCGGTTGATAATTTGGAAGACATTGTTGGTGGTCATATTTGGGTGGGTACGCTTTGCATTTTGGGTGGCCTGTGGCATTGTGCCACTAAGCCCCTCAAGTGGGCGCAAAACATGCTGGTTTACTCCGGTGAAGCCTACCTTTCCTATAGTTTGGCTGCCCTGGCCTATATGGGGATTTTTGTCTCCTACTTTGTCTTTGTCAATGACACAGCCTATGCTGAGGTTCTCTACGGACCAGCCGGTGCATTGAAGTATGCCGATGGCACGGTTTCGGCTCGGGGTTGGCTTTGCACCTTCCATGCCGCTTTTGGCATTCTGTTCTTGCTCGGTCATGTCTGGCATGGCATTCAAGCTCGCAGTCGCGATGTGGGTGTGGACTTCCGACGCGACCCAGCAGTGACTAAGATCGCGGTGGAGTCAGGTGTGTTAGCAACACCTCTCAACTCAGTTCAGCTCAACCGTTCTTTTATTGGTAACCTGCCTATATTCCGTGAGGGTCTTGGACCTTGGCGTCGCGGTTTGGAAATTGGCATGGCCCACGGCTATTGGTTAATTGGTCCATTCTTATTCTTAGGTCCCCTGCGCAATACGGATAATGCAGCGTTGGCGGGTTTGCTGTCCGCTTGTGGACTGGTTGCGATCGCCACGGCTGGCATGAATCTCTATGGCCAAGTCACCTTTGATCGTGTACAACGACCCCGAGAAACGACTGTCACGCTAGACACGCTGCAACTCCCAGCGTCTCTCCAAACTGTGTCTGCTTGGAACCGCTTTTCAGTTAGCTTTTTGGTCGGCGGCTGCGGTGGTGCATTCTTTGCCTACAGCCTGCTGGGTAATCTGAATTTCTTTGGGGCCTAACTCGCTGGAGCCTCCCTGATCTAAGCCGTTACTGAATTTCAAGCGCTGCTATGCAAGTCACGCTGCTACGGCGAGACAGACTCGATGTGCTTCAGTTCAGCAACGCTCATCTCGCTCGTTTGGTTGATCTACTCCACAGGAGGATTAAACAATGACCCTGTCACTCGATAAGACTTTCGCAGGCGATAATCCCAAGAATGAATGGCTAGTTGGTAATGCAAGATTAGTCAGCTTCTCGGGGCTTCTTTTAGGGGCTCACCTCGCCCATGCCGCTCTCATTCTGTTTTGGGCAGGCTCCTTTACGCTCGTAGAACTGTCCAAAGTTCAGCCCGAGATCCCCCTCGGGGAGCAAGGCTTGACCCTGCTGCCTCACTTAGCGCTCCTGGGGTGGGGAATTGGTGATGGTGGCTTGATTACAGACACCTATCCTTACTTTGTTGTTGGCATGCTGCATCTGGCTTCATCAGCAGTTTTGGCGGCGGGTGGACTGTTCCATGTCATTCGGGGACCTGCAAAACTAGAGAATGGTCGCCGGGCCAGCACTCGGAAGTTTGGTTATACCTGGGATGACGATAATCAGCTCACCCTCATCCTGGGCCATCATCTGATCTTTTTAGGGACGGGTGCGTTGGGCCTCTACTTGAAGGCAACCCAGTGGGGAGGGCTATATGATGGGCAGCTCCATACTGTCAGGTTGATTGACCCGGTTACCAATCCAGTTCGTCTGTTGGGTTACCTGGCTGGCCAAACGCCTGATGGATATAGCAATCTGGGTTTGGCAGCGGCCAATAGCCTGGAAGAGATTGTGGGGGGACATTTGCTGGTGGCAGTGCTTCTCATCGGTGGCGGCATCTGGCATATTCTGACCCCGATGTTGCCAGTCTTTAAGAAGATTCTCCCTGTGGAAGGTGAGACACTATTGTCATACAGCCTCGCTGGAGTTGCCTTTATGGCGTTTCTCTCCTGTGCCTATGTGGGCCATAACACTGCGGCCTATCCTGCTGATTTGTTTGGCAGCAACCGCATGGCAATGGCCAATAAGCAGTTCTTAGTGGGGGCGATCGCCCTTGTCGGCCACATCTGGCATGCTTACCGCGTCAAGAGTGGCAGTGGTCTGAGAGCCAATCCTTCTGCTTTAGATCCCAGCTTTTATGGTTGAGTTTGCTCGCTTCAAAAATCGCAGTTGCACTCACAAAAGCAGCAGCTCTAAAAGCTGAACCCTCAGTGAATGATGATCTTGCATCCCATGAGCTAAGTTCGGTGGAATCTTCATCCACCGTCAAATAGATTTCAATTTTGGGGAGGATCTAGAGTCAGTGGCCTCTTGTGAGTTGCCTTGTTGAGGGGCAGTCTGGAATCCTCTACTAACTCTCCTCCCTTTCCTAATCACATCCTTTCAGTTTTGGGAGGACCCAGAGTCGGTCTCTCCTCTTCGAAAGAAATGGATTCCTCCCGATTCTCCTCCCTTTCCTCATGTCACTTCATTTACTGGCCTCTAAATCGGCCTTGTACCATGAGCTTTATTTGCTTTGTTTGCACCTGGGGAATGATCGTCTTTGCCTTCTATAGATCGGTACAGACCTTTAAAGCTGGGCAAGCGCATCTCGCTCGCTTACACCAAGTCCCCTGTAGTCGATGCCAATATTTCACCCAAGATTACAACTTGAAATGCACAGTCCATCCCTATGAAGCTCTAACTGAAGAAGCCATTAGCTGTTTGGACTTTGAAGAAGCCTCTTTGAGACCTGCCTATCCAACCTTAGCCAACTACTTAGAACAATCAACTAAAGCCGTCGTCAAGCCAAGCTTGACTGTCAGCCATTAGTTTTCAGCATGCGAACGTTTCCGAGACTGTATTCATGACTTCGTACAAAATTACCCTGGTGAATGAATCAACAGGACTCAATCAGGCTATTGAGGTTCCTGAAGATGAATATATTTTGGATGTTGCCGAGGATGCAGGGGTCGAGATGCCTTTCTCTTGCCGAGCAGGTGCTTGTTCATCCTGCACTGGACAAGTGCTTAAAGGTACGGTCGATCAATTTGATCAGTCATTTTTAGATGATGACCAAATTGATAAAGGATATGTACTGCTTTGTGTCGCTTATCCGGCCTCTGATTGCATGATCAGAACCAATGCAGAAGACGATCTGTACTAAATGATTCTCCGATTGAATTGATTTTTTTTGAATTCCACTTATCTCTGGCTATAACTCATGTCTCTTCCTCTCCTCCGATATCCTCTGGGCAGTCAAAATCAGCGAGTTACCTCGTTTATCATTCCTGGCGACGATCAACCTCGAATCTACTCGACCGAAGATTTACTATCTCCAGTGGGTTTAGATGGATTAATCGCTGCGGCCTATAAGCAGATATTTCATGAGCAGCAAATGCTAGTTCGAAGTAAACAGCCTGAGTTAGAGTCCCAGCTTCGGGCGGGGCAGATCACAGTCAAGCAGTTTATTCGTGGATTGCTATTGTTAGATAGCTTTCGGCGGCTAAATTATGATGCCAATAATAACTATCGGTTTGCGGATATTTGTGTCCAGCGGGTGTTAGGGCGAAACTCCTATAGCGATCGCGAAAATCTCTCTTGGTCTATTGTTCTAGCGACGAAGGGGATTCAAGGATTTATCGATTCACTTCTAGATAGTGATGAATATTTGGCTGTTTTTGGATATGACATTGTGCCTTATCAGCGCAATCGTGTTCTCCCCCAACGTGCTATGGGTGAGTTGCCATTTGCCCGTACCTCTCGCTATGAGAATAGTTTCCTAGACCGAGTTGAAGGAATGAGGAAGGATTTCTCAACTTCAGGTGAGGCACAAGCCCCTGAATTTGATGGGTCTTCTCTATTTACACTTGGGTTTTCAATTTTGATTGCTGTTTCACTCATATTGACCTACAGCACAACCATACAACTAAACTACTTTTAGGAAATTATAAGTTATCTATTTCTTACATTTTCAAAAGTAGATATAAATAGAATCACATGGAAAAGATATCTGATTTGTAATTGAAGATGCATCCTTCTAATAAATTTGATTCTATGATTCTATTAGCTCCGAAGAAGGATCGCATGTGAATTACATTAGTCCTCTAGCTTTGCCAGAGGACTTTTTTCTTGAAAATACAGATTAAAACTATGCTATTTGAATCTAATATGGGCTACATCTCCCGCTGATTGCAGCACAGAAAAACTCCGTAAGCTAAACTGCAACCTTAGGAGCGGCCTCTTCTCAAAGATCATTCCTCATCTGCTTGCAGTGGGGCTCCTACTTGATCAAAGACTCGAATGATGGAAGCTTGTGCTGGATACCGGCTTACTAAGAGCTGACTAGGCCAGATTAGAGTCACTAGAATTCAGATCTCTGTTTTTGAGGGACAACCACCGTAGAGCTATTCTGTTGTAGCCTGAGTTCGACAAATTTAAGGTTGGCTTGGCTCTGCCGCCGTGAGCTAAAGTTTACGACTCAAAGCTCAAGTCCGTTAAAACGGACTGAACAGCCAACCTGCGAGGGTTGCAGCCCACTTTAGTGGGCTTTCGCTCTTAGGCTGGGAATTTATTCCTAGCTTGCTTCGCCAGTGCTTTTGCGAGCTGTCGAACTCAGGTTGTCGTAGCAAAGCTACAGACAAAAAAACTGGGCAACGAGAGGTCGCCCAGAATTAAACCTGTTCATCATGCTTGCTGAAGAAGGTTACGACTCACATCAGCATGGCTGGAAAAAATAAGTTGTTTTTACAACTTTATGGACCTAAGTCCAGCCAACTCGATCCATAATTTTGACTGCAGCAGCGTTATAACGACCATACTGAGCCACATTGATATTATCCGCCTTGAAGCTGCCAAAGCCAGCCACAATGGGGTCTAGGGGAACACCGGGCATTGCAGGATATTCATTATTGCCTTGGGCAAAGAAGACCTGGGCGAGAGGGCTAGCAAGATACTCCAAAAAGGCGATCGCTTCTGCCCGATGGGGAGCCGTTTTGACCATACCCGCACCGCTAATATTGATGTGGGTCCCCCGTCCGGACTGGTTGGGGAAGAAAACCTTCATCTGATTAAAGATGGCTTTTTTCTTCGGATCGCTATCCTTCGCATAGCGGGGGAGATAGTAAGTGTTGGCGATCGCCAAATCTGAAATACCAGCCGCAGCCGCTTCGATTTGAGCCCGATCATTACCATTCGGCTTACGGGCAAAGTTAGCAACAAAGCCTTTTGCCCAAGCTTCTGCCTGTCGTTCACCCACAGCAGCGACGATGGAAGCCATCAAGGACTGGTTATAGATATTGCTAGATGAGCGAATCGCAATCTTGCCACGCCATTTCGAGCTTGCCAGATCTTCATAAGTCGAGAGTTGAGAACCACTCACACGATTGCGGTTGTACATAATCACCCGCGCTCGCTTAGAAAATCCAAACCACAAGCCTTGGGGGTGACGCAAGTTTTCAGGAATCCGCTTATTAATCTCATCAGAAGAGACGGAACGAAATAAGCCTGCTTGCTCAGCTCGCCAGAGACGGCTGGCATCCACCGTCATAAAAACATCGGCGGGACTGCGGGAACCTTCGTTTTTAATTCGTTCTATCAAGGCATCTGCTTTACCTTCGATCAAGTTGACCTTGATTCCCGTTTTGAGAGTAAAGGTGTCATACAAATCATTATCTGTGTTGTAGTGCCTTGAGGAATACAGATTAACAACTCGTTTGGAATTTCTTTGAGCTGTAGCGGGCTGAGTGTTGAAAGCCTGGCTGGCAGCTAGACCGGCTGTTGCCGCTGAGCCGTAGCCCAATAAAGAACGTCTGGATAGTTTCATGGCTTATTGTAATGGGCTAAATACAGCTTGGGATGCGCCTGAAGCGCAGTGGTAGCACGTAGGGATGAGCTAGATTTATCACTCTCCGACTCGCATGAGAATCGTCTCACAAATGAGATGTATTATCAATAAATAAAAGAGAATTATTCTCAAATAAAATATAGGATGCTTTTGTAGAAAGAGTTTTGGAATTTATGCTCTTAAATTAACAATAATATTTACTATTAATTAGTCTCGGCTAGTATGCGAAATCAAGCTCTCACTGGATGCTGAGCAACCTTAAGCTTCCAGCTCTGCTCTAAGCGCTGACTCAGCTGTTGTCGTTCTTGAGAGATGCACTGAGTTGTGCTCCAAACTTGAATCGCTTGATTCGGGCTATCCACGCGAGCTTTTAAGGGACAATAACTGTGACAAGTACATTCGATCTCTAATTCAATGAGTCGATGATAGGCTTGCCAGCGATCTTCACATGTAATTTCAATCATGGAGTCTGAGAAAGAGAAGAGAAAATGAATACATCAGAAAAAATAATCATTCAGCACTATTGCAATGCAATGTCAGGTTGAATGACCGACAAATATTGCTCCAGAGATTGTATTCGCCTTTTTGCACAAAATGATCATGATTATTGATTCGAATGCAAATCCATTGGTGCAATTTAAGTTGATAAGTATTAAGTCGAATCTTTCGCTTCATTGAAGTCCACTAATGAAATTTCAGATTTCTGGTTCTGCTTCACCCAGAGAATGACTGTATTGTGACTTACACCTGTCATACGCTCGATTTCCCTGTATTTCATGCCATTTTTTCTGAGATTAATACAAATTTTCTTGACTTTTTCTGGATATCCTCGAGGAGAATAAGCCTCTAAAAACTGTTTTCCACATTGCTTGCAAATATAGTTCTGCTTTCCATTCCGGGTACCATTTTTGGTTGTATCTTCTGACTGACAATGAATGCATTTCATGAATAATTTGTGCAAGCTTCTGGGAAGCTCTAAATCTTGGAAAATAATCAAGAAAAAAGGCTTAAGAGTGATTCCTATAACAGGCTAAACCTGAAGTTTATGCTCAAAATGAGCTGCCTTAATGCTGTTAGACTCAAGTTCTGAACACAGTGTGGCTTCAACTTCATACTGCTAAGGCTGAGCTGTACTACTTATCAAGGGGATTGCAAACAATGGCTGCTGTACAAACACCTGTGCGCGCTTTTGGCGAAATAGAGCAAAATGTTCTCCTATTAGACCTGGCAACGACTGAGCCGGTATGCGAAGGGTTGAACATAGCTTTGGCTAGCTTTCAGGGTCTTTACCTGCAATACCAGAAGCACCACTTTGTCGTAGAAGGTGCAGAGTTCTACAGTATTCATGAGTTCTTTGAAGAATCCTACGGTGGGGTTCAAGGCCATGCCCATGACGTTGGCGAGCGCTTGGATGGATTGGGCGGAACCCCGGCTGCTAGTTTTGCCAAGCTGGCTGAGCTTTGCTGCTTTGAGCCTGAGGTAGATGGAAACTTCTCCTGTAGGCAGATGATTGAGAATGATCTGGCAGCCGAGCAGGCCATTCTGAAAATGCTGCGTCGTAACGCGAGCCAAGCTGAAAGCCTGGGCGATCGCGCCACTCGCTATCTCTATGAGCAAATTCTTTTGAAAACTGAAGAGCGAGCCTATCATCTGAGCCACTTCTTGGTTCCCGATACCTTGGTCTTGAACCGCTAGGAAATGGGAGCAAGCTGACAGCTTCCAACTTGGAGCTTGGTGGGTAGAAATCACTACTCCAAAATTCTTAAGAGCAGCCCCAAATTGGGGGCTGCTTTTTTTTGATCGCACTTTCAGCATCCTCATACTTGCTGCCCCTCGCTTTCGCCCTCGGTTTCAGGTAAAACCGCCGCTAATCAAGCAATATGAATCTCTCACGATGACCATACTCTTTGTTGAGACACTTTGTCACTAGTGTATGGCATGCTCTCATGAAAGCTATGCTTCTAAATCTCTTGAAGTCTTGAGTCTGATTGGCTTGAGCCGTTTAGAGAATATATGCTGAGCTATGACTGAAGTTAGGTCTTCTTCACGTCTCCTCCATTTAAGTATGTGGGAGCTAATCGCAAGAATTCACAACAAAATTTGTTCTTATGTCGCAGAGCTATAGGTTTTGAGCCCTGTTTTACATCCAAAACTCTATTTCCACCGCGAGCTTTTTGTCTTTATAAAATGCCGTCAAACCCTCTGCCCATAGCTAATACAGCGATTAGTCTTGTCGCTGAATAAGTTCCTGGGCAGCTTTCCTATGGACAATCTAACATTCTATTTGACAGTGTTTCTCAAGTAGAATTATAATTTCACTGTAATGGTCTAATGACAGCTAGTCCTAAGTAGTTTGAATCTCTCAACCCAAGTATTCAGGAATGGAATTCGTTGTCTCATTTGTCCTGCCTGTCCCTATGACTCTGGACTTCTGATAAAGGCTGCTTACCTTCTTGTTGCGGATAATCGTCAGTAGTTGTCTGGATTTCTTGGGTGCTTTTGTTGGAGTAATTTGTTTTGGCCCAATTATTAGTACTCTCCCAGATCGCTTCGCTTGATCAAGCGCCACCTCAGCCACAGCCAACTCGTTCTGAATGGGCTGTGGCAATCTTCTTTGTTCCTTTTGCAGCTTGGGTTCTGTGGACTTCTTGGCAGTGGCGTCGAGACTATAAGCAGTTACGTCGAGAGCGCGCCGATTTGCCCTAAGGGAGATTTAAAGATGTCTGGATTCAGCATCTTGCACTTGTAAGGTCGCGAGTTTGTATTCGTTTTGTCTTTGCCTTCAACACGTACTGTCTATATTGGGATGGTTTTCCTATGGGAAGCTCTAAAAAGACTAGTTTCTGTCTCGTTGGTCAATTCTTGGGATATGAGCTCAAGGGGCATGAGATTCATCGAGTTCATTTAAGATGTGGGCAAGAAGAGTACTCTCTGAAGGTAAATAGTGATGTTCGAAGCTTTTTAGTCCGGGCTTATTTAGAGAAAAAGCTGAAGGCTGGGGACTGGTTAGAGGTGGTTGGTGTCAAGAAAGATTGCGCTAAGAAGGGCATAAAATTTAAAGCTCACTCCTTGAGCTATGCCAAAAGGCCCAAGGATTGTCCTAAAACGTTTGTCAGTCCAAGTACTTCAACAACAAGGGTTTTAGTTTGTCAAAAGTCGAGTTGTTGTAAGCGTGGTGGCAAAGCTGTTATGAAACAGCTTCAGAAAGTTGTTGGTGATCGCCATCTTGATGGTCAAGTTTCCATCAAGGGAACAGGTTGCATGGGCAAATGTAGCAAAGGGCCTGTCATGGTTATCGATAAGACTCACTATCGACAGGTGGATGCTG
Organism: uncultured Pseudanabaenaceae cyanobacterium; assembly: GCA_938002085.1. Taxonomy (GTDB): domain Bacteria; phylum Cyanobacteriota; class Cyanobacteriia; order PCC-9006; family JAAUQQ01; genus JAAUQQ01. The sequence continues at coordinate 46,466 of CALLAT010000048.1, forward strand.
GGAAGGTCTCACGTTTGATTGACAATCATGTTAACGCCTAGGACTCTGTAGCTTCAAGTTGGGGCTTGTCCGTCAATAGATTACTAAATTACCGTATTCAACTCTACAAAGCTTGTACCCACAATACTTTGACCAATGGCAGTTGGTAATTTAATTGCGAATGGCTCCTTAAGCTGTTTTCTGCGATCTTATCGATGAGTCATCTAAGGCTTAAAGAGTAGCTTATTTAAAGAGAAATATTCTGATTAAAGCCGAGCTGTTCTTAGAACAGCTCGGCTTTAATCATGGCTAATCACCTAAAGCTAATTTCCCATTGTGATTCACGCTATAGCTTGAAAGTCTTAAAACCTTTTCTCTGTAATGAATGTGGAGGTTTAGCGTTTCCCGATTGCCATCTTTTGGTTATTTGAAATACACCTAGCAATAAAAAGTAATTGACCGTTGTTGAGAATGAATCTAAACTAGTTTCTGTTGGCTTATTGATTTGTATTCTCATTAAAGAACGCGCTGAAAATGGTGATTCTGGTGGGCGAAGTCTACAAACCTTAGGTCGACACTCCTCTCAAAACAACACCTTCCACTTGGGAGTCAGCTGCTCGCTTCAGCAAGCTTTCAAGTAGAAGGTTTCTTTCATTATTGCTCCGGCATTTATTGGAGATACATCAATGCAAGCATACGGAAACGATGCTGTTAAATACGACTGGTGGGCAGGCAACTCTCGCTTCGCCGAAAAGTCTGGATTATTCATTGCGGCCCACGTTGGCCAAGCTGCACTAACAACTTTGTGGGCTGGAGCCTTCACGTTGTTTGAAGTGTCTTCTTATCAGCCTGATTTGCCTATGGGCGAACAGGGTTTGATCCTTTTACCTCACTTGGCAAGCTTAGGATTTGGTATTGGTGAAGGTGGACAGGTTCTTGATACCTATCCCTTCTTCGTTGTTGGCGTTATCCATCTTCTTTCTTCTGCTGTACTAGGTGCAGGTGCACTCTTCCATGCGATTAAAGCGCCGGCTCATCTTGCTGATGCAAATGGACGCGCTCGCAAGTTTGATTTCAACTGGGACGATCCTAAGAAGCTAGGCTTCATTCTTGGACATCATCTATTGTTCTTAGGGGCGGGTGCGTTACTCTTTGCTTGGTGGGCAACCTCCGGTGGTGGTCTATATGATCCCAGCATTAGCGCAGTTCGTTTAGTTGAGAACCCAACACTCGATCCCTTGGTCATCTACGGTTATCAAACTCACTTTGCTTCTGTTGATAACTTGGAAGATTTAGTGGGAGGGCATGTATTTGTTGGCGCAATGCTTGTTCTAGGCGGTGTATGGCATATTATTGTCCCGCCGATGGATTGGGCCAAGAAAGTCCTCGACTTTTCCGGTGAAGCTATTCTCTCTTACTCCTTGGGAGGGATTGCGCTGGCAGGCTTTGTCGCAGCCTATTTCTGCGCTGTAAATACGCTTGCTTATCCTGCTGAATTTTATGGCGCTCCTTTGGCTGTCAAGTTTGGTGTTTGCCCTTACTTCGTAGACACTGCTGCTCTACCGGCTGGAGTGCATAGTGCTCGGTGCTGGTTGGCTAATACTCACTTCTTCCTAGGCTTTTTCTTCTTACAAGGTCATCTATGGCATGCACTACGCTCCATGGGATTTGACTTTCGCAAGGTTGAATCTTGGCTCAATGACACTGCCAGTGCTTCATAGTTGAGTCCTAATTTTACACTCTTGCATAAGCGGTTGTTTGAACAAAGATTTAGGCTGTAGCTTGTGACTAATGAGGGGAGAAATTTTGCGAAACAGTCTCCCTCAGAAGTTCAGTGAAAGTATCAACTTTGATGCTGGGCCAAATGCTCAAACAGCCTCTAACAAGATTGGCTTCGATTGGGGTCGGCTCCCCCTTTCAGGTCATTGGAGAACCTAGGCTTCAACCAATAGGCTAGTCATCTTTGAGCCTAGGTTCTCTTTTTTTGTAAGCCTTCAATATTTGGCTAAAACTGCGTCTCTTGGAATGTCACCCAAACGAGAAGCTTTGAGCGATCGCCGATGGCTTTTAGTCGTAAGCAATATTGATCAAAGCTTCTTTTCTAAATCTCATTAGAGAGAGCTCAAGGCTCTTCTCTCAGACTCTCAAAGATAAGGATTGAATCATGGCAAAGGTTGGATTATTTTTTGGTTCTCAGACAGGGAATACTGAGACAATTGCAGAGCAAATTCAAGAAGAGCTGGGTGGTGATTCAGTTGTTGCTCTCCATGAGATCTCCGATGCTTCACCTGATGACTTCTCTGGGTATGACTGCATCATTGTAGGCTGTCCAACTTGGGACTTAGGTGGAATTCAGAGTGATTGGGACGGCTTCTACGAAGGCGATCTCGATAGCATAGACTTTTCCGGAAAGAAGATTGCCTACTTTGGTCCAGGCGATCAGGTTGGTTATTCCGAAAATTTTCAAGATGCCATGGGACTGCTGGAAGAAAAAATCAGTGGCTTAGGTGGTGAAACTGTCGGGCATTGGTCCACAGATGGTTATGAACATGAAGCTTCTAAAGCAGTTAAGAATGGTAAGTTTGTCGGCTTAGCGCTGGATGAAGATAATCAGCCTGAACTAACTGATGAGCGTGTAAAAGCTTGGACTGCACAGATAAAGTCAGCTTTTGCTTTGTAAGTTGATGAGCTGAGAGAGAGACGGTTGTATCAAGCCTTTTGCTTTCGTCTCCTCTCTCTACCGCTCAATTCGCGAAAATTGCAAGAAGGAATGTTGTCCTTAAAGATCTTCTTTATGAAGCTTAAATAACTCTTTCCTTATTCTCGCTACACTTCTGCCCTTGAGTAAGAGGTGTTTAAAGCTCGATTCACTACTGTCCTTCGTTGACTATTCATGCGTTTACAACCACAACTAAGTCTACCTACTTTAGAGAAACCTGTAGATAAGACTGATGCACTATGGATTAGTATTAGTCCCAGTCTAGGGATATTTGACCAGCCACTTCAGCTAGCATTATCTCGTTATACAAGTGTTTCAAAATGGCAGTATTCTCAAACGCTTGATGAGTCTTGCGAAATTCAAACAGCTGTTGAATTGCTTGAAGGTTACTTAAGTAATCGGTCCCAACCTATCCATTTGTTGGGGCATGGTACCGCTGGTGTTGTCGCGCTGCTCTATGCGCGTGCAAATCCTGAGAAAGTCAAGTCATTGACATTGCTTGCGGTTGCCGAGCAACCTGCTGTCAACTGGCACGCCCAATATTATGTGCATCGTCACCTTTTGGCTTGTTCCCAAGAGCGAGTACTCGCAAAAATGGCAGGGAGTTTATTTCGCAAACGTCCTTATGCTCCCAAGCGTTTGATTGAGGCCTTGCGTCAGGATTTAGAACAGGTACCGCTTTTGCATTCAGCTTGTCATTTGGAATCAGTTCTCCAAGGGGGAGTGACGGTACCGCTTATGGTTTGTGGTGCTGAAGATGATTCTGTAGTGCATCCCGAAGCTTTAGAGGAATGGACTCGTTGGCTTAAACCTGGAGATCGGAAACAATTATGTAAAGATGGAAGCCACTTTTTTCATTATTTTCATAGCTCAGCTTTAGCCCGAAAGATTTCTAAGTTCTGGGCTTCCAATCAATTCCTAGCATCTAATGAACCCGCGTTAGGTGAGCTCAGACAAGATTGATATCGTCTCAGGCTAGGAGCAAAATTTTGAATTGAGTTTCTTCTTACATTGTGAACTAAAGATAGAATGGCTTTCCTCTAGCTCTCCCCAATACCTGTTCAAGACTCAATTTTGGGTTAGACCTTCTCGATAACAGTCGCTTAGAGAAGGTCTAGGAGATACTGAGTTCTAATTTTGAGCTGTAACGCTGCATTAGGGAGGTTGTGCGATCGCGTCTGCTATGACAATTCCAGATGGTGTGAAATTATCCGCTGCTCCGTCTCAGCCAACGAAAATGTTAGATTGTGAAACGCTGGATTCCGTTGAGACAACGACAACTGTTTCAACAGTGGCTCTGTTGAAATTTCATTGTGAGTGCGTCAGTTACACCCAACATAATTAATTAGAGCAACCACTAACCCTAAGAGGTTGTTTCTCAGAAGTTTAAGACTTAAAGCGGATGATGGGACTCGAACCCACGACATTCAGCTTGGGAAGCTGACGTTCTACCACTGAACTACATCCGCAAGGCTCTGAAATTATATCGCAAGCCCGATCGCTTCGACTTCGGGAACGCAAGTTAGGATAGTTGCATCTTAATATTCACCCTCTATTCTTTAGCCCAGGCCGATTCTACCCACCATGGTCGCAACATTAAGTTCGGTATCGTTAACCCAGCGGACAATCACTGCCAGCTTTTCTAAAGCAGGGGTGGGGCTGCACAGCGGAGTCCAGACCCATGTGACAGTTAAGCCCGCTGCTGCTGGGGCTGGGAGGAAGTTCCAGCGGGTCGATTTGCCGGACCAGCCCGTGATTGCTGCAACGCTGGCATCAGTGAATCCAACTCAGCTATCTACGGAGCTTGTGGAGGTCGATGCGACGGTACGTACGGTGGAGCATTTGCTGGCGGCTCTAGTGGGGATGGGGGTGGATGATGCCCTGATTGAGATTGATGGACCGGAGGTGCCGCTGCTAGATGGCTCTGCGAAGGAATGGGTGGAAGCGATCGCAACGGTAGGCATTACATCGAGTTCCAGTGAAGCGGAGTCACCGCAACCTTATCTTCAGCTCAGCGCCCCTTTAACTCTGCAAGTGGGCGATGCATTTGTCACAGCCGTCCCTTCAGAAAACCTACGTTTCAGCTATGGCATTGATTTCCCCCAACCTGCTATTGGCAACCAGTGGTACAGCCTGGATTTGACGCCCGAATCCTTTGCCCAAGAGATTGCGCCCGCTAGAACCTTCGGCTTCGCGGCTCAAATTGACCAGCTCAAGAGCATGGGGTTGATTCAGGGCGGTAGCTTGGAAAATGCCCTGGTTTGTGATGGGGAAGGGTGGGTCAATCCTCCCTTGAGATTTGCAAATGAGCCTGCCCGTCATAAACTTTTAGATCTAGTGGGGGACCTAAGCCTACTGGGGCGTTTGCCTCGGGCTCACTTTTTGGCTTACAAAGCGAGTCATACCCTCCACACCCAGTTTGCTCGGCAGCTCCAGGCGCAGCTCCAAGCCCCCTAGCCCAGGTCTTTGGGTGGTGTGGCATCGGAATCAAGCGGACTGGTCGCTTGGTAAACCCTTGCCCTTCTTGCATTACCTGAATGACTTCCTCCGATTCTGACGCTAGCCAAATTATTCCCGTTGAGACCATTCGCGGTCTATTGCCCCATCGCTATCCCTTCGCCCTCGTGGATCGGGTGATTGAGCAAGATCCGGGCAAGTCGGCCACGGCGATCAAGAATGTGACAATCAATGAGCCCCATTTTCAGGGACATTTCCCAGAAAAGCCCCTCATGCCGGGGGTGCTGATTATTGAGGCTCTGGCCCAAGTGGGTGGCATTGTGGTTAAACAATTGCCCGATTTGCCCGAAGGTCTGTTTGTGTTTGCGGGGATCGACAAAGTTCGCTTCCGTCGTCCGGTGGTGCCTGGGGATCAGTTGATTCTCAAAGCAGAGCTCATCAGCATTAAGCGCCAACGCTTTGGCAAGGTTAAAGGCGAGGCCTTTGTGGATGGCAAGCTAGTGGCTGGCGGTGAACTGATGTTTTCCCTGATGGATAACTAAACTAGAAGCTAGAGTTGGTATCGAAAGGCACCCTCAGCAGGAGATGCTCTTCTATGCCCGTTCTTCAGCAAATGCTAGTTCAGCATGTCTGTCCAACCCAGGTTGTACCCACAGCCATGGTCAATGCAGTATCAGCAGCCTCGCATCGTTAGAAATGGCCATTGGCAATCATCCCCTGCGCAGTTCTACAGCAGTTTCCGAGCGGAGTATCCCCTTGACGCCCCTGATTCATCCCACAGCCGTGGTGCATCCCGGCGCTGAGATTCACCCCACGGCAAAAATCGGTCCCCACGCCGTTATTGGTGAGCGGGTCAAAATAGGGGCTCAAACCGAGGTGATGGCCAATGTCGTGATTGATGGCTGGACGGAAATTGGTGCTAGAAACCGCTTCTTTCCCGGTGCGGCGATTGGCATGGATCCCCAAGACCTCAAATATTCTGGGGATGACACCTTAGTCAAGATTGGGGACGATAACCGCATTCGTGAATGTGTGACGATCAATAAGGCGACGAAGGCGGGGGAAGTGACTCGCATCGGCAATGGCAATTTGCTAATGGCCTATGTCCATGTGGCCCATAACTGCATTTTGCAAGACAAGATTGTGATCGCCAATGCGGTCTCCCTTGCAGGCCATGTGGAGATTGAGTCGCGGGCGGTGATTGGGGGAATGGCTGGCTTCCATCAGTTTGTCCATGTGGGTGAGTTAGCCATGGTGGGAGCGATGAGTCGCATTGACCGGGATGTGGCACCGTTTACCCTGGTGGAGGGCAGTCCTTCGCGAGTGCGGACGCTAAATGTTTTGGGGTTAAAGCGATCGGGGCTGCAAGAGAAGGATGGCGGTGCGGCTTATAAGGCTCTGAAGAAGGCCTACCGGACTTTGTTTCGGTCGGGGAAGACGCTGGAAGAAGCCCTGATTGAGATTGAGCCGCTGGTTCATGTGCCTGCGGTGCGGCATCTCTATCACTTTGTGAAATTGTCGAGTCAAACGGAAGGTCGGCGAGGGCTAATTCCGGGAAAGTAGGTTTTATGAAAGATCCAAGCCCGAGCCGTCGTTCAATCCATCTCACTCAGTTTTTTCATCTACCATGAAGCGGCTTTTCATTAGCACGGGCGAAGTTTCCGGTGACCTCCAGGGGGCGCTGTTGGTGGAGGCGCTGTGGCGTCAGGCGAAGGCTCGGGGGATTGAGCTGGAGATTGTGGCCCTGGGGGGCGATCGCATGGAAGCTGCGGGAGCCAAACTAATTGGTAATACAACCACGATTGGCTCCATGGGCCTAGTGGAATCCATTCCTTACATCATCCCCACCCTGCAACTCCAGCGCCGTACGAAGAAGTTTCTGCGAGAGAACCTGCCCGATGCAGCGGTGATGATCGACTACATGACGCCCAATATTGTCTTTGGCAATTACCTGCGTCAGCAGTCCAAAGATTTACCGATTCAGTACTACATCGCCCCGCAAGAATGGGTCTGGTCCTTTGGAGATGGTAATACAACTCAAATCGTTGGCTTTGCTGATGAAATTCTGGCCATTTTCCCCGGTGAAGCCAGTTACTACCAGGCCAAGGGAGCGCCAGTGACCTACGTGGGCCATCCCATGGTGGACAAGATGGCGGAGCAAGTGGACCGTGCGACGGCTCGCCAGCAGCTAGGCATTCCAGAGGAGCAAATCGCGATCGCGCTACTACCCGCCTCCCGTGCCCAGGAAATGAAGTACCTGTTGCCCAATATTTTTGCGGCAGCTCAGAAGCTCCAAGCCGAGGACGATCGCATCCAATTTCTCATTCCTTTAGCTCTGGAGAAGTATCGAGCTGACATGGAAGCAGCGGTGGCTAAGTATGGTCTCCGAGCCCGCATCCTTACCGAAGATCAGCAGGTGGCCATTGCTGCCGCCGACCTCGCTATCACGAAGTCTGGCACTGCAAATATAGAAATTGCCCTGCGGAACGTGCCTCAGGTTGTGGTGTACCGATTAAATGCCTTTACCGCTTGGATTGCTCGCAGTGTGTTGCGGTTTTCGATTCCCTTTATGTCTCCAGCCAACTTGATCAATATGGAGGCCGTGGTGCCGGAACTCTTGCAAGAAGAGGCCACTGCAGCGCGCATTTACCAAGAGGCAAAAGCGCTGTTAGGTGAAGAAAAGCGCACCAAAATCCTGGAAGGCTATGGGCGTCTGCGGGAGGCCTTGGGCAAGCCAGGAGCCTGCGATCGCGCAGCAAATCTAATCCTCGATCGGCTGGTTTGAGCCGGGTCTAAAAGATAGAAATTTGGCCTTGCCCGGAACATCTTAGCCCGATGACAATTCAATAGCTCATAACATCCCCGGCGTTACATCCTCTATCCCACGACCCAGGACTTTACGCGATGAGCTTTATCCCTAACTTTGGCCCGACCCTCGGTTTAGTTGCCGCTGCCCCTGTGGCGATCGCTGCCAGCTTACTCTCCGCAGCCCCAGCCCAGGCCCAATTCACCGATGTTCAATCCAGTAACTGGGCTGCAACCTACATCGAAGCCCTCTCCCAACGGGGCATTGTCAGCGGCTTTCCCGACGGCAGCTTCCGCCCCAACGAGCCCGTCACCCGCGCCCAGTATGCGGCCATTGTGGATAAAGCCTTTTCTGTGGCCCCCAATCGCAGTTACCAAGCCTTTGGCGATGTGCGTAGTAATTTTTGGGCTGCCCCGGCAATTGAGTCGGCTTATACAACTGGCTTCCTCAGCGGCTACCCTGGCAGTGAATTCCGCCCCGGTGAGAATATTCCCCGGGTGCAGGTTCTCGTGTCTTTGGCGAATGGTTTGGGCTATGAGCCAAGTAATGCGATCGCCGATAGCCTCGGCCTTTACCAAGATGCGGGTTCCATCCCCAACTACGCGACTCGTAGCATCGCTGCTGCCACGGACAATGATCTGGTGGTCAATTACCCCAATGTCGACCAGCTCAATCCCAACCGCCGCGCCACCCGTGCCGAAGTCGCTGCCTTCATTTACCAGGCCCTGACAAATCAGTCTCAGGTTTCCCGCCTCAACTCTCCCTATGTGGCAGGTCTTGCTAATGCGCCCGTGGCCAATGCGCCGGTTGCTATCCCTGCAGGCACGAGTCTAGCAGTGCGCTATGAGACGGCTGAGAAAATCTACGTTGCGCCTAACGAGCCTGATCCCGTTCCAGTCACCCTCACCACGGCCCAGGCGATTCAAACCCAAGGGGGTCGCATTCTGGTTCCCTCCGGCAGTGAGGTCATGGGCGTTGTCCAATCCGATGATGACGGTGCCCAGTTCTTTGCTGAGCAGCTGAAGCTGGCCAGTGGCGAAGTCTATACCCTCGATGCGACTTCCCAAGTGGTGACCACGAAAGAAGTTATTCGTCGGGGAGCTGGGGCGGGTCGTATTGTTCGTGATGCTGCGATTGGGGCGGGAGCTGCCGCTGTGATTTCGGGCGTGACGGGCGATCGCAAAATCGAAGCCACGGAAGTTCTGGGCGGCGCTGGAGCGGGTGCCATCATCGGCGTCTTCACGGGTCGCAGTAAGAGTGAGTTATTCGTTATCGATCCTGAAACGGACTTAACCTTGACTCTGACAGGTCCCGTTACGGTTCAATAGACCATTCACTTTCTGAATTGCTCCCTCATTGACAGCCCCTAGATTTGCCAGGGTCAGCTAACCCTTGCTGATGGCAAATCTAGAGGCTGTTTTGCTTTGGATTACCTGAGTTCGACGGCTCGCAAAAGCACTGGCGAAGCAAGCTAGGAATAAATTCCCAGCCCAAGAGCGCAAGCCCACTTTAGTGGGCTGTAACCCTCGCTGGTGGGCTGTTCAGTCCGTTTTAACGGACTTGAGCTTTGAG
>CALLAT010000049.1 GCA_938002085.1 uncultured Pseudanabaenaceae cyanobacterium
TTTCAAAATGCTCACAAAACACTGCTAAATTTTCTTACGCCGTAGTATTATCTGCTCGATCCATCGCTTGAATGGAATCGAAAACCCTCACCTCTATTCTGAATTCAAGAAGGATTTGGCATGGCTATCGTAGAGCTTGAAGACCTCCGCGAAAAACGTATCGCAAACGCAATTCTCGTTGATACGGAGAACGATGAAGACCGCGCCACTGCTTGGTATTACTACCTGGATGGCAAAGTCACATTCCCCTTTCAGGCAACCCTAGATGGCGATGACGATGTGGAAGTCATCTCCCTCGCTGTGGAGGAAGATTGCCTCGACGAAATGAAGATGGAGGTGCGCCACAGCGATAGCTTTGGGGAAGAGCCTTTCACCGCTTTGGTGATGGAGCTAGAGCCCTTGGATGCCGATGATGACACGACTGAAGCCATGGAAGATTGGCAATATTGGCTGGAGCGGGGCAATCGCTTGAATGAGCCTGAGAATGACCCAGCGGATGATTTTCCTGACGACGATGACGATGATTTAGAAGATGTCGATGACGATGCCGACTTCAGCGAGGACGAATGATTTTAAGCGCGACAAGAATTTTGTAGTACGCGATGACGGTTCGTACTTCAATGTGTTAGCTTCGAATTGAATTGCGAGATTGCTGTGCGGCAGCGGTTCAGATTCTGTATATCTGTCTGGCACGCTGGGCTTTTGCTTCGGCGCGTACCGCCAACCATCGATCAATCGATTCACTGTTCGGAAGTTAAGGCCGGGCAGTGCCTTCGTCCAAGGGGCGATGGCAGCAGGTATTAGGTGCACAACCTAGTTCCATGCTAAAACCGCGCGATTAGCTCAGATGGTTAGAGCAGCCGTCCCGCGCAAAGCGAACGGTGTGTCGTAGGTTCGATTCCTACATCGTGCTCCAACTAAAAGTTAGCTCAGTTGGTTAGAGCATCAGACTCATAATCTGACTGTCACAGGTTCGATTCCTGTACTTTTCACCACCCCGCCCTGGGTATGGGCAACTGATTTAGGATCAGTCAACGCCGACAAAGCGTTAACGCCTGTAAAGCGTTTGGGGCTAAAACCCCGAAGGTAAAGCGGAGCAATCCGCCGTGGTTCGACTCCACGTCTTTTGAAGACCTCGCAATGCTCAGTTCAGCAGTTGGGACGAGATGCAATCTGCTTCGGCAGGTTCATCAACTTCAGACCGCAGCAGTTGAGGGCTTGTGCGATTGTCTACCCTTCCTAGCTTGAGTCTGTCCTTCTAAGGTGACCTCCCATTGCTGTGCGCGGTAACCGGAGCAAGCCCCAAGAACGGCAGATTTGCCCCAATGTTTTAGCTAAGTTGTCTGAGGGCATTATGTCCAAAGACAGCCAAAGCAAAAATACTGAGGCTTAATCCAGCTAGGGAGGCGCGATCGCCCGCCCAAACCTGTGAACCTGGAGCAATTGCGGGGTCTTTTCGATCAAACGTATTATACATACTACAAAACGTGTTATAATCAGGGGAATTAGCAGTTTTCTGTGCAAACTCAGAAGCATCCAGCGTTGCATCGCTGTAGCTCTCCAGAGGAGAGGAGCAATTAAATTCATGTTCAGAACCTTTTACATCAAACCCAGCGAGCGGGGCATCCTTTACCACCGCAGCGATTTTAAGCGCGTGCTGCGTCCCGGCACCCATCGTTTCTTGGGTTGGCACTGGCGCGTCAAGAAGTTCGACCTCAACCAGCCTGAAGCAAAGCTGGAGAACCTTGAGCTACTACTGCAAAGCCATGGTGATCAGATTCGCCAACACTTCCTTGTAGTACGCACAGGCTTCAACGACGCAGCCCTGGTGCGCCTGGGTCAGCGCTGGCTGAGCATTGGCCCCAACCAATTGCGGACGTTTTGGCGCGGCTTTGTGGATGTGGAGGCCCAGCTGTTCAACCTGGAGGAGAGCCGAGAGCTACCCCAAGACTTGGCTCAGCAACTACGTGGTGCTCAGATAGAAGGTTTGAAGCAGATGAACCTGGCCGAGTTTGAAATTGGCTTGCTCTATGTGCAGGACAACTTTGTGCGGCCTCTGGAGCCCGGTGATTATGCCTTTTGGACCTTTGGGCGCTCGGTGGTTGTGCGATCGCTCAAGCGCACCGAGTCCAATCCCACCTTCCCCTTTGAGGAAGTGCTGATGGAGCAGCATCCCGAGTTTGTGGCCAGCTACTGCCAGGTGGTGGAGCTGGGTGGAGATGAGGTGGCGATCGCTCGCTATAAAGGCAAAGAGATCGCGGTCCTACCGCCCCACAGCCGCAAGCTATTCTGGCGGGAAACAGAGGTTGAGCGCATCAACATCACCGCCCAGCCCAAACTGCCCGAACGGCTGATCTCCGAGCTCATCTCCGGCTCATCCACCGCTATGGCATTGGCCCTCGACCACATCCACGCTCTGGAGGTGTCGGCACAACATGTAGGGCTGCTGTACCTGGATGGAGCCTTGCAGGAAACCTTGCCTGCGGGCATCCATGCCTGGTGGGAGTTTGGCCGCAGCTTCAAGAGCGAAGCGATCGATCTGCGGCTGCAAAGTCTGGAGGTCTCGGGCCAGGAAATCTTGTCGAAGGACAAGGTGCCCCTGCGCTTGAACCTGACGGCAGATTACCGCGTAGTGAATGCGGTGCAGGCCCGGACTGCGCTGAAGGATATTCCTGGCTTCCTATACAAGGAGCTGCAATTTGCCCTGCGCGGTGCGGTGGGGACGAAGCACCTGGATGCCTTGCTGGAGGATAAGGGGGCGATCGATCAGGCGATTTCTGAGTACATGGCGGAGAAGGTTCCAGCCTATGGTTTGGAGTTGCGTTCCGTTGGGGTCAAGGACATCATCCTGCCCGGTGAAATCAAGGCGATTTTGGGTCAGGTGGTGGCGGCGGAGAAATCTGCCCAGGCCAATGTGATCCGTCGCCGCGAGGAGACCGCTGCCACGCGCAGTATGCTCAACACCGCCAAGGTGATGGAGGACAATCCCATTGCCCTGCGGCTGAAGGAGCTGGAGGTGCTAGAACGCATCGCAGAGAAGATCGAGCAGATTAATGTGAATGGCAGCTTGGACAGTATCTTGACTGAGCTGATTAGCATTAAGCCGTAGGCTTGGGCTCTGCCCTGGCTTAACTTGGGAGATCGCCGCGAATGTGATCTGTAAGTAAGGTGCGTTTCTGCGCAGCAAAACGCACCAGCGCCTCGGCCTGGGGCAGAAACGCACCCTACTACGATGGCTTTGGGTAAAACTGCTAGCCTGGCAAGATTATTGTGCAGACAACTAAAATCAGTGAGCCTAGATCCAGGTGCTACTGATCGACATTGAAGCTAGATATGCTGCAACCAAAGAAACTAGAAACTCAGCAAAGAGGATACAAGCGCTGAGCAAACGTGCCCCTTGGGATGCACGAACCACAAACAAAACACTGAGTGCTAACTGAGCCAGCAGAATCCAAAGAACAATTGCGCCTCCTATCCCTGAATGGGGATGAATATATAGGTTAGATTTTGAAGAATATAGGGTTCCAAAAAGCAAGATCAAACTGGTCAGAGCTAAGCCACTGGCCAGGTGAGTTATCTTCAGCCGAGGGCAATGCTCTTGGTGCAGCCAGCTTGAGAATGCCCCTCCTAGAAATATCAGCAGGATCAAAGTGACGGGCCAAGCGTAAAAGAAAAAGCCCGGTATCATCGACATCAACCAAAAGAAATACGCCACTCCAGACATTCCGATTTCACCTACCGAACTAATAGCGACCCATGAACCCAGCATTCCCGAGAAGACGTTTTACCCCGCGTTGCTGCGCAGCAAAACGCACCAGCGCCTCGGCTTAATGCAAAAACGCACCCTACCGTTCTGTGGCGATCGCATTGTGAATGCGATCGCCTCGCTCAATCGCTCCGCTCCAACAGCTGGAGGGCTGTCTGTTCACCCATACCTGTATTAGCAACTCCTGCTAATATCCTGCCATCAGAATTGATGGTGATCGTCCTAAGATTTTGCTCACTTAACTCCCCTTGGGGTTGAGCCCATTTGAAGTCCCAGGTCGCAAGAGCGCCATTGGCTTGACCCAGCACCTGGGCATCACTCACGGCCATGGCGCCTTGGGGAAAGGAGCGGCGAGAGTAGTCCATTTCTCCCTCCGCTTGAAGCCTGCCCTGGCTCAGGTCCCAAACCTTGAGGCGAGTTTCAAATTTGCGCCAGCCATTGTCATGTTGAGAGACTGCGATTTTTCCGTTGGGGCTGATGGCGACTTTGCCGATGTGAGACCAGTGGGCGTTGTGGGGCAGCTTGACCTGTTGTTCGGTCTCTAAATGCCATGCCAGTAGGTCGTTGCCTTGTTGGATGATGGCAACCTGGCCTGGATCATTAATACCCAGAACTCGACTGTAGGGGCCGGTGGTTACAGTTGTCTCGATGGGACCGAGTTTGATGAGTTTTGGTTCACGCTTGAGCCGTTCTGTAAGCAGTTCTCCCGTGGAGAGATCCCACTGTTTCAACTCGTTAAAGCTTGAACTAACGATAGTTTTACCATCAGGGGTGAGTCGAACAATTCGGGGCTCGGATTCGTGCCCTGGGAGCATGAGAGGTGGGGCTGATGAGATTAAATCCCAAATGCGGATCATGCGATCGCCACTACCACTCACAATCGTCTGGTTATCAGCCGAAATAGCCAAAGCTTGCAGCACACCGGAATCGCTCTGGAGCGTTTTACGCAACTGACCCGTCTCAACATCCCAAACCTTAATGGCCTTGTCATTCCCCCCACTGGCGAGCATTGTTCCATCTGGACTGAGGGCAACAACTGTGGCTTCGGGGTGGCCAGTGATACTGTGGCGCGTTACGTAATGGCAAGGAGCAGAGCAAGCATTAGCAGCAGCCTGGGTGAAGATGCTAGAGGTTGATTCAATCTGCCCTCCCTGTTGTTGAAGCAACAGAATGAGCCCAAGGACTACTATGCCGAGTCCTGCTAAAATCCAAGGCTTACGAATGCGGCGTTGGGATCGTTGGGTCAGGTTTTGGGCAAATCCTAGGCTGGTGGTGGATTCTGTCTGTCCTTGAACTTGCCCATCAATCAGTTGGATAAAGTCTCGGCGACTGCGCTTGGCCTCGGACCAAAAGGCAGCCCAAAATGCAAAGCCTATTAGCAGCGGCAAGCCCAAGAACAGAAGCGCAATCGGTCCAGGCATTCCCCCAACAAGCAGTGCCAATAATGAAATGCCATACCAGTGGAAATACCACACTGCCAAGAAGGCAAGAACGACGGGATGGGGAGCCAGGGTAATGTGCACTGCTGTCCCACTCGGGGATAGAGGCTCAAATTGACCTCG
>CALLAT010000050.1 GCA_938002085.1 uncultured Pseudanabaenaceae cyanobacterium
CAGGCCCCATCCCTCGCATCTACCATGGCAACCCCACCCGCCATCATCAGCACCACTAAAACCAAACAACAGGTCAGCCTCCTCGCCCTCTGCCAGGCCCTGGCCATGACCACCAACACCGTCCTCATCACCACAGCCGCCCTCATCGGCTACGCCCTCGCCGCCGACAAAGCCCTCGCCACCCTGCCCCTGGCCATCCGCCAATTGGCTACCATGGTCACCACTATCCCTGCATCGTTGCTCATGCAACGTATCGGCAGACGCGGTGGCTTCCTGACCGGCACCAGCATTGGTCTGCTGGGTTCTGGCATTGCCATTTATAGCTTGGCGATCGCCAATTTCTGGATCTTCACCCTGGCCATGGCCCTCCTCGGCATCGCCAACAGCTTCGTTGGCTACTACCGCTTCGCCGCTGCCGATATCGCCGACGAGGCCTTCCGCCCCCAGGCCATCTCCTGGGTCATTGCTGGCGGTATCATCGCCGCCCTCCTCGGCCCCTGGCTCGCCACTGGCTCCAAAGATTGGTTCATTGGTTGGTTCAGCAACGAACTCTACATTGGAGCCTTCGTCGCCATCCTCGGCCTCTACGTCCTCGCCAGCCTATTGCTCTTGGGTTTGCGGGTGCCGACTGCTGTGAAATGGGAAGTGGTGGAGAAAGCGCGATCGCTCCTCATCATCGCCCGCCAACCCAGCTTCCTCGTCGCCACCCTGGGCAGCACCATCAGCTACGGCGTCATGGTCTTCGTCATGACCGCCACGCCCCTGGCCATGGAAGCCCACAGCCACAGCTTCGACCAAACCGCCAACGTTATCCAGTGGCACGTCTTCGGTATGTTCGGCCCTTCCTTCCTCACCGGCTGGCTGATCAAAAAACTGGGCCTGCTCAATATCATCACCTCAGGCGCAATCCTTACCCTGGGCTGCATGGCCGTTAACCTAACCGGCACCAGCTTTGGCCATTTCTCCATCGCCCTGCTGCTCCTCGGCCTCGGCTGGAACTTTATGTATGTTGGCTCCACAACTCTACTCACTGAAACCTACCGAGCTAGTGAGAAAGCTAAGGTCCAAGCCTCCCATGATTTTGTTGTCTTTAGCTTTGTCGCCCTGGTGACCTTCTTGTCGGGTCGCATTTTCCACCGCTTTAACTGGGAAGTGCTTAACCATGTGAGCTGGCCTTTGGTGCTGGCGACGCTGGTGGTAGTGCTGGGCTTGCAGCAATGGCGATCGCTCACCCGCCCCTCAATCTAAACAATTGGAGTGCAATCAATCGGAAGACTGGCTCCAAGTCTGATTGGTGATGCGGGATTGGTCATTCGTACTTCCCCCTTTCACTGCTTCTCCATCGTTTGACCACAGTCCCAAATCAGCTCTGCAAAGCCTTGGGGACGGCGGCATAGCCCTGCCAGTCCCGAGATTAAAATCTCCCCACAATCAAGTTGACGAAAAGAAGCTCAGCTAAGCCAACGTCGTAAAACCCCTCCCAGGGGGAATCCTACAGATAGCACTCGCTATACGCCAAAGTTGATTGTGAAGCTCACTTCGTTGACCCATGCCCGGCCCCGCAGCAGCAAAGCTAGCCTGACGCTAATCGGATTGCTGGTTAGCAGCGTCATGCCAGCTCAGGCTCAAGTCATTCCTGATGAGAGCCTGGGGACAATCAATGCTGGCGGTGTAATCTCGGGCGGCCTCACAACCTCGAACGGTGCACAGCAAAATCTTTTTCACAGCTTCCAGGAATTCTCACTCGATTCCACAGATACGGTAACCTTCATTGCCCCGGATTCCATTGAGAATATTGTTACCCGCGTAACCGGCCCTAACCTGTCTCGCATCGATGGAACCTTACAAGTTTCTAATACAACCAGCAATCTATTTCTCATCAATCCTGCCGGTATTGTGTTTGGACCCAATGCGCAGCTCAGGGTGCCGGGCTCATTTATCGCCTCAACCGCTGAGCAGGCAACCTTTGCCAATGGTTTTACCTTGGAGACTGAGAGGCTAAATGTGCCTCCACTAATGACGATCAGTGCTCCAACTGGCCTTCAAATTGGGAAAGGTGCTATCCAGGTCCAAAACACAGGCCATACCTTAGCCAAACTCAATCCGCTTGATCCCAGTCGCGGAGCCAATGGGGGCCTTGCTCCTCACATCCAACAAGGGGCTACATCAGGGCTACAGGTGCGACCGGGGAAGACACTTGCCCTGATTGGAAATGGAATTACGTTGAATGGTGGACAAGTCACGGCCCACAGTGGCCATGTGGAAATCGGCAGCGTCTCCCAGGGCAGCTCAGTTAGTTTAAACCCACTCAATTTCACCGCTGACTATGGCGCGGTAGAAGCCTTTAGCTCAGTCCAATTCGTAAATCGCTCCCTAGCCAATGTCAGTGGCGTCCCCGTTGCATTGCTACCTGCCCTGCCTTCTGTCCAGCTATTTACCACTCACCAAGGAAGCCTCCAGGTGAGTGGCCATGACATCAATCTCCAGGACAGCTCGATCCTCCTGGG
Organism: uncultured Pseudanabaenaceae cyanobacterium; assembly: GCA_938002085.1. Taxonomy (GTDB): domain Bacteria; phylum Cyanobacteriota; class Cyanobacteriia; order PCC-9006; family JAAUQQ01; genus JAAUQQ01. The sequence goes on from CALLAT010000050.1 coordinate 2,508, forward strand.
ACAAACTGGAGTCGCTGCCACTCAAAGCGGAAACAGCCTGACTGTTAATGCGGCTGGCACATTACTCATCTCAGGCAGTGAGGCCAGCAGTTCGCTCCGCAGTGGTGTTTTTAGCGAAACACTAGGCCCCCAGCCTAGCGGGAACATCGATATTCAAGCTGCTCAACTCCAAATTCAAGAGGGAGCCGGTATCGTCGGATTTACCTTTAGCGAAGCCAATGGAGGAGCCATTCAAATTCGGACGGATGAGCAGCTGGCCGTGAGCGGCTTTAATGCCATAAACCCTCTCATCTCTAGCACGATTGCCACCGGCACGATTGCCTCAACAGGCAATTCAGGAGATCTGCGAATCAAGTCACCCCAACTTTTACTTGAAGGGGGAGGAAGTATTAGCTCCTTGACCTTTGGCCTAGGGGAGTCTGGAAGTCTCTCCGTTTATTCTGATGATATTCGTCTCACTGGAAGAAGTGCAGTCAGCAATATTCCCAGCTCAATTGCAGCCTCTAACTTTGGACCTGGCCTAGCTGGCAATATTGACATTGAGACGAAAAAATTGAGCCTCGCCGATCGAGCGCTGATTGCAGCCTCATCGATCTCTGCAGGATCCGCTGGGAATATCCGCATTGTTGCCACTGACAGCATTGAAATCAATCAGCCGATTGGGTCTGAGCCCAGTAGCGCGATCAACTCTTCTGTTTTTATCCCATCTGACTTTGAGCGAGCGCTGTTTAATATTTCCCCCGATTTTATTCCCACGGGAGATTCAGGCAATCTAAGTCTCATCACTCCTCACCTGCGCTTAAGTGGACCTGTCCAGATTAATGTTAAAAATGGTGGATTAGGGAATGCAGGTGAGGCTCAAATTCAGGCAAATTCAGTCTCGCTGACAGATGGTGGCGGAATTATTGCCTTCACTGAATATGGCAACGGCGGTAATATTAAGCTTCAGTTGGCCGACTCGCTATTGCTTCAAAATGGCAGTCGTTTAACAGTGGAATCTAATGGGCCTGGCAATGGCGGCAATATCGATATTTCATCTCCAATCATCATTGCCCAGGAAAATAGTGACATCACTGCCAATGCAAGGCTTGGCAATGGCGGCAATATCAATATCAGCACGGAGCACATACTAGGGACAGCATTTCGCCCTCAGACGACCTCTGAGAGTGATATCACTGCAAGTTCGGCCTTTGGTCTTAATGGGTCCGTCAACATTAATTCGCTCGATCTCACCACGACTCAAAATCTAGTTCAACTCCCTGATAAAGTTGCAGGAAGCCACCAAGACAAAGTAATTGTCGGTTGTGTCGGACAGGCGAGTGACCAGTTTGTTGCCTCAGGGAAAGGTGGATTTCCCCATAGCCCAACGCAGATTTTATCGAGTCAAAATGTCTGGAAAGACTTTCGTGTTGACCCTCTGGCCCCAAGTATTACTCCTCAGTTAGAAAAACAGCGAACAGGTGACTCACAGATTGAATGGGGATTACAGCAGAGCTCGAATGCCAGCTTTGAGGAAGCAGAAGCATGGCATTTAGATGAAGAAGGTCGGATCAGCTTACTGGCTTCTAGTCCTGTGATGAGTGAAGCTGTGCGCTGTCTAAAAAGGAAAGCTGCTTCAGCAGTGTGACTGTGAGTCTGTCATTCCCTCTGGAGAAAAGCGTCCTGAGGAAACTGGCGCTATTGAGTCAATGATATGAGCTCTGAGGAGTAGCAATCGCGAAGCGAGCCTGTTCAAGCAATCAATTCTCGCTGCTCGGATTGCCCATCTCTACCAACCATTCTTCTTCCCAGGTGATATGCCCAGCTGGAGGGGGCAACAGCGCTGGAAACATGGCTAATCATGGCTAGGCAGCTGCTCGGTTCAAATTCCAGCACACAGTTTTGCTGGCAACTGATCTAGAGCCCGCTGAAAAGGCGTTGGGTCATCCAAACCTCGGGAGACCAGCAGTGAGCCTTGAATCATTACGACTGCATCCTCGCTGCGTTCTTGGGCAGATCGCGGGTCGAGGCCTGCTTTGATCAGGAGTTGGGCGATCGCTTCAATAAATCTTGCTAGCCCTTGCTTCACCACTTCATGTAAGTCGTCCCGTACTGGCCCTAGGGTCAGCGTGCCCAAGATGCAGGGCTGGCGGCCTTCGTCATAGAGCTGGGAAAGGCGATCGCACATTTCCTCCAGCAACTCTTGCGCATCCCCTTCCTCTCCCAGTGGCTGCAAAACATTAAGCGCCAACCAATCCCCCGCATAGCCCAGCGTCGCCAGCACCATTTCATCCTTGCCACCCGGAAAGTGATGATACAAACTCGCCTTTCCCAAGCCCGTTGCCTGGGCAATATTGGCCAAACTAACCCCGTCATAGCCCTGTTGGCGGAAGAGCTGAAATAACGCAGGCAGATGAGTTTCGCGGGACATAGGGCAACAGCAGTGACGGGCAAGGATACGAAGTTATTGACATTGTACCGTTCGTTCGGTCTAATTGTTTTGTACCGATCGTTCGGTACTGAACTCACCACCTCATTGGAGCTCTTCCACCATGGCTAAGACCCAAGGCATCCATCACCTCGGCCTCACCGTTCCCGACCTCTCCGCCACCCGCGACTTCTTCATCAATGTCCTCGGCTTCCAGCAAGTCGGCGAAAAGCCTGACTACCCCGCTGTCTTCGTCTCCGATGGCTCAATCATGCTGACGCTATGGCAAGCCGTTGACCCCGCCCAAGCCACGCCCTTCAATCGCAAAACCAACGTGGGGCTGCACCACTTTGCCCTTCAGGTGGAGAGTTTAGAGACCCTCAATTCACTGCACACCACCTTGGGCAAGACCGATGGAGTCGAGATTGAATTTCCACCAGAACCCTTAGGCCAAGGCCCAGCCCATCACATGATGCTGACGATTCCCGGTGGCATTCGCATGGAACTCTTCGCGAAATCCTGAAGTGCCTTACATCTTTTCAATCACTGGCTCAATAGGGCTAATCTTTAGCTCTGTTGAGCCTACAACCTTTCTTTCTGGCAATACGTCCCATGGCAAATTCCGGCTGGCCCCATCCCGAATCTCCCTTCCACCCCGGCGAAATTGCCGTTCAGTCTCGCCTGGGCGTTGCAGATATAATCGGTAAGCAAGCGCGGCGCATGATTCGGGACTTTATGCCGGAGCAGCATCGCCAGTTCTTTGCCAAACTGCCCTACGTCATTGTGGGCAGCCTCGACGATCGCCAGCAACCTTGGGCCTCCATCCTCCTGGGCAAACCAGGCTTCCTCTCCTCCCCCGACGAACGTCACCTCACGGTCAAAGCCCAGCCCCTCTTTGGCGACCCCCTCGCTGACAACCTTGCGCCCGGCATAGACATCGGTCTACTCGGCATCGAACTCCCCACCCGTCGCCGCAATCGCCTTAATGGGGTTGTTACTGCAACCACTGATTTTGGCTTCGATATTCGCGTTGGACAAAGCTTTGGCAACTGCCCCCAGTACATCCAAACCCGAGAAGCCAACTGGATGGATTTTGACCCTACAGCTCCTAAACCCATTCAGTCCATCACCCAGCTCCGCGAGGCAGACCGCAGCCTGATTCAAAATACAGACACCTTCTTCATCGCCACTGCCTATCAAGGCGATGACGCCGGAAAAGCCAGCGGCGTGGATGTCTCCCATCGGGGCGGCAAGCCCGGCTTCGTGCGCGTTGATGCCGATGGCAGTCTCACCATTCCCGATTTCTCTGGCAATCTCATCTTCAATACCTTGGGCAATATTGAACTCAACCCTAAAGCGGGCCTGCTCTTTTTAGACTTTGGCCAAGGCGACTTGCTCTACCTCACGGGCAATGCTGAAGTCATTTGGGATGGGCCTGAAGTCGAAGCCTATGCAGGGGCAGAGCGATTGCTGCGCTTTCAGTTAACTCAGGGCTATCGAGTTCAGGGCAGCTTACCCACCCCCTGGTCCCAGCCAGAATTCTCACCCTTTCTCGACAAGACTGGAAGCTGGTCCTAGCCTAAGCTAGATGACTCTAAAGACTCCCCACCCGGCCACCTTGGGATAAATCCCAAGGCTCAAAGCGAAAGCCTACTAAAGTAGGCTGAAATCCTAATAGACAGTTTTTTAGTCCGTTTTAACGGACTTGAGCTCTTAGCTGTGAGCTTTAGCTCACAGCACCAGGCGGAGCAAACCTAACAGTTTGTCGAACTTAGCTGGTCCTAGACTATTTCTTCTCGCTTGGGCCAAACGGCTTCCACTGACCTGGCGGCGGCGTCAGAAATTCGTAGCTCCCGGCCGCTTGTCCCGGCTTCGCCGTCACCACAATGTCGAAGGACAGCGACACTCGCTCCAGGTCCGTGTGATTGAAGCTCACAGCATGTTGCCGTTTGGAAGGAAAAATTACCAGCCGCCCCTCCGTTGGTTCATAGATCGCTTGGTCCTGGTTTAGCTCATTCCAACTGGCAATGATATTGGTGTTCTCGCTGCCCAGGCCAGGGCTGACTTCATTGGGGCGGGAGTTGTCAAAAAAGATTAGGCAACCCGCTTCATCGCTGCCAGAGTTGGGCACTGAAACGTAGTAGACCGCGCTGATATGGGAGGTGTTGTGGCAATGGACTCCCACCTCTTGCCCCGGTTGGGAAACCACGGGCCAGGCTCGCTGAATGTAGAGGTCAATTTGCTCCAGGTCGATGCCTAGCTCCGTGAGGTATTGCAAGACATGGGTTTCCACTTGGGCAACAACCCAGCTAAAGCGCGGGTCCAGATGCACTTGCTCAACCCCGTGGAGGTCTCCGGTCCAGGCCATTTCGGGGACATGGCGGGGAGCAGAGCCCTGGGCCTTCATGTCGTAGACCGCTTCGAGAAGCTTGGCTTTGTGGGCTTGGCCTTCGGGGAGGTCTTCGAAGTAGACGGCTAGGGGGAAGTGGGTCTCGATGGGCATCGGTCGGGCTCGCAAAGTCTATTTGATTGTAGGGGGAGTTGTGGCTTCAACGTGGGGGAGGCAAGCGCTCCTCTTCCCCTAGCCCCTTCTCCTAAAGGAGACGGGGGACTGGAGACAAGAGCTCAGCTTAAGTCTTTGAGGAAGGCTAGGGGGGTGGCCATGTTTTTGGCGAAGCCGAGGATTCCGCGATCGCGATGTTCATACAACACCTCTCCATTCTCAATCACAAATGTCCCACCCCGCTGGGTCAAGAAATTTCCCTTATGCACATAGGTCTCCCAATGGCCCAGGCTCTCGCCCATATTCCGTAGCCGCAACGTCGCTAGTTCGAAGGGGCGCTGGAAGCCCTTGCCCCCAGCAAACTTGAATGTCTCACCTTTGATGGCGGGTAAGGCTCCAGTTTTGACCACTTCGTCATCGGCGATCAGTTGGGGGGCGGCGCGATCGCCCAAGTAGCCCCGAAACACCTCCTTCAAGGTCCCCGGACTGCCAATGCCCGCACACATCAACAGCAAATTCAGCCAACCATTGGCACTGTCCGAGCCCCCCGGCAGCTTCAAAGCCAGTCCTTCGTACAAGCCCAGTTGCTTATGCATCTCTGCCGTGGAATCGACAAATAGCTGATCGGTGGGAAACCCCGTGTAGTCGCAGAAGCGCTGGCCTGCGGCGCGATCGCCAATGCCTACGGCCCGCAATGCAAAGCCCGCTGGAGGAGCATCAAACCACCCGTCCCGTTTCAGCCACCAGGCATATTCCAAGGGATCAAAGTCGCCAAAATGGGGCAGCACCAACACCAATGTCTTATCAGCCTTGCAGCCTGACAAAATTGGCAATTGCTCCCCATCACTCACCCGCTCAACGCGGGCTTGGGTCAAAATTTCAAAGCTATTCATGGTCCAGTCGCGAGAGCATTGCTGTCCCTCGACTTTACCCTGCGGTCCCGACCTTTGGCTTACAAGTCTGATAGCTGAGTCGCTTGTTCGGGGTGCAAGGCTATTCAGCCTTGGCCTGTTGGATCGAGCGAATGCCCGCTTGACTCATGCCAGCCCGCTGTAGCTCAACTGATAGTGCCTGCCAGGCGTAGGGCGTATCGGCCTCAACCGCTCGCTCCAGGGCCTCTAGCCACTCGGGCCGAGGCTCCGCATCCCACCAGTTCTCTTGCCCCATGCCCAGTCCTGCCGCTGCACTTTCATGGTTGCTGGGCAATGTAATCGTCACATTGGAGTAAACCTCGCCCGCGCCAAACCGTGCTTGCCAGGTGGTCTTATCCTCCGAGCTATATTTCAAGAGGCGACCGGGTTGCTGAGCAATATTGGCATAGGCTGCCTCTGGCACGGTTCCATTTCCCGTACTCAACTTCAGCGCTAGCCCCATGGCAATGGGCAACTCTTTTTCCCAAGCATCCGCTTTGCAATTCAGGGTTTGGGGACGATGGCGATAGCCCTCGTCAATGAGCTGTTCCAAGGCAACCGGTCCATCAAATAAGCGCTCTGTTAGGCTAGGACCATCCCAGCTCAATCTCGCCGCAGGAGCTTCAGCCAGGGATTCAGCTGGGGATTCAGTTGAGGAGTCAGAGGAACCATCTTGATTTCTAGAGCGACTCCGCTTGGTCGCCAAGGCTTTCACCTCCGCTTCCGACTCCCCATCGCTCGATGCCACAGGCGCTGCTTGCAATTGCGCCAGGGATAAACTGGGATGGGGCACTGTTGCAAATACATCCGTCATGAGCTGAGGTTGCTTGAGCTGGTTCAGCATTACCCTGGCTCCAATCTCAGGCGATTCTAGCAACACGAAGTATTTGCCATCGTCATTGCGAGCGACCTGGACAGTTCTATAGTCCACGATGGGCAAGGCCATGACTTCGCCTTGCCAAGTGAGTTTCCAAGCTGGGGTGACAAAGGGATCTATGGGACGTGCTTCGTAGGTCACTCCCGCCAGTTTCGGTTGATTGAGCAACTCTGCCTTCAGGGCTTCGCATTGCTGGGGCCAGTTGGAGAGCAATACTTCCGGTTCTGGACTCGACTGGGCTGCGGCATGGACCCGTTGTGAGCCCATCAGTGAATTGAGCCCGTGATGGTTTAACGCGATCGCCCCAAACGTAGCCGCCCCCGAAATAAGCGGCGTCAAAATCGCGACTACCAGCTGCTTAACCTGCATTCCCCATCCCCAATATCGGTAGTGCCTGACTCGAACTCGACGCCCTAGCCTGAGACTTCCCAATTTCCATCTAGAAATTAAAAATGACTCAGCCAGCCACTTCAGGCCATTGCCTGCTCCTCAGAACAGGTAGACCTACGGATAGCGCTTGTTAATTTAGCGCAAAAAATTGTCTTTTTTCATGATCCCCAGGAACTTGCCTAAATTGGCTCCTCTATTAGGGAACAAGGGAACGACAGCATCAGGATTTCAGCTTGCCCAAGCCAAATTTAGCTGTAGCGACGGTAGGTTCTGATATGCCGGTAGGGATCTTGTTTGCGTACCCAGTTGAGGAACTTTTCCAGCTCTGGCGTCTCCCGCAGCAGCTCTGCTGAATTCAGCTCAGTTGCCAAACGTTTGTTCTCAAACAGAGCATGAATTTGCTTATGACAAGGAGGGCAAATATCAATCATCGGCCCCACACCTAGCTTTTTGCGCTTCGCATATTGGCGGGGGATCAAGTGATGGACCGTGAGCTTCGGGCAATCGCGATCGCACAATTCACAAACTTCGCCCCTGGCCTTTGCCATCCTGTCCAACCTCCTAACAACCTGTAATCCAGTTACAACCGCAATCTTGGCTTTCCCGATGGCTCTGACGACCCAGCCATTCGCTATGATCAGAACAGCGCCCTCTACAGGACTCACCATGCTGAGCCTAAAGCAACTCGTTACCTTAACTTGGCAGCCCCTAGTCGCCGTTTCCGTTGGCCTTACCCATATTTTGGCACCTTTACCCCAAGCTGCCATGGCCCAATACGGTGGCGTCCCCATCGCCGATCGCCAGGGTGACTATGCCACTGCGCTGATGCAAGGCAATCTGGGCTACTACGGCAATGCTAAATGGCTGATTGTGGAGAATGAGTTGCTCAACTGTCGTGTCGCCCCCAATGGCGCTGTGCGATCGCGCATCCTCGCCGGAGCCATCGTCACCGCCGCCTTCCGAGGCCCCGTGAATCAGCAACGCCTGACTGAAGTGACACCGGAGATGGATGCGATCGTCTTCGACAACGGCAGCCCCTGGCTTCGTATCCAAGGCACCGCCGCTGGCCTCGCCTTCCCACCCGAAGCTCGCAGCGCCAGTCAGCAGTTCAAGCCCGGCGAATGCTACATCCGTGCCAACCGCCGCTACGTCGCTCCCATCAACATTGATGCCAAGTTGAATTGAATAAATATTAAATACCAGCAGCCATGCCATTCTGCCCAGCTTTGTTCGTGCCAGGCAATATAGGGCTGGGGGCGCTGGCTTTGCTCTAGCTGCTTCCTGTGGTTGGCGATAGTTCGTGGAGAATTTGGGCTTCTTTTGAAGCCCTTGGATTACTGAGTGAACTCGAGTGATGAAATGAGGTCTAGTAGAATGTCATAGCGATAAACATCTGCTAGAGATTTGATCGCTGCTTTTAATTTTCTGCTTTCTGGAGGTATTTTCTTAATATTCTCTTCGATGCTTTGGGTTGAAAGAGTTGCGAGAGCTATCTTGAATTCATATATCCATTCTTCAGGCATCGAAGAAATTTCATGGAGAATAATGTTGCGAGCAGACTGCTTTGAAATTTTAGACGCTTGCCTAAATTTATCTTTCTCTTCTTGCTGTTTAGAAGATGAACTGTCTTGGAATACAGAGGCAACCTGTTTGGCGGCTATCTGAGGTGATTTGGCTGTCATCACTCTTTGCTCAACGGAAATTCTGGGAAAATAAATAATAAATGATGTACCTCTGGTTCCTGTCTTAACATCAATGAAACCGTGTAATCCTTCTACAATATTTCGAACTGCAGCAAGGCCTAAACCTGAACCACTTCTGCCTAGCTTTTTCTTTGAAAAAAATGGGTCAAAGATATTAGCTAACGCATCTTGAGGAATTCCTTCTCCATCGTCTTGGACCACTAGACCCACATATTGACCTGCAGGAACAGTCATATACCCTTCATTAGGGCGAGGAAAATCATAATCTTTCACTGAAATGTTCACATGTCCCTGACCATGCAGGGCATCAAAGGAGTTTGTTACTAGGTTCATGATGATTCGATTGATCATCGTGTTGTCAGCTAGAATCTGAGAATCATTGTCTAACTTCCAGTTGCAGTTGATATTAGGTTCTTCTGACTGAAGGGCAATGAATGCAGAAGAATTAAGGTATTGGAAAATGGGGAAAGTGAGTGGAATGGCTTCATGACACCTGCTTGACTTCTGCGACAGCATTAAGAGATCCTTCATCATCGCATGGGCTTTGTTTGAGGCCTCCTGGATTTGCGACAACATAAATTCTTCCGTGCTGCCTTCAGAGAAAGCACTTTTTAAGATGGGAGGATAGGCTGTCAGAGGATTTAGTATGTTGCCCAAATCGTGAGCTATACCACTAGCCATAAGGCCCAGTGACTCCAAGTGTTGAGCTTTGCCTAACTTCTTTTCTAATGCGATTTTGGATTGAGTGACCTGCTGCAATGATGCATGATTGAGACAAGCCTCAATTGAACAACCAAATTTTTTGAGTAGTAATGATAGCTGGCTAAGCTCCCATTTGGGGTACTCGCATTGTCGAACTTGATTAATGCACAGCACAATAATCTGATTCTGAGATACGGAAAAAGCGGAAAGAATCCCTGGAAATGATCGATGAACGACTGAAGGTAAAAGTGCTTCTTCAGATTCTTCTGTGTTGATACTCAACATGCCTTGAGTTTGTAGACTGTCTAATAACTCTGCCGAGATAAAGTTCTCTGACTCTGTCTTAGACAATCCTGGACAGGAATATATCATTCGATATCGTTGGCTTGAATTGTCTCTTTGAGACTGCAAGTCTTGGAGAGAAGAATCTGCATAAATAGCGACAAAACTTAGGTTTTGCCGAGACATAAGTTTTTGCGTGAAAAACTCACAATTTTCTTGGAGGTTTAGACTCGTGCCGATTGCTAGAGATAACTCATACAACATGGATATGTTGTCTAGAATCTCATTTGGACTAGGAGTAGAACCAATGGCTTCCATAAAACTAAAATTTTGGTTTCACTTACATGAATGAGCCAATCGCTAGCGATTTATTCAATATCTCTAAACTACTGCATCCGTTAGAAGCAATTTCACCTTTGAATAAAGCACCAATCATCGGTGAACCTTCTAAGTTTGCTAGGCTCTGTTGAATCGTTGCTAGTTCTGTGGCGCCTAAATCTTCTAAAAACCAGTAGCGTGTGACGCAATCGACGATGATATTTGAGTTGGGCGGTGATGAGATCTGACTTTTGCAGAAGGCCAGCGTGTTGTTAGCAGCTTGAATAACTGATTCAGGCTGACCCTGTAAAATATGCACTACGGAATTTGCCTGAATGCCGCCAATACAAACCATTCCTCCCCCTTCTGTTACGGCGCTAGGTAGACGGACAATGTCTTCTACCCCTTGCTTCAGCATCCCAAGTGGGAAACCGCATGAGATTCGGCCGCCTAAGTCTTCTGGATGTAAAGGTCGATTGATCTGGGCTTCAACAACCTGACGATAAACTTCGAAGGCAGGCTGCCAATTCAGTTCATAGAGAATGTTACCTTCGCTGCGAGTGGCAAGCAGGGGGCCATGAAGTCTTTCCCAGCCGTGATGTGCTGCAACCACGCCAGGTTGAGAAATCAGTGCGAGAATGGCTGCATTGGCTGCCATGCCATGCTCAGTCGTGAAGGTGCATTGCTTTTGGAGGTCCGTCTTTGCATCCAGAACTCCTGTTCCACCGCCAAAATATTGAACCCGATTGCCAAAGCGATGATAAAGCTTCGTGAGAAACTCAGCGAGGTAAAGCGAGTCAGCATCAGCTAGTACAACTAGGGTGCAATTTTCAGGGAGCTCATTGCGTAGGGGTAAGTGTTCTAAAGAAAAGTCAGTGCGCTGGAGGTTCTGGACTATGAATGGCGATCGCCAAAGGTCTAAGCGAGCCACTGCACAGCCATGTTCAAAGGTTTCTTGCCCCACAATGAGGCTCATAAAAGTGCCCCCAAAGCACTGGATATTGACCTGCTTTAGAGCTTGTAAAAGCCTGGGAAGCTGAGATTGGTCTTTCTCTGCGACAAACATCCACAGTGCGCTGTCGGGAGTGTGGTGTTTCACCGCCCAATCAACAATCGTTGTTACATCTAATGACTCAAAAAACATCGCCAGGAAACCTCGGACTGAGTTCTCACTGAGATTAAGAAGTCTAAATCAGTGAAGCTATTGTACCTATTGCGTTATCTCGTACTCAGCAATACAAGCTGTCCGAAGCAAGCGATGACAAGCTGCAAAACACTTCCTCTGACAAACTCCGAAGAAATCGTCATCTGCCATCGCAGTGATTTGGTAGCCAAATTACAGAATACTTGGCTTCCTATATACGGTAAGTGATCTTCTCATACTTCTAACCTTGCAGAGGCTATTTGAGACAAACTGCTTAGGGCAAGCACATACTAATTTGATTCTGATGACAGAATGAGGCCTTCAATATTTCAGTGAATTTAAACAGCCGCTCATTTTCTCAATAAAGGCTCACACAAATGACTTTATTGAGAAAATGAGGAAGTATGGGCTTGGCCTGACAAACTGCTTCAATAGTTGGGCATCAAGCTCAGCTATTTATTCTGACTCTAGTCCCGAAGTCTCCGGTAACCCCAGCATCAAATTCATATTCTGCACCGCTGCCCCAGATGCCCCTTTCCCTAGGTTATCTAACCGTGCCACCAGCAACGCTTCCTGGGTCTCATCATTGGCAAACACATGCAACTGCACCTCATTTGTCCCGTTGGCATTCTGGATATCCAAAAACGCCCCATGGCGTAACTCATCCATAGGGTTCAGCGGAGCCACCTTCACATAGCGCTGCCCCGCATAGTAATCCGCCAAAGCTTCCTGCAACTCAGCTCCCGTCACAGCTTTCTCAAACGACCACAGCGGCAGGGGCACCTGCACCAACATCCCTTGGGCAAAATCCCCCACCGAGGGCACAAACAGCGGCGCATGGCTCAACTGGGAATAGCAATGCATCTCTTTCACATGCTTATGGCCAAACCCTAAGCCATAGGGACCATAAGGCCACTTTGAACCCCCATCTCCATGGGTTGCCTCATAGGCATCAATCATCTTGTTGCCACCACCGGAATAGCCCGATACTGCATTGATTGTCAGAGCTGCATCCTTCGCAATGAGGCCTGCTTCCACCAAAGGCCGCACCAGCGCCAAAAAGCCTGTGGGATAGCAGCCTGGATTACTGACGCGCTTACTGGCTGCGATCGCCTCCCTGCCCCCCGGCACCAGCTCCGCAAAGCCATAGTCCCAATCCTCCGCCGTGCGATGGGCCGTACTGGCATCCAAAATCCGCACATCAGGATTCGTCACCCAGCTCACCGACTCCAACGCCGCTGCATCGGGCAAACAGAGAATCGCTAGATCCACGCTATTCAACAACCGCTGCCGCTCTGCCGCATCCTTACGCAACGCCGGGTCAATGCGGACGAGTTCTAGGTCAGTGCGATCGCTTAACCGCTGATAAATCTGCAAGCCGGTCGTGCCCGCCTCGCCATCAATAAAAACCTTAGGAATCGCCATCGCCAATCTTCCCGGTAGCCTAGTGTATGCAAGCTCCTATTATTACCGCTGATGCCCCAAGTCAAAGTTTACGGAAGAGCCGACTCCCTCCGTCCCATCCGCTCAAGACTCTCCGACGTCATCCAAACCTGCATGACCGACGGCATCGGCCTCCCCCCCGAAAAACGCTTCCAGCGCTTTATTCTCATCGAGCCCGAAGACTTCATCTACTCGATGGACCGCACCGAACAATACATCATCATCGAAATCAGCATGTTCGAGGGCCGTGATGTTGAAACCAAGAAAAAGTTGCTCAAGTTGCTGATGGAACGCATTCACACTCAGCTCGACATCCCCACCAACGACATCGAAATCACCATCTATGAAACGCCCAAATGTAATTGGGGCATTCGTGGCCAAACTGGCGACGAATTGGGTCTGAGCTACAAAGTTGAGGTTTAAGCCATGAGCCAAGCAGAAACAAAAGCCGGAATATCAGCCCAGGTCGGGCGCATTGTCCAAATTCACATTTCCGATGGTGGCGTGCCTAAGTTGCCGGTAGATCAAGCCGAGGTGACGGTGGACGGCCTCGTGGGCGATCGCCAAAAGAACCTCAAATACCACGGCGGCCCCGACCGGGCTATCTGCCTTTGGTCCGCTGAGATTATCGCTCAGCTCCAAGCCGAAGGTCATCCCATTGCACCGGGCAGCAGCGGTGAAAATTTGACCATTGAAGGGTTGGACTGGGCCGAGCTCGAAATTGGTCACCAACTGCAAATTGGCACTCCCGATTCTAGTCATCCGGTCCTCATCGAAATCACCGACTACGCCCAACCCTGCCGCACCATCGCCAAATACTTCACAGGCCGCAAATACAGCCGCATCAGCCAAAAGCGAAACCCTGGCACCAGCCGCCTCTACGCTCGTGTGCTTACCGAAGGTGCAATCCAGACTGGCATGGTGATGATGCCAATCTGAACAATAGGCCTAAGTTTTCACTTCTCTTACAGCACAAGGAACCATCACTAGAAGATGAAATCAGCAGTGGTGATAGTGGTCGATAGAATGCCCTGCAAAACAATATTGTGGTCAGCATTGAGGCTAACTAATGTATCTACTCCCTGTTGGCTAATGCCGAAGTCGCCAAAGGCCAGACCAGAGCCTGTAAGGTCAATCTTATCGAGACCATCCTCGAAGTCGGTAATGGTGTCATGGTCAAAGGTGGATTCGGTATAGCGAAACTTATCGGCGCCAGCGCCACCGGTCATCGTGTCATTGCCTTGGCGACCCAGCAAAGTGTCATTGCCACCTTTGCCATCCAGGGTGTCATTACCTCGGTTGCCCGTGAGGGTGTTCGCTCCACCTTTGCCAATCAAGGTGTCGTCAAACTGGGAGCCATAGAGCAATTCAATGGAAATTAAAGTGTCACCTGTGGCTTCCCCCCCCTCCGCTGTACTAGCGGTTAGGTCAATCTGAACTGCCGAAGCTGAGCGATGATAATATGCCCAGTCAAGTTTTTCACCGCCATCGAGCCAGTCTGCTCCCTCCCCACCCTGGAGAATATCGTTGCCATCGTTGCCGAAAAGCTGGTCGTTGCCGCCAAAGCCATCCAAGCGATTGTCGTTAGCGTCCCCTGTCAGCTCATCTCCAAAGTTGCGCGAGCCCATGAGATTTTCAATGGAGACTAGAGTATCCCCTTCAGCATGAAAACCCGAGGTTTGACCTGTGGAGAGATTAACCGAAATGCTGCCATTGGAAGACTCATAGCGAGCTGTATCATGACCACTGCCTCCATCGAGAAGGTCGCCTCCCCCATCTCCTCGCAGAAAGTCATTGCCCTCTTTGCCGAACAGCATGTCGTTGCCAGACCGACCGATCAGAACGTTGCTCAAGTCATTACCCGTCAAGCTGTCATCATGGCTTGAACCGTAAACTTGTTCAATATTAATTAAGACATCACCTTCTGCATCGCCTCCACTGGCTTCGCTTGGGCTTAAGTTAATGACGACTCTAGATTGAGATGTCGCATAACTAACTGCATCTAAACCTGAACCACCGTCAATAATATCGGCACCTAGACTGCCTAAAATAAGATCGTTTCCTTCATAAGCGTAGACAAACTCTCCGGCATCAGTCGAGTTCATTAGCGCATCACTTTCAGCAGTTCCATTGATATCAGGCACTGTAGAAAATTTGTAAATAACTCCTTCTCCTCGTCCTCTCGGTCCCAAACTGCCGGTGGCAGAAAGATCCGCAACATATAAGACATTCTCCGTCACCGCTATGGTTGTTGGATGTCCGATGCCTGGTTCATCATTGCTAATAAATTGAGAGTAGCTCTGGGTCTCAAAGTCGTAAAATAGCACAGGGTTTTCTTCGTTTTCTAGCCCCGTTGTGCCGCCTCTGCCATAAAAACCAATAAATGCACCCTCATTAAAAGCGCTTGGAAAACTTGAAGGAGCCAACGCCAAACTCGCAGGACCTTCACTTTCAGAACCATTGATGGGCTGAAATACCGCTAGCGGATTGATATATTCCTCGCTATCTTCAACCTCATCCCCTTGCCCATTAACCAGCAGGCCTGTTCTGTATCGGGTGACTTCATCCGCAAACCCAAAGTCTTCGATTTCTGAACCAATATTGTCTGCTTCGATTCGATTGAGTTCGTCAGCGCTCAGTGGCTCATTTGTATCAGCAATGCCATTCTCTGCGCTGAGAGATGTTGCAGCAATGCCGTCAATTCCATTTTCTATGAAATATAAATCTCCACTCTGGTCTTCAAACACTAAGTCTGCTGCATTTCGTAAGCCTGATGCGATTTGTTCGGTCAAACCAAAGACTAGTGATTCACCTGTGCCATCGACTGGCATTCTGTAAATAGAGTCTGCTGTTAAGCTTGTGACAGGAATGTTGAAGTCAGAGCTACTTAGTATGACCGGTCTGACAGAAGAAACATTATTTCCTTCTGCACCCAAAGAGAAAAAGAATTCGTATTGATCTAGGCCTGTACTTCTCAGGCCAATTGGAACAATCGCATGGCTGGAGTCATCGAAGGAAAAACTGATTTTTCCTAAGTTCTCAAGGGCGAAGTCCTGACTGCCGCCTCCTGAAATATCATTGTGCTTAAATATCGTGATCTCACTGCCTTCTTTGAACTCGCTATAGCTAGAGACAAAAACAAAATCATCAATGCTTTTGATATGCGTAATGGTCGCGGGTAGATCGCTAGCTACTATTTGCTGCTCATCTGCAATGCCATCTTGGTCTGTGTCAGATAAGCGTACAAGCTGGCCAGGGCTACTAAAGTATCTTACTGAGCCTGATTCGCTCGTTCCGACGAGTAAGGAACCATCTTCCAGAACGATTAGTCCATTGGGATAATCGAGTCCCGTTGAAAATTCTGTGACGCGAAAACCAGTGGGGGCTTCAATAGACATCTTTGAAGAAGTAGGGGGAATGACGAACTTGTCCTTCTCTCAAGCCCAATGTTTGGTCAATTCCAATCCAGAGAGTTGGTCGAAGTGAACCCTGGGCGAGTGGAATAAAGCACTCGCCAAATCTCAGTATTCAGTAGTACTAACACTAGTCTTTTGTGAGAAGTCTGATTCTCCCCTTCGAGAAATCTTCATTCCAACTTAAAGCGCAGTGTTTAACTTGCTGGGTTGTTAAGGTTGCTATCACTCATAAGAGCCATGTGGAGCTGATGGTGCATTTAGGCCTAGCATTGACGATGCCCAGCTAGGCCTAAATGCGCTGACTCAGTCATAGAAGCGGCGATCGCTAAAAGATAAAGTCAGCAACGGTAATGTCTGTAGCGACAATGTTCTGCAAGAGGATGTCGTGGCTCGCATTGCGGCTCACTAACGTATCTACTCCCTGCTGACTGATCGTGAAGTTGCCAAAGACCAAGCCCGAACCGGTGAGGTCAATCTTGTCGATACCATCCTCGAAGTCTGTGATGATGTCATGGTCAAAGACGGTTTCGGTATAGCGGAACTTGTCAGCGCCAGCGCCACCGGTCATCAAGTCATTCCCTTGGCGACCCAGTAAGGTGTCATTACCGCCTCTGCCATCTAGCGTGTCATTTCCCTTATTGCCTGTGAGGGTATTCGCACCGCCCTTGCCGAACAAGACATCATCAAACTGCGAGCCATATATCAATTCGATTGACACGAGGGTGTCTCCGGTCGCTTCCCCTCCCGTAGCAGTCCCAGCAGCCAGGTCGATGTTAACCCCAGCAGTAGAACGGTGATAGTAAGCCCAATCTAATTTGGCTCCGCCATCCAGCAGGTCAGCGCCTTCTCCACCGTTGAGGATATCGTTACCATCAAGACCAAAGAGTTGGTCATCTCCGTCAAAACCATCTAAGCGGTTGTTGTTATTGTCCCCCGTTAGATGATCCGCGAAGTTGCGTGAGCCTACTAGGTTTTCGATGGAGACTAAAACATCTCCATTGGCATGGAAACCCGAAGCTGCCCCTGTCAGCAAGTTGACTGTGACTCCTCCATTAGAAGATTCATAGCGAGCGGTATCGATTCCACTGCCCCCATCGAGTAGGTCACCCCCCCCATCACCGCGTAGTCGGTCATTGCCGCCACCACCGTAGAGTTCATCATCTCCGCTGCGAGCATAGATTGCGTCGTTTCCATCTAAGCCAAAGAAACATTCAGCCTCAGTGGTGCCATACAGTCCATTGTTGCCGCTGTTACCCATGTAGGTTTCTTTGACCGTAATGTCGACCGTGGCCGAATCGCTACCGCCGTTGCCATCACTGATGCTGTAGCTGAAGCTATCGCTGCCGGTGAAGCTCGGGGTGGGCACATAGTCGAAAGAACCATCGCTATTAAGCGTCACTGTTCCATTATTTGGATTGTTGACCAGAGTCGCTGTCAGGGGGTCTCCATCGGCATCGGTATCGTTGGCGACGACACCTTGGGCAACAGCAATGATTAGGTCGTTGTTTTTGCCGACGCTATAGCTGTCTGAGACTGCAACCGGTGCATCGTTGACCGGGGTGACGCTGATAGGTAAGACATCGGTGTCTGACAGGGCGATTCCTGCACTATCCATGGAGATCATCGTCAGGCTATCGGAGCCGTTGAAGTTGAGGTTGCCCTGGTAGCTCAGAGTGGCTAAAGCTGCATTGATTTCAGCCTCGCTACCGCTCAGAGTGAGGTCGTTTGAGTTGTTGCTACCACTGCTGAGGGTAGCCCCACCTGTCAGGTCAACAGTGAGAGTGCCATTGGTCACGCTAAGTTGAGTCGTAGCGAGATTGCCGTCAGGGTCCATGACGCTGATGCTAGAGAGGGCGAGTGGTGTATCTTCCGCTATCACTTCTCCCACTCGATAGACCCTCACATGGCCACTCCCATTGCCATTGCCATCGTTACCAACTGCCCCGATCGCCACCACCGAACCATCCCCTGACAACGAAACACGCCAGCCCGAAGAGTCATTGACTGCCTCGCCATCAATATCATCACCAACCTGGGTCCAGGTGCCGCCAATATTGCGATACAGCCGCACATGACCGCTATTACTGCCGTTGTCATCATTCGTATATGCCCCAATAGCCACCACCGAGCCATCCGCTGACAAGGAGACGGAAAGGCCCGAGCGGTCATCCGCATTCTCACCATCAATCTCACCAATTGGAGTCCAGGCACCGCCCACATTCTCATACAGCCGCACATGACCGCTATCGCCGCCATTGCCATCGTTCAAGTACGCCCCGATCGCCACCACCGAGCCATCTGCTGACAACGACACCGAATAGCCCGAGCGGTCACCCGCTGCCTCGCCATCAATATCGTTACCAATCTGGTCCCAGTCATCGTCAATATCGTTATACCCATATAGCCGAACATGACCGCTATCATTGCCATTTTCATCGTTCGTGGTTGCACCGATCGCCACGACAGAACCATCATCCGACAACGAGACAGACCAGCCCAACTCGTCACCCGCTGCCTCGCCGTCAATATCACCCCCAATCTGGTCCCAGTCATCGTCAATATCGTCATACCCATATAGCCGCACATGACCGCTATCACTGCCATTGCTATCGTTATGGCGTGCCCCAATCGCCACTACGGAGCCATCGGCGGACAACGACACGGAAAAACCCGAGTTGTCACCTGACGCCTCGCCGTCAATGTCGCCACCAATCTGCTCCCAGTCATCGTCAATATCGTTATACCCATATAGCCGCACATGACCGCTATCACTACCATTGCCATTGTTCGTATATGCCCCGATCGCTACCACCGAGCCATCCGCTGACAATGAGACAGACCGGCCCGACCAGTCCCCTGCTGCTTCACCGTCAATATCACTGCCAATTTGAGTCCAGGTACCGTTATCGTTCCTATACAGCCGCACATGACCGCTATCACTGCCATTGCCATCATTGTGACTTCCCCCAACCGCAATCACAGAGCCATCCGTTGACAACACTACATAGGCCGCTCGATCACCGGCTGCCTCGCCATCAATATCGCTACCAATTTGAGAAATAGTTTGATTAACTGGTGCTTGATTGGGAATTTCGTATTCCCAAAGTTCCTGCCCCGTAGGGGGCGTATCCGCGACAAAGAATAACTGATTTCCTTTTTGCGTGAGGCTTATGGGGTTGTTGGCTCCTGAACCAGTATCAACATCTTCAACAAGATAAGTCCCGTTTTCTGTGCCATCGCTCTGCCAAAGGCGTGTACCATTTACGCCATCATTTGCATTAAAGAAAAGAATGCCGTTCGCATATGCGAAGTTATGAGGATCAGAACCACCACTGCCCGAATTAATATCCTTGACCAACACCGTGCCAGTAGAAGTGCCGTCACTCTTCCACAGCTCAAATCCATTGGTGCCATCATCCGCAGAGAAAAATAGGGTGCCATCCGCGTTAATAAAATCCAATGGGAAAGAATGACTACTCCCTGGATTAATATCCTCAACTAATACAGTTCCCGCAGCTGTGCCATCACTCTTCCAGAGTTCATTACCATTAGTGCTATCACTCGCTGAGAAAAAGAGAGTGCCATTCACATTGGTCAAAGAACCTGGGTTAGAACTGCTACTGCCTGAGCGAATATCCTTGACCATAACGGTCCCCGCAGCAGTACCGTCACTCTTCCACAACTCACGACCATTGCTGTCTTCATACGCAGTAAAGAATAGGGTGCCATTCACATTTGTCAAATGACGTAGAGTAGAAAAGCTGGGCCCCGGCTGAATCGTTTTCACCAGTGTTGTGCCGGCAGCAGTGCCGTCACTCTTCCACAGCTGAGTGCTATTGCTACCATCATTGGCCGTAAAAAATAGGGTGCCATCCACGTCAGTTAAGTCTGAGGGACTAGAACCAACGGCTCCCAACCAGATGTCCTTGACTAATGTGGTCCCGGCAGCCGTGCCATCACTCTTCCACAGCTCTTCGCCATTGGTACCTTCATTTGCTGTAAAGAATAAGGTGCCATCCACATCCGTCAAATAATCTGGGCTAGAATCGGTGCCTCCTAACCAAATATCCTTGACCAGGGAAGTCCCTCCAGTAGTGCCATCAGTTTTCCAGAGTTCCTTGCCATTAAAGCTGTCATTGGCCGTAAAGAAGACTGTTCCATCCACTTGGATTAAATCATCTGGATTAGAACTCGTGCCTCCTGGTCGAATATCCTTGACCAGTACAGTACCGGCAGTGGTTCCGTCAGTCTCCCACAGCTCCCGACCTGCTTCACCGCCCTCTCCTGTGAAGAGCAATGTGTCTCCTAAAATCGTTAAATCTCTTGGCTCTGAACCATATCCTGATATATGGTCAATGACCTCTGGTGCCCCCGCCTCTTCGCGGACATCGACTTGCCACAGCTCAGCGCCATTGGTGCCATCATTTGCGTGGAACAAAAGGGAATTCCCAAGTTGAGTTAATCCAACGAGATCTGGATTGCCGGTTGGATTCACATCACCTACTCGAATAGTGCCTGCAGCTGTGCCATCGCTCTGCCATAGCTCTCTTCCATTGGTGCCATCATCTGCACGAAAAAACAGTGTGCCATTCACATTAGTTAGACCAGATGCAGAACTACCACCACTCCCTGGATTAATATCTTTGACTAAGATAGTTCCAGCAGCGGTGCCATCACTCTTCCAGAGTTCCCCACCATTGGTGCCATCATCCGCTAAGAAAAAGACGGTGCCATTGACATTAGCTAAAAATATTGGCCCAGAACTACCATTCCCTAAATTAATGTCTTTAACTAATACAGTTCCCGTGGTGGTTCCATCACTCTTCCAGAGCTCAGAGCCATTGGTACCATCGCTCGCAGAAAAGAATAGAGTGCCATTTACATTGGTTAAATGATCTGCACCAGAACCGTTGCTCCCTGGTTGGATATCCTTTACCAGAACGGTTCCAGCAGCAGTGCCATCGCTCTTCCAGAGTTCAGTACCATTGGTTCCATCAGTTGCAGAGAAGAATAGAGTGCCATTTGCATTAGTCAAATCATTTGGGGAAGAAGCGCCAGCTGGACTAATATTTTTCACCAGAACGGTTCCAGCAGCAGTGCCATCGCTCTTCCAGAGTTCAGTACCATTGGTGCCATCACTCGCACTGAAAAATAGAGTGCCATCTATATGGGTTAAAAAAGATGGATTTGAAGAATTATTATTCCCTGGTCGAATATCTTTTACTAAAACGGTCCCAGCAGTGGTTCCATCGCTCTTCCACAGCTCACCACCATTGATATCAAATGCCCTGAAGAATACTGTTCCATTTACGTTTGTAAATTGGCTTGGCGAGGAACTACTACTTCCTGTCCTGATATTTTTGACTAAGATGGTCCCTGAAGTTGTGCCATCACTCTTCCAAAGTTCAGCGCCATTGGCACCATCATTCGCACTGAAAAAGAGAGTGCCATCTACATTCGTAAATCCAGAGGGAAAGGAACTACCGTTGGGGTTGATGTTCTTCAACCGCTGGGTCCCTGAAAGTGTACCGTTGCTCATCCACAGCTCGTTGTCGCTACCGGTAAACGCGCTGAAAAGTACCGCACCATTAAAATTGGTCAAACCCGAGGGGCTAGAGCTGCCACTCCCCGAGGTTATATTCCTCACTAAAGTTGGCGTTCCTGCCGCTTCTGCTAACTGCGAAACACCCTCGACTTGCAGCCACATTTGGTCATTCTCACGGCGCAATGCTGCCAACTGAGCCGTTGATACATCCTGCCCCTGCACCAACCTTGCAAAGATATCTCCCTCATCTCCAGGACTATCGTTAGCATTCACCCGCGCATCCACCCGATGCCCCGCCTCCTCCAACAACACCGCCGCAATCCGTTCCACATCTCCTGTCGCCAACAATGCCTGCGACAAATAAATCTGATCCAACGCAGCCACATAGGCACCCAAAGCCCCATTCAACTCCGCTGCTGTACGCAGCTCCAACCCCTCAAAAATCGAGGAATCACCCGCCCGCCAAGCCGCCCGTAGCCCACCGATCTCCGCATCCTCACCAAACGCCAAAGCCACCTTCGCCCCAAACGCCTCATCCTCGGCAAATAACCGCAACTGCCCCTGGGCAATCACTACCGCTTCATCCAGCGCAGCCCGTAACTCTGGCGCAAGCGCCGCCACAGCATCAACAGACAGAGCATTCATTGCGTTGAAACTAGACATAGAACGTTGATGAATTGAAAAGACGAATCAAAGACAAACAGAATCTTGGGTGGCCACCTCCAGAATCCGCTCCTCAGCGAATCCAGGGCAGATAGCGAGACTCAGCAACATTCGTCTCCATAGACGAACGAAAATCCCAGAGCAAAATTGCCCTGCAAAGCAGCCAAACCGTAGCTATCCCAGCAACAACCCAAGCAAGCCCAAGCTCACCCGGCCAGCCACTAGCCAAAACCAATCAAAATTCTCTAGGGCAGAAGAAACTCAAAAGCAGCAACGCTGCCCGCTAAACTGCGTGACTCATCGCAACTTAGCTTTGAACGACATAGATAATGTTAAACCCTGCTGAACAACGAAATTTGCCGTAATTTAGCGAAAATGGGAGTAACCTGCACTCTCCGTATAATAGCGTAGATGAATCAATCAATCTACACTCGCCCTCTAGTTCTTTACGCGGAGTCATTACTCTCGCAAAAGCTCCCCACTGACTCTTGGTTGTGCTAAAGGAATCTAAGCTCGAAGGTGAGCGAGAGCCATGGCTAACTAGCTCATTAGAAGGCCCTACTCGCTTCGCTTCTGGAAACCTATGTTGAGCTTCTTCTAACCATTCAGAGCGAAGCCTGCAGACAGGCTAAAAGATAAAGTCCTCAGATGTGATATTTGTCTCGACGATATTCCGCAAAAGAATATCGTGGCTGTCATTGGCGAGGCTCACTAAGGTATCAGTTCCTTGCTGGCTAACCGTGAAGTCGCCAAAGACCAATCCGGAACCGGTAAGGTCAATCTTGTCGATGCCATCTTCAAAGTCGGTGATAATATCCTGGTCAAAGCTAGCCTCGGTATAGCGAAACTTGTCAGCGCCAGCCCCGCCGGTCATTGTGTCATTGCCTTGGCGACCCAGTAAGGTGTCATTGCCGCCTTTGCCATCAAGGGTGTCATTTCCCTCGTTGCCTGTGAGGGTGTTTGCCCCAGCTTTACCAATCAATGTGTCATCAAACTGTGAGCCGTAGAGCAACTCAATGGAGATTAGCGTATCTCCTTGGGCATCGCCTCCAGTGGCAGTTCCTGCGGAGAGGTCAATATTGACTCCAACAGTGGAGCGGTGGTAGTAAGCCCAATCTAATTTTGCTCCGCCATCGAGGAGGTCGGCCCCTTCTCCCCCATTGAGAATGTCGTTGCCATCGAGGCCAAAGAGCTGATCATCTTCTCCAAAGCCATCTAAGCGGTTGTTGCCATCGTCCCCTATGAGGGTATCGGCAAAGTTGCGTGAGCCCATCAGGTTTTCAATTGAAATCAAACTGTCTCCCTCGGCATGGAAGCCAGAGGCAGCTCCAGTCAATAGATTGACGGTGACACCGCCATTGGAGGACTCGTAGCGAGCGGTGTCGTTGCCGCTGCCACCGTCGAGGATGTCGCCACCGCCATCACCAGCAAAATCGCCCTGCAAAGCAGCCAAACCGTAGCTATCCCAGCAGCAACCCAAGCTCACCCGGCTAACCGCCAGCCAAAACCAATCAAAATTCTCGGGGGCAGAAAAAACTCAAAAGCAGCATCGCTGCCCGCTAAACTGCGTGACTCAACGCAACTTAGCTTTAAACGAAGTAGATAACGCTAAACCCTACTAAACTACGAAACTTACCGTAATTCAGCGAGAACGAGAATAGCCCTGCACTCTCAGTACAATAGCGTAGGTGGATGAATCAATCTACGCTCATCGTTATTTCTTCACACGGAGTCAATCTTCCGGTAACTGCTTGCCGCTAACGCTTTGCTGTCGCCAATAGCTAAAGCTAGCTGCCTCAAGCATTGAAACCCCACCCTTACCTTCTTTTCTCTATGAGGGACCCCCCTAGGGGACAAAATCTCTAGACATGGCCCAAATAGATGGGCCTTCATCTCTTGCAAACCGGGCTTTCTTTCGGCAAGCTCAGGAGAGCCGACTTCGCTATCCTCGGGTCTTTGGCTACAGGGAGGGCTTGCTGCTTTCGACTTCGTACAACCAGCGCTAGGAAAACTAGGTTTATTTCAAACCACCGAGTTCAACCTTCAACCTTCAACCCAGCAGAAAGATGCTAGCCAAGCAGACCCACAAACAGACAATAGCCCTAGGCAAAGGTGCCCAGGGCTATTGAAACAATAGAACGCAATTCAATTCAACCAAGCTATGTGCAAATTTCTAACTAAAGTGTACTGGTCACAGCGACTTCCTTAACCGCATATGCCTCAGGCTCAAATAGCCTTTCGTTTGAGAGTTGCTTGCCATGCGACTTTGCACTTTTTTAAGAAGAAACTATCAGCGCAGAAGGTGACAATCACAGACCCTATTCAAATGGACATTTAGAAGTGAAGTTGGAGCTGCGAGAATAAAGCAGGAGACACAGGCCTTATCGCTCTTGAATCTGGTGGGAAGCAGTTGTTAGGTGCTCCTTGTGTCTGTAATTAAACTAACACCATCTCGCTCTAAAAGTAAGCCTCGAAAAACTTCTTAAAATTTTCTAGGGCAACACTCTCTTGGAAGATTTCGTTCGTGCAATACTTTCTTGCAAATGCACTTGCTAAGCTTAAAAGCTAAAGCTTTATTGATGAAGCTTGTTCGTCCATGTTCGAGCGATTGGCCTACAGCTCCTTCTCCTCCCAGAAATAGAAGATCAAGCTTAGAATAGAAGCTTTGCCCTCATGAAGCCAAATCAGAAGGAATACGCTGTACCTCAGTGGAACTAAAGCTTTACAGACTTAAATTCTGCTTTTAAACAGCAAATAGCCCCAAGCAGTTGGCTTGAGGCTAGAGACACAACAGAACGTGATTCAATTCAATCAAACTATTTACTGGTTACTTACTAGGGTGAGTAAACCACAATCGCTTCAGTTGTTGTTGACGTCAAAACCTCTTAGGAGGTCAGTGAGCTTAGGATCTACATGTCAACGGTTCAAAGTTGTCACGAGTAACTCGGGACCTAAACCTGAAAGGGAATGTAGAGGGCCTCAAAGGAGACGTTCAAGGTTCGAAGTCGATGGGTTGAGAAATGGACAGGAGGCACGGGTTCATTTCTCTCGTTTCTTAGAAGGACGTTTTGTTTTGTCCTGTGCCTTGAATTCAATCTAGCAATGCTGCTAGGGGATGGCAAGGCACTGTAAACAAGCGAAAACTAACCTGAGTGTGAACTCGTTTTCGTGTGTTGTTTAACACGTTTTCGTTGACATTCCTGTTTTGCTCGCTAATATTGCGTCGGTCAGTGCCGCTATACTGATTTCGCTCTAAATTGGCGAAAGTCTTCGTCACCTTGGCTCAGCTGGACCCAGGCGATGTCCTGCTGTTGGAAGCGCTCGACAAGCTTGGCGCAGGCCGGACGTTCGGAGGCGTAGTGGCCAGAGTCGATCAGGATGAGGTTGCGATCGCGGGCTTCTTGAAACTGATGAAACTTACAATCTGCCGTCAGGTAAACCTGAGCTCCGGTCTTACACACCGCCCCGATATAGCTGGCCCCTGAGCCCCCCAGCACTGCCACTCGCTCAATGGTTTGCTGCAAGTCCGCTGTGGGTGAATAAATCAGTTCGGGGGGCTCCAGCTGGGTCTGAATTTTCGCAAGGAGTTGCTCTAGGGGTAATGCCGGTGCCAGAGTCCCCACGCGCCCATAGCCCAAGCCATCCTGGGTCGCTTCTACAGGCTCACAGTCTTGTAGCCCCAGCAACTGCGCCAGAACATCCGCTGTGCCGTCTTCCACTTGGTCAAAATTGGTATGGGCGCTGTAAACCCCAATGCCATGGGCCATGGCGAGGTGGACCATCTCACCAATGGGGTCGCCGCGCTTCACGGACTTGAGGCTGCCGAAGATGAGGGGATGGTGAGCAAAGATGAGGTTAACGGGATGACCTTGGGCCTTGAGGGCGATCGCCTCTTCCATCACCGCCAAGGTTGGCGTCAAGCAAACCAGGACTCCCACAGGTTGATCCAACACCCCCGGCTCAATTTGCCAGCCGCAGTTATCCCACTTCTCTTGCCAAACGGGATTGGCCCAGGCTTCAAACTGGGTCATAAAATCGCGAATTATCATCGGCTAAATGTCCTTAAACCCTAGGTAATGTCACCCGCTGGAATAGCTTGATGCCACTAGCTTAGAGCTAAAAATCCGGTATTTTACGGCAGCCGCAAATATTGTCTACGGACGCTGGGTCTTGCCCCCCTACTTCATTGCTTTTTGGACCCCCCTGTGAGTCTTGGATCGTCGCAATATATTAGGCACAATTCCTGAAAGTGTCGTGTCGCTAATCGTACTCTTTACTCGTGATTTCCTACGGAAAATGTACGAGAAATGGCGTATTTTTGTGGCAATTGCGTAAATCATCCTGACTCAATCTCATTGGGATTGATCTCTCTAAGGGATAACGCAACATCTATAGGGACTCAGGTCTGCTTATCCTCCCACGCAAGGACATAGTGATGCATCGTTCCGATTTTATATTTGAGACTATTGAAGCGGTAGGGCTCAGTTCCTCTACCTACAGCCAGCCCAATATTCATGATTGGTTGGCCCAAACCATTTCTAAGCTGAGCCAGCAGGCTCGCAGTACAAATACAACCTGCCGCCCCAGTCAGCGCACGGGTTACTACCATGTCACCCATGGCCAAACGACCCATCATTTGACGGCCTATGAGGCCTATCGTTTCTTGCAGTCCATTCTGTGGCTGTATGACATTAATGAGGCTGAATCCTAACGGCCTAGCTCCCAATGCCTTACAAGTGAATGCGATCTTAAAAGGCCGGTCAGTACTGCACTGACCGGCCTTTTGGCTTGGAATCTGAGGGGGAATCTTCTACTTGCTATGGCGCTCGATCGCAAAACCCAACAATTGATCCACCAACTCCTCAAAGGGCACCCCGCTAGCCCCCCACAGTTGGGGATACATGCTCAGGGCCGTAAAGCCAGGTAGGGTGTTGATTTCATTGATGAATAGCTCTCCAGTGGCCTCCACATAGAAGAAGTCCACCCGGCTTAGCCCGGAAGCATCCACAGCCTTGAAGGCACGCACAGCCATGTCTTGGATGCGGCTCACCACGTCAGCGGGCAGCTTGGACGGAATGATCAGCTGGGCCAGACCGTCGGTGTATTTGGTCTCGTAATCGTAGAATTCGGCGTCGTAGGTGATCTCGCCAACAACCGAAGCCTTGGGAAAATCGTTGCCCAGGACGGCGCATTCCACTTCACGCATGCCGTTGAGGCCCGCTTCCACCATGAGGCGGCGATCGTAGCCCGCAGCATCATCCAGCGCTTTTTCCAGATCAGACTGGGTTTTGGCCTTGGCAATGCCCACGGAGGAGCCGAGGTTGGCGGGTTTCACAAAGCAGGGATAGCCCAACTCCGCTTCCACCTTCTCAATCAGGCTGGTGAAACGGCAGGGGTCGGACCAAACCTCAGCCCGGTCTACATCCAGGTATTTCACTTGGGGCAGCCCCGCCTGGGTGAAAATCATGCGCATGATGGTTTTGTCCATGCCCGCAGAGGAGCCCAGGGCGCTGGAGCCGACAAAGGGCACCTGCATGAGCTGGAGCAGGCCTTGGATAGTGCCGTCTTCGCCGTTGGGGCCATGGAGGATGGGGAACCAGACATCGACTTCCGCAGCACTGGCGGGGAAGTTCCAAAGCTGGGCGCGGTCTTCGGCCCAGTTGTCTTTGCCATCGCCCACATCGATGGATTTGCCACTGTCCAGAACCGTCTTGGCTTCGTCACCGCCTAGCCAGACGCCGTCTTTGCGAATATAGAAGGGGTGGAGTTCGTATTTTGCTGCGTTGGCCGGGGCAGAGAGACCCTTGGCGATCGCCCCCGCAGAAATAATCGAAACCTCATGCTCCCCAGAGCGTCCACCAAACAGAAGTCCAACCCGCTGCTTTGCCATTTTGTCTTTAGCCTTGCTATTGCACACCAACAATTCAGGAGACTATATCTCCCCATGGCACAATCCGTCAGCTAACCCGGCTGTTGATCTCACGAAAAGAATTGGCGACTCCAGGGATAGACATAAATTTTTCCCTCCATTGCCTTGGTGGAGGCCTTCATCACAACTAGGATTTGCGTCAAACACCAAATGAATGAGAGCAGTGGCCCCCCCAGCAGCATAATCAAGCCCGCTATCATTCGGGCCTCGTCACCGGGAGAGCTGTTGAAATACCAAGAGCTAGAGCTCAACATAGGACCGCAGGTCACCAAGAATAAAAAGCAAAGCAATAGAAAAGCACAAAGCCCGTACAAACTAACCGTTGCTTGAAAGTTTGTTGCCGCTCTACCGCAGTCATCCACGAAGGGATGGTCGCTCCGATGGGTACGCCAATAAATCCAGGCGGTGGCAAAGGATGACAGGAACGGACAGGCCAAGGTGAGGAAGAACAGCCCCAGCGCCACCCAGGACTTGTAGATGACTTCATAGGGCAAGCTGCCCTGGTAATTGGCATTTAGGAGCAAGTAGCCAAATATCAAACAAACCAGCAGTACGCCAAACCAAAACAGACCGCTGAGATGGCACCACTTGGCTCGCTGGAGAACATCCTTGGAGAATTCAGATTGTGCCATTGCTGTGAGTCACGATGAATCAACCAAACAGGGAGGATATTTTACGAAGAAAAGAACTGACGACTTAAGGGATATACGTAGACCTGACCTTTGCCAGCCTTGGCTGCTGCCAGGCTCATCACAATCACCTGGAAAAGCCAGACCGCAAAAGCGACCAATCCCCCCAGGACCAATGTCAGAATCCCTAAGACCATGAAAATCCCCTCGCTACCATTGCCGCCGTTGCCGCCATTGCCAAGGGCGGCCAAGACCGGACCGCAGGTGGCTAGGAGCAAAAAGGCAAAGACTAGAAATGCGCAAAAACTATATAACCCCATCGTGGCCTGAAAATTAGTTGCAGCCTTGCCGCATTCATCGATGAAGGGATGCTTTTCTCGATTCATTTTCCAGAACACCAATGCCGTCACAAATCCCGACAGGAACGGGAACGACAGTAAGGTAAAAACAATCATCAAGCCCAAGAATGGATAAAGCGCTAGGTCTCCCAAGGGCTCTAAAGAACTTGAGACCAGCGATAGCGGAATACTGACCACCTGCCAAGCAACTGACAACATCGCCCAGGCAATACCACTCAGATGAGCCCACACCGCTCGTTTGAGCACACCAGCAGGGAATTCAGCCTGGGTCATGGCAAAGGGAAGCGTCGTAGGAGACGGAGTAACAACGAATTTAAGAGTAGAACTGACGACTCAAAGGATACACATACATCTGGCCTTTGGAGGCTTTGACGGCAGCCATGATGGTGACGATGGCTTGGAACAGATTCCAGGCGATCGCCCCGACCGCACTCAAGGCCAGAATGACCAACCCTGCCATGGCTAGAGCTTCCTGGGTAGGATTGGAAGACCCGCCATAGAGATTGAAATTAGAGAGAGCGGGGCCGCAGGTGACAAGAACGAGGAGGGCTGAAACGAGAAAAGCGCAAAAGCTATAGAGCCCCATCGTGGCCTGAAAGTTTGTTGCTGCTTTGCCGCAGTCATTAACAAAGGGATGGGAGTCGCGATTGATTCGCCACATGATGAGGGCGTAGAGAAATCCTGCTATGAAGGGAAACGACAGGAATGAAACGATGATCGAGAGAATAGATAATCCCATGCGTGCCGCCTCTGAACTGAAGCCCAGGGTCGAGTAGAGGCCGGTCATGATCAGGGCGATGACATTTTGCACTAGGCCCAGGGCAAACCAGATGATGCCTGCTAAGTGGCACCAGACTGCTCGCTTGAGTACACCAGCAGGAAACTCAGGAACTCCAGATTCGACCATGGTGAAAAAGGCTAACGGCGATCGCAAGAGTCTCAAATCAGACCATGACGATGCTGTGAGTGTAGCCTTCTAAATCTCAGTCACCCGCTCCATGCAACGAAACTTAGGCCCTCTATTCAGATTTAAGATTGCAGCTTGCCGACCTGCTAGAGCGTGTAGGTGAAGTCCTCAATCAGTGCCCCCGGTGTCCAGGTGCCGCCCAGATCGCGATGCTCGTAGGTGTCCACAGCGGGCACGAGTTCTTGTTTCTGGGTGAGGGCAATTAAGTTGTCTCCCCAGAAGTTGAATAGCGTGTCGTCGAAGCGTAGGTCATGGATGGGGGCGACAATTTCGCCTTGCTCCACCCAGAAACAGGCGTAGCGAGTCATGCCGGTGATTCGACCAGCGGGGCGATCGCTCCAGTTCAAATAATGCAAGTTGGATAAATACAGGCCTGTATCCAAAGCCTTGAGAATATCCGCCTCGGCCAAGTCTCCGCCATCAACCTCAGCGGCCCGCAGGTCTTCGCTATCGGAGGCACCGTTGGACACCACGTCATATTCCTGGGCGGTGCGACCGTTGATGGTTGTATTAACAAGTTTGCCTCGCTCAATCAGGGGCAGATTGTCCGGGGCCATTTCGCTGTCGCTGTTGAACTGGGGCACCAGGCCACGGGAGAAATTTTCTCGCAGGGTGAACTTGGGCGACAGCTTCCGCTTACCGACCCGTAGTTGCTCCATGGGGCTACCGCCTTGGCGAATGGCGGCTTCGCTGGTGCAGCTCCAGGACATCATCAGGATTAGCTCCGACATGGCGGCCGGGGCCAGGTAGGTGCGGTATTGGCCTTTGGAGACGGCTTTGACCGGGCGGTCCATGAGCTGGAGCTGCTGCTGGGCGAGGGCTACGTTGGCTTTGTAAGCAGCGGAGTCCCAGGTGCGATCGGCGAAGGTACCTTTGACGGCCTGGCCCTTGAGGTCGAAGAGGGAGTAGTCGAGGGTGAAGGATTCCGTGGCGAACCAGTGGCGCTGGCCTGCGGAGTCGGATTGGGCGCGGACGGAGAGGCCTGCGGCGTAGATACCGACGAAGTCTAGGCCTTGGACAGGGCCGAGGAGTTCGGCGATCGCCCGATCCCGGTCCAGCAAGTCCCCACGATACACCGCCCGACTTTTGCCCTCGCTCCCCTCAACCCGCTGGGGCAAAACAATAAAGGGATCTTCTGGCAGTTGATCAATTTCTTGGCGCAGTTCATTGAGCGCAGGCTTGACCGCAGCCCAGTCCTCGCCCCAGTTGCCGGTAAAGGGCAAGTCGCGATAGCAGGTGCGCTGGTTGGCAATCCAGGTTAGCTTCACTGCTCCATCCACCACCTGGCCGGACTGGCGAACCCGCGCCCGATTCATACGGGTGAACTGGCTATCTTCCGCCACCAGGGACAGGGTGAAATGTTCACCGGCTCGGCATTCACCCTGGAGGGCATCGCTGAGGCGATTAAAGGTTTGCTCCCACAACTCCAGGCGCTCGGTGGCGAGGGTGCGAGATTGGGAAGCAACGGCGGCGGTAGACAGGGAGAAAATCACAGGGGTAGTTGCAGCAGGTGAATAGGTAAAAGTCGAATACAGGGTAGGGGTCGGGTCTCCCGACCCAGCCTGGCCCAAACCCAGGCAGGGGCCAGGAAATATATTGGAGAGGCAGAGGAAATTGATTCGCAGAAGGGCAGGAAAACGCAAGAGGGGCAGGGAAACCCAGCCCCTACGGTATTTCCGGGGGTGGGGTGGGGTTATTCGCCGCCGCCAAAGACCTCGATATTGTCAAAGGCGCAGACGGGAGAGGCATGGCCCACCCAGATGATTTGATTGGGTTCGCCTTTGCCGCAGACGGGAGTTCCGAACATTTCCCAGGTGCTGCGATCGCCCACTTGGCTCAGGCTCTTCCAGAAGTCTGAGGTGGTGGAGCGATAGTTGGGGTTGCGAACGGTTTTCGTGATTTCGCCGTTTTCAATCAGCTGGGCATATTCGCAGCCAAACTGGAACTTGTAGCGCTGGTCATCGATGGACCAAGAGGAATTGGCCTGCATAAACACGCCCTTCTCAATCTTGGAGACCATCTCCTTAAAGGAAGTATCGCCGGGCTCCAGATTGATATTGGCCATGCGATCAATCGGCGGGCGATTCCAGGAGCAGGCTCTTGCATTGGCAACACCGGGGAGGCCGCTGCGAAGCTGGCTTTCCACGCTGCCCAGGCCTCGCTGGAGGACGCCATCCTTCACCAAATGCTCCCTGCGGGCTGTCACCCCTGTGTCATCTGACCCATAGCTGGCCAGTTCCCCTTGCACAGTTGGATCAAATGTGACATTCATGAGCGGGGAACCGTAGTTCAAGTGCCCAAAATCCTTTGGCTGTACGAAGCTGCCGCCCGCGTAATTGCGCTCATCACCCAGGATTCTGTCCAGTTCCAGAGGATGGCCGACGCTCTCGTGGAGTTGCAGCATCATCTGATCCGGTGCGAGGACCAGAGTACGAGTATCACTAGGACATTCCGGCGCGGTGAGCAGCTCAATGGCCTGCTCGCCCGTGCGCTGCACTTCTTCCCAAAGTTGCGGCGTCAACAGCCATTCCCAGCCGCCTTGGTAGGCGCGGGCAAACCAGCCATTGGCTCCACGGCGTTGGGTGACTAGGCCATCTTTGGCCGTTGCTTCGTAGTCCATCACCACCGAGGCACTGCTTTGGTAAGCATCGGAGCCGTTGCTGCTGGCAAACCAGGTTTCCCGCTGGGTGGCGATCGCCGTGGCACTGGTTTGAATAATCTGGTCCGACAGCTTCAGGGTGTAGCAAATGCGGATCAACAGATCATTGATTTCCTTCGGACTCAGCGAGTCTAAGGCCCGTTCCGGTGCAGCAATTTGATTGCCCTTCACCACAGGCCGAATCTGATCTGTAAAGGGATATAGCCCCCAAGCCGCAGCGGCATGGGCCTGAAGAATGGCGGCATCGGCAGCGACCTGTAGTCCCTTTGTAGAGAGGTCCACAGTGGCACCGTAGCCAACCTGACCATCCACGAGCACCTCCACCATGGCGCCATAGCGAACTTGGCTGCCATTGGCCTTGGGCTTTTGGTCTCTCACACCCCGAAGGGTTTCTGTTGTTTTAACGACGCGAAGCCCCACCCAATCTGCCGAAGCATGGATGGACTGAAGCATCCGCTGAGGTTCGAT
Source organism: uncultured Pseudanabaenaceae cyanobacterium (assembly GCA_938002085.1). Classification (GTDB taxonomy): domain Bacteria; phylum Cyanobacteriota; class Cyanobacteriia; order PCC-9006; family JAAUQQ01; genus JAAUQQ01. The sequence continues at coordinate 35,823 of CALLAT010000050.1, forward strand.
ACGAACCGTGGTGCGGGGGGTAGAAAGCATGTCCTGACTCTAAAGACACTCTGATAGCGGACGAGCGGGCGTCGTAGGTTGCACCTCAAACCCCTTGGAGCTTCCCGAAGGAATCCCGCAGAGCTATTGGGCAGGTAGACGGTAGATGGTGATGAACCTGGATGATCGGTCGATGCGTTCGAAAGATACAGCAAGAACTGTAAATTTCGAACCAGATGCTGAATTTGACCCAGAGCATACTCCAAACCGGGCAATTTCCCGGAGAGTTCAGCCATTGGTCGCAATTAATTTACCTCAAGGCTTTTTCAATCGGTGGGAGGATTACAGAAATTGCGGACCTGAGTGATGAATTTCGGCCACTCACCATAGCAGACTTTGGCAGATCAAATTACAACTATTACAGTACCGCATTTATACGCAGGTGAGAGGGTGAAAGCCTTGAGCTAACAGGCGATCGCTGCCCTTCGAAAAAAAGAGTGATGGAGGGGCTGCGGCTGAACGACAGAAAATTCTTGCCCAAAAATAACCTAGAGCAGGCATGGTCTTGGTTCCCGAGTGGCATTCATACCCATGCGTATATCTACTCGGCGACCCGCAAGGCTGGATTAAGCGTCTCGGGAATATTACGGGACTTTGCAAGCTGTGTCTCGTCCCGGTGGAATTGACAGTAGCCCAATATTTGGGGGGAAGCGACATTAACGCTACCCGTTCAGGGTGACGGTCCTGCCATTAGAAACAGGCCTTTGTCGCCCTGGAAACTGTTTAGATGGCTTGCCTAATTTCTGGAAACGATGACAATTTCGGCGAGGTTTGGATGGCCCTACTTGGGGGATCGATGCCATTACCTTTTAGAGTCTGCTCATTGCTCCATGACTATTCATTGCCTTGGGCTTAGGAAGCTGTCCAGGATTCCTATACTAAATGTCGGGTATTACCGAGGGAACTATGCGACGTTTTTGGATTGTAGGCATTGCGGCTGTTCTAATGACGGTGTTGCTTTGGCCTGCTACTGCGCTCGCTCAAGCTGAGCCTGCATCTCTTGCGGCATCTGCTATTGATGCACCAGCGCTGTTTGAGCAGAACTGTGCGGGCTGCCATGTGGGCGGGGGCAATGTCATTCGGCGAGGCAAGAACCTCAAGGCGAAGGCGCTGAAGCGGTATGGCATGGATAGCCCGGAGGCGATCGCCAATATCATCACCAATGGCAAGGGCATTATGTCGGCCTATGGCGAAGCGGCAGATAACGGTGCGCCCACGCGGCTGACTGCCCCAGAGATTGATGCCCTGGCAGATTATGTTTTGGCTCAAGCGGCGGTGGATTGGAAATAGAAGCAGGGCAGCTGATGCCCTTGTTTGCCTCCCAATAAAGAAATGCCCTCAGTCATCCCATCGGATCACTGAGGGCATTTTGTTTCGCCTGGCAGCGCTGGGGGCGATGCTAGAAGCTATGGATTTGCACCTGATATATCCCAGGCTTTAGCAACATCCAAGAGGTGAGCCGTTGAATCTTGGCAGTCCAAGCTTTACGCATAAGGAGTGCTGTAGTGATCCACGGTCAGGTTGTAGCTGGTGCCAGTAGGACCGTACTGATACACCTGCAGGACGTAATCGCCTGAATTTTCAATCCCCGAAATAGATTCTGAAGAGGTCTGGCCAAGGGTAGAGCTGCTGATTTGCTCACCCAAATCGACAATGCCGTTGTTATTGGTGTCTTGAATCAGTCGAATGTCAGCATCCGCAGTGAGACCCGAGAGTGAGAAGTTGACACCGCTGTATAGCCCTAAGGAGACTGCGTAGGAATCAACAAGATCTGTTGAATCGACAGAGCCGTAACGAGCGATGTCGTAACTCAAATCTGTCCCAGGGGTCAAATCGATCTCTCCGCCAACAAGATTACTGCTATTACCATAGGTTGCTGATGCATCTAGGTCGTAGGTTGCCTCGCCATCGAGGTCGAAGCTATACCGCTCCACTTCCGCAAAGAAGGTGCCGCCTAGCTCAGCACGATAGTCAATGAGATCGTCTTGGTTGCCGCCATTCGCAGAGCTGGCAACCAGTAGATCGGTGTCATCAAAGAAGCCATTACCGTTGTCCTGGTAGAGGCGTAGGTCGACATCATCATTGGCGCTGATGTTGTGGAGATTGAGATGAATGCTTTGGCTCGCAGCGACATCAAACTCAAATAGGTTACTGGGTTGGGCCTCGTTCAAAGTTAAGGCATCTTGGCTGAACGGCGTTTCAGACAGCGCAACTCGGTTGTTAGTTGCGGAGAGATCCAGACTGTAGGTGACATCGCCATTGCTGCCAGGATGATACCGCTCGACTTGGGCAAAGAAAGTGCCTCCCGTAATGCTGAGCTCGTTGATGACGTCGTTGGCATTGCCACCGTTTGTGGAGCTAGTAATGAAGGTGTCATCCGCATCAAAGATGCCGTTGCCGTTGTCCTCGTAGAGGGACAAGTCGGCGTCACCGTTCGCGCTGATATTGTGGAGATTCAGATTAATATTCTGGTTTGCTGCGATATCAAACTCAAAGACATCAGTGGAATCAGTTGCCGTGACGCTGAAGTTTGTTTTACTGATTGGGCTTGAAGAGAGTTCGCCCACATCGTAAGCCGCAGTCATGTCGAGGTCGTAGTAAACGGGACCGCCACTTACATTGTTGTAGTAGCTAACCTCTGCGAAATATGTCCCGGTAGAACCGCCCCGGTCCAAGACTGAGTAGTCGATGACATCGCTGTCCGTTCCGCCTAGGCTAGAGGAGGTGACATAATCATCACTAGAGTCAAGGACGCCGTTATAGTTGCTGTCAAAATAGAGGGTTAGATCGGCATCGCCGGTGAGCCCGTGAAGATTAAGACCAATATTCCGATCAGTGTTATTGATACTGAATTCAAAGACGTCTGTTCTGTCGTATGAGCTAACGGAGTAGCCTTGGCGGGAGACGACTTGACTGGATAGATTGCCGATGTTGTGGATTGACATGGTCCTGACCTAAGAGAAGAGAAGTTTACTGAGCCGTGATGCACTTTCCTTGGCTCTTGAATCTTTCTACGGCCGCATAAAAATGGATATGCAGGCTTGCCTAACAATCCTTCGAAATTTCCCATGAATGAACTGGGAAATAGGTCTCCGTTCACTTCGCCCCTCATTGGCCTCGCGCCTCAAATCCCTTGCTCTGAAAGGATTTAACTGGGGATAGCTCCAAGCTCTGCTAAGGGTGAGAGGGGAGATTGTTACAGAATTTTCATGTTTGAGGTTGCCTAAAGATTAGGAATTCACTTAGACCGTTGGGCACCTAATCCAGTGGTGGATATGACATGCTCCTGGGGTGGCATCAGGTTCCATGAGGCCCCAAAAATTCCTAAGCAATCCAAACAAACCCGAATAAACATGATCAAGGCCCCCAGCAAACGATTTGCTGATGATCCTTGTCCTAGGATTTTTGAGTAGCCCCATGGGCTGAAATTCATTCCCAGGAAGCATCGTCATGGCAAAACCGTTGAGCAGCGTCGATTATCGCGAGCCCAATCCGCCCCAGCCGCCCCATGTGGATGACAATGCCATCGCCCGCTTCTTCGGCTTTGCTCGCCATGGCACGGACCTGCGCACAGAGGTCTTGGCCGGGCTGACGACGTTTATGACCCTGGCCTACATTCTGGTGGTGAATCCGATTATTTTGGGCGATGCCATATTCCTGAATGAGGCGGGGGATCTGTTTCCGGAGCTGATGGTGGCGACCGCGATTTCGGGGGCGATCGGCACGCTGACCATGGCCCTGGTGGCTAACTATCCCTTTTGCCTCGCGCCGGGTATGGGCATCAATGCCTTTTTCACCTATTCCGTGGTGTTGGGTTTGGGGATTGATTGGCGGCTGGCCTTGGGCTGTGTGTTTGTGGAGGGGCTGATTTTCATTGCCCTGACGCTGACGGATGTGCGGCGGCAGATTATTAAGGCGATTCCTGATGGGCTGAAGAGTGCCACGGGGGCGGGTATTGGTTTGTTTATTGCCTATATTGGTCTGTCGGGAGATCCGGCGACGGGTGGGGCGGGGCTGATTGTGGCGAATCCGGTGACGAAAACGGCCTTTGGCAGTTTATTGCAGCCGACGGCTTTGATGGCGATCGCAGGCCTAATCATCACCGCTGCCTTCCTGGTGCGCAAAACCAAGGGCGCATTGCTCTGGGGCATTTTGGCCACGGCAATCCTGGGCTGGATTCTCGGCATTAGCCCGGCCCCCACGGGCATTGCCCAAATTCCCGCTTGGCCCAGCAATCTCTTTGGTCAAGGCGTGGCGGGATTGGCGGGGCTGAATAGCAGCAATGTTGTCAATTTCATTACGGCGCTGTTTGTCTTTCTGTTTGTGGATCTGTTCGACACCATCGGGACGCTGGCGGGGGTGGGCAAGCGCGCGGGCTATATCGGCGAGGATGGGGAGTTGCCTCGGGCGAATCGGGCGTTGCTATCGGATGCTGTAGCAACTACGGCGGGGGCGCTGTTTGGCACTTCTTCGGTGACGACCTTTGTGGAGTCGGCGGCGGGCATTGCGGAGGGTGGACGGACGGGCTTTACGGCGGTGGTTTGCGGGCTGTTGCTGTTGCTGTCGGTGTTCTTTATTCCGGTGTTCCAGGCGATTCCGGCCTATGCCACGGCTCCGGCGTTGGTCCTAGTGGGGGTGATGATGATGAGTAATGTGTTGTCGATTCGCTGGCAGGATATGGCGGAGGCGATTCCAGCGTTTTTGGTGTTGTTTATGATTCCGCTGACTTATTCGATTGCGGAGGGGCTATCGATTGGGTTTATTGCCTATCCGTTGGTGAAGGCGTTTCAGGGGAAGGGGCGGGAGGTGCCGTTGGCGACTTGGATTATTGCTGGGGTGTTTGTGGCAAGGTTTGTGTTTATGGCGGTGCAGTTTGGGCAAGCAAGCTAACTTCAGCGTGATTGGATTCAAATAGAGATTGATCGGAGCAATGAGTACAACAGAACTTTTCGTTGAGTTGATTGTCATTGGAATGGGGGCAATCATCTGGATATATTTACTTGTAATTAGTATTTTTGGCTTTGCTCATGCGAACATTGACCAGCTTTCATCTTTAACAACTCTAATACCGTTCCTTTCAATCACATATGTTCTCGGTATTGTGATTGACCGGCTCGCTGATGTCATCTTTGAACGAATATGGTCAAGAAAAATATTTTGTCGCTATTACAGAGAAAAAGATGAGTACTACGAAGATAGACGCACCCTATATCTTAAAGAAAGCCGACTGGTAGATTTATTAGAATACGGGCGCAGTCGGATTAGGATATGTCGTGGATGGGCATTGAATTCAGCTTTAATACTACTGACTCTTAATCTCTTTATTTGGACTCAGCTTCCCGGACTCTCTCTAAAAATCAGAGCTTTCTTCTGGGGGAGCCTGCTTTGCACTCTGTTGATGTGTGGAACTTGGTTCGCGTGGTACAAGCTCACTTCGAATGATTATAGAAAAGTGAAAGAGCAATCAGCCTTTCTTAGGCAGTTTGATAAGAGCTAAATCTGAATCTACTTCTACGTTGTATACGTTGAATGAGAAGACGACAATATTCGCATCATCTCGGCTCGAAAGGCCACTCGTCAGGAACGTCAATTCTATGAAAGCTGAATCTCTCAAAAAGCGGCTTAAGCGCGATTGGCGAAGCCAAGCTCCGGAGAATCGCCCCATGACTACGATGACGATCAGTATGCCTCAAGATGTGATCGAAGATCTGAAGCGTATTGCACCAGCGCTAGGGTTTTCGGGCTATCAGCCATTGGCGCGTAGCTATATTGGTCAGGGTCTTAGGGTCGATATGGAACGTCTTGAGAATGACACCGTTGTTGCTCTGATTGAAAATCTCAAGCGTCATGGTGTGGGTGAGGAAGTAATTCAGGCGGCTCTTAGCGATTCACAGAAGGCATGATTTTCACTATCGCAAGACTGGAGTTAGGAGATCTTTAACATGTCACTGATGGCAAATGCAATCCAGAAAATTGGGATTGCAATGGAGAGAAGAAAATCTAGAAGCCTAGTCCAGGATTTTCTGAGGGAGGGAATTTGTACCTTGGAAGAATTCAGAGAAAAACCGACCGATGTTAAACATAAGTTGGCAAATTTCAATAGACTTCCCCTTAGCCTTGAAGAAATTCAGACAATAGTCAAAGACTATCCTTACCATTTATCCAAGGAAGTTGTTGAGCTATACAGATATGCCAATGGCTGTTTCCCTATCGGCTCATACGATAATGCCGACAAAGATTGGGAATCTCCAGAATATTACTGTGCTCTCTTTGACTCAGGAATACCTGTTCCACTAGAAGAGGGATTGAGCTTTCTCTCTTTACAAGATGCTATGGGAATATACAAGTCCTACTTTTCACAGTACGGTTATGATCCTCGCTTCTTCCCTATATTTGGCTTTTCGGAATATCTAGCATATGGAATTTTTGGAGGTGAGTCACCATTAGAAAGCTCTCCTATCGTCGAGGTGAGTCTAGAGGGAAAACCTGACTATAAACAGGTATGTTCTAGTATTACAGGATTATTTCAAGTCTACGCAGAATCAGTGACAAATAAGGACATAGATTTTCATCAGCTTGCTCTTGATTATGGAATTGATGATGAACGGCAGCGAATTTTCATATATCAAGACCAGTTTTGAGAACCTCGGATTAAGGGAATTCTCTTCAGATTTTAATGAATTTGACGAGACCTTATCACTAGTCATAAATAAAGTTGTCTCAGATTCAACTATGCGGGGGCAAGGGCAATGACTTACGTAATGGTTGACATCGAATCCGACGGTCCAATCCCAGGTGACTACTCAATGATCTGTTTCGGTGCCATCATCGTAGAGCCTGACCTAGATCGAACCTTCTACGGTCAACTCAAACCCATCTCAGAAAAATTCATTCCCGAAGCCCTCACCGTCAGCGGATTCTCCCGTCAAGACTGCCTAGCCTTTCCAGAGCCCAAACCGGTCATGGAACAGTTCAAAAAATGGCTTCAATCCAACAGCCGAGGGCGACTCCTATTTATCTCCGACAACAACGGATTTGATTGGCAATTTATCAACTGGTACTTCCACCACTTCCTCAACGAAAACCCCTTCGGCTTCAGCTCAACCAACCTGGGCTCACTCTACAAAGGGATGGAAAAAGACACCTTCACCAGCTTTAAGCACCTACGAGAAACCAAACATACCCACCACCCCGTCGATGACGCCCGTGGCAACGCCGAAGCCCTTCTAAAAATGAAAGACATGGGCCTCAAAATTAGCCTCAAATAAAGCGTTAGCTGGCCTTCCCCAGCCATGCTGAAGCCATTGCCCCAGCTCTGTCACCTGCATTTCTGGCACAAACTGAATCGTAGAAGTAGAAACCTGCCCTTAAAACAAGAGCTGAGTCTTGTATCTCCCATTGATTCAGCGAAATTCAGCTTGGACTAGAAATTTCAATCGGACAGCAGACGCACCATGACTCAAGACAACGAGGCTCAAGAGTACGAATACCAGGCTCGCCAAGTCGAGCTAGATCGCGATCGCCAATTCCGCCTCGGCGAAGGTAAAATCAGCGGCTACTGCTCAGCCTTCCTCGGCGCCCTAAGCCTCCTCTCCGTCCTGGCTTACCAATTTCCCACCTACCTCACCACCGCCGAACTCCGCCAAGTCTACGACGCTGCCTTCCTCCAAGGCGTCTTGAAATACGGCATGTATTTCTCCCTCTTCTTCGGCGTCCTGACCTTCATCTTCAAGCGCTACCGCACCCTGGGGCTGGCCGGTATTTTTCTGACCGCGATCGCCTTCGCCATCGGCGGCCACACCGTCCCCATCCAAGGCATCGAAGCCCACCGCCTCTCCCTCGGCCTCGACTGGCTCATCCTCGCCTTCCTCGGGTCAGCCTTCATCTTCATGACCCTGGAAAAGCTATTCCCCAAATATAAAAACCAAGTCATCCTCCGCAAAGAATGGAGCCTGGACCTCGCCTACTTTTGCTTTAATCACTTAGCGATTTCCGCGATCGTCATCTACGCCAACCACAGCGCCCACCGCTTCCACTGGGCCGTCAACCCCGACCTCCAAGCCTCAATCCAAGCAACCCCAATTCTCTTCCAAGTTCTACTCATTATCCTTTCTGCCGACTTCGTCCTCTACTGGGAGCATCGCCTCTACCACGAAGTCAAACTGCTCTGGCCCGTCCATGCCGTCCACCACTCCGTCGAAGATCTAGACTGGCTTGCCGGATCACGGGGCCACTTCATCCAAGTCTTCTCCGAGCGGGCCATGGTCATGCTGCCGCTTTATTTGCTGGGCGCGAGCGAAAGTGCTTTAGGGGCTTATGTGGCGATCGCCGCCCTCCAAGCCGTCCTCATCCACTGCAACCTCGACCTCCCCTTCGGCTTCCTCAAATACATCATCGTCACCCCTCAATTCCACCACTGGCACCACAGTTCTGAAAAGCCCGCGATCGACACCAACTACTCCGCCCACACCATCCTCTTCGACTGGCTGTTCAAAACCATGCACCTCCCCGGCCAACACTGGCCCGCGCAATACGGCACCACCAAGCCCCTGCCCCGCACCTACCTGGGGCAAACCCTCTACCCCCTCACCAGCCAACTCAAAAAAATCAGTGGATAACAGCCTTTATGAAACTGTACGTTCTTCGAATCCTCGCCGTACTCGCAGTGCTAGTCGGCATTCCAGCGAATCTCTTCCTCCTCTTCCTCCTGGCTTACTTTAGCGAAATCCCCCTGCCGATAAGCACTCAAGGATTGAGTCATCAGGGGAGAGTGAAGCATTTGTTTTCTGAGGGAGACCAAATTATTGGAGGTGGGTATTCTTTTGCAGAAGCAACAGATGTTTGGATTCGCCTCCGCCTCAATGAAACGCCCGACTTAGCAGTCATGGCCCGTGGGACAGAGGAATGTCGCCCAGAAGATCTCACTTTGCTTCGAACCTGGTTTTTAAAGCAAACAACGAACTCTCAAAAGAGCTGGAGTAGCCTTCTGCTGAGCAATCGTGAATTGCCAGACCAGATTGCTTTAAATGATGTGGATAATCTACAGTGCCGCTCTTCAGAACGATATGACTCCATTAGTCATCGCTTTGGTAAGTTTCCCCAAGGATGTTCGTCCAGTTGGGTTCTGTATCATGCGCCCAGCCGGTTTTATTACGAGCGATCGCCCTGTCACCACTAATCCTGAACAATTGTTTGAATAGCTTCTCTGGCCTGACAATAAAGCGAAAATATCCTGCACCGAACCTAATTTTGCTTCATCACAGTCCACCTACTCTAGCCCACGCCACCGAGCTCCCTTCACACCATCCGCAGCCTGAATCACTGGCTGCAATTCCACGACATTCCGCAACCTAAATAGTTCTCCAGGGATGGCTCGCATTGGTTTGATGCGAGCATTTTAATAGGATCCCAAGGATCGTAATCCTCGAAAATTTGCTGATCTCCCACCCATTTCTCACTAAATCCAGGAGAACCCCATAAATTCAGCCTCAAAAGCTCAAAATTGTGGAATCAAAGCCTAGTTCTCACATAAATATGTCCTTATTGCAACATTTGAGCATTGATTGCCCCTGCTATTCTTTCTTTGCTTGATAATGAAGCCAGCTAGGTAACCCGAAAATCAAATTTGGCTTACTTCTTCCATGGCAACAGACATTGTCGAGCAATTTAAGAGAGTAGTGTTTAGAAATCCAATGAGCGTTTCTCTAGACACCAAAGTTCTTGAAGCCATGGTTGTCATGGGAAGAAAAAGCAATCCTGGCGAGTCAAACAATAGGGTTGCTCCAGAACACCACGACATTGCTTCTACAGACTGTGTGATTGTTGTAGATCAGAAAAAAATTGTAGGTCTCTTAACAGCGAAAGATCTGCTGAGCTTCGCAGCGCAGCAGCTTCCCATCGAGCAGCTAACCCTACGAGAAGTCATCACGCACAAGCCTATAACTGCAAAAGAATCAGCATTAACTGACTTACCTTCGCTGCTTGATCTCTTTGAACAGCACCAAATCAGGCACTTACCGATTCTGGATGAGCAGGATTGCTTGGCGGGACTGATCAGCTATGAAAGCCTTCTCAGGAGAATCAACGCGATCGCAACGGAACGGACGAACGCCCCCCCAGCCGTTGAGGAGCGCTGGAAACTGGCATTCAGCGGATCAAAAGATGGAATTTGGGACTGGGACTTAAAGAGTAATATCAAGTTCTTCTCTAGTCGCTGGAAAGAAATACGTGGGTTTCGGGATGAAGAAATTGGCAACTCACCAGAGGAATGTCTCAGTCGAATTCATCCAGAGGATTATGATCGTGTGCTCGCAGTGCTATCTGCCCACTTGGCAAGAGAAACAGAGCTTTTTGAATGTGAATATCGGGCTCGATGTAAGGATGGTTCTTATCTTTGGGTCTTAGATCGGGGTCAGGCCCTACGCGATGAGGCCGGACAAGCAATTCGTTTGATTGGCTCTAGTACGGATATCACTGCTCGTAAGTCAGCAGAGCTAGCGCTCCAAGAAAAGCAAGCCCAATTCCAGCACATGACCGAAAATGTGCCAGGCATGATTTTTCGCTATGTTCTGCAT
>CALLAT010000051.1 GCA_938002085.1 uncultured Pseudanabaenaceae cyanobacterium
ATTGCCAATGCCTTTGGTGGATTTCAACCCGCTACGACTGCCTCGGGAATGGCGGCCCTGGATGCGTTGGGGGGTGCGGAAAATGCTCCCTTGTCCGCCATGACGACAGTTGCCGTACCAACAACAACAACAACAACAACAGCAACAACAATAGCAATGCCTCTCACAGGAATGGCGGCCTTGGATGCCTTTGGAGCTTCCACAGCTGCTCCTTTGCCAGCCATGGGTGGTACTGCAGCTGATGATGATAATGATGACGACGACTTTGGGGGCTTTACGGATGCTCCTACCGCTGCTGATGATAATGACGACGACGACTTTGGGGGCTTTACCGATGCTCCTGCTAACATTATTAAGGATGACCATGATGACTTTGGGGGCTTTACCGATGCTCCTGCTGCGACAGAGCCTGCGGCTGCTAACGTCGATAATGATGACGACGACGACTTTGGGGGCTTTAACGATGCTCCTGCTAACATTGATAAGGATGACGATGACGATGACTTTGGGGGATTTATCGATGCTCCTGCTGCGACGGAACCTGCTGCTAATGATGCTTTTGGAGCGTTTAGTGATGCACCGCTGCAGAATGCCACCGATTCTTTGCAAGGTATGGACGCGTTGGATGCATTGGGAGGAGTTCAAGATGCGCCTTTACCACCTTTGGGTAATATGCTGCAACCCCAATCAGACCGTGGACTTGGAGCATCCTCTCCAGTCCCCCTTTCCATTCAGCCAAGCCTTTCGTTTCCTGGGACTACAGAGAGCGCCGCTACTAACATGTCAGCGATGGATACTTTGGGTCCATCACAAGATGCGCCTCTAGCAAGCCTCACCTCGCCAGTCGATACGGATATTCCTGGGGATCTAGCCGCACAGTCAACGGATACAGTCTCCACAGAAGATCAAAACGATATGTCTTTTGGAAGTTTTACGCAGGGTGACAACACGCCAAGTAAACAGCGACGAATCCGAGGTTTTGGTCGACGTCGGTCCAGCAAAAGCTTGGGGCCGCCGGAGGATGACATGGTACCGAAGGATTTAATGCCAGCCATGCCAGGAAAGTCAAAATATGTTGAACACGTGCGACGCAACAGTTTGCGGCAGTTGCCAGAGTTTTCCGATTCGGATGAAGAAAACGATCACAACAAAGACCCCTTTGCTGGATTGGATGCAGCATCGGGGACCAACAGTTCGTTCGATAGCTCTACCAAACCGGCTGTATTGAATGAGGCACTGTCCTTGGGTGCCGGTTCTGAAACAGTGCCACAGGATCTGACCCCACATATGCCTGGGGCTCATTATGTGCCACACAAGAAAAATTCTACCCATACTCCAGGAGGGTTGCAGACGCTGGAAGAGCCAGGCATTGGCGAAGAAGACGATGACTTTGGTAATTTTGAAGGAGCACCGAAGTGTGTCCCAAAGGTTCCAAATCTGAACCCAGCATCAGAGCCTGACCCTTTTTCTGCGTCTATGCCTCTTGAGCTGAACCCTCATGCACAAGGGCAGCACTATGTTCCCCACGGACCAAATGCGAGGTTGACTCCTGGTGGTCTGTCAACTGTGGGCGAGTCATCCGATACGTTCGTAGAAGCAGATAATTTTTATGGTGCCCCGGTTGGAGCTCCCATTGGATCCACAGCAGATGCGTTTCATGAAAGTCCTCACCCAACAATGCCAAGAAAGGGCGACGACACCATGCCACAAGATCTAAAGCCTCATCTACCAGGACAGCACTACGTGCCTCATGGCCCAATTTCTGGTGCGCTTACGACTGTTGGAGAATCTTTGGACGAGATGCAGCCTAGCTTTGGGAACGTTCCAATTCCACAACCGGTGCAACTTTCGAGACAGGCTACGCCTGCTGCACAGGATTTACAGCCAATCACAGGGAAAACGATGGCGATTCCTGAGACTGCCACAATACACGAAGACGAGGATGATTTCGGTGATTTTTCTGGAGGAGCAAATACTGTGCCGCCTCCAGCTGTGCTTTCACGCACTGCAACTCCAGCTGCAACTGATTTGGCCCCATCACCCCACAAGGCATCAGCTGCCCCGATGAATAGCGCTATCATTGAAGAGGAAGACGAAGGTGACGCCTTTGGTGATTTTGCTAGCCCCGACATGCAAGTTTCAGAACCTGCAGGACTCCGCCCAGACCCACCGAGTTCAACCCAGAGCTTCCGACCCGATCCTCCCGCACAAAGTGAGGACAACTCCTCCTCTTCGTCAACCGCATCTCCCGACCCCTTCTCGGCATTTGATACATTGGCGGAAGCGCCAGCTGCATTGCCGCCTTTGCCCGCGTTCGCTCCAGCTACCAATAGCACTGAAGCAGCCCCACCAGATCTTACCCGCCGGGCCACGCCTGCTGCGGTGGACCTGCAGCCAGCCGTGCGGCAGGTGAACGTAAATGTCAGTGCCACAATTCAAGAAGGAGAAGAAGGAGTTGATGACCCCGTACCTACGATGAATCCACCTGCCTTGGCTCAAAAGGAGAGCATGGAGCTATTTGCCGCAACTAGAAAGTCTGTGACACGAACGCTCTCAGCGTCAGCTGCTGGAAGTTCCATTGGAAATTATGGCTCAAGATCAACCAGTAGTTTGATAGATGATGATGACGACGACGACGATGACGAATTTGAAGCATTCCGTGACGTCTCAGAACCCCAACCTCCGCTCCAAGTTCTGGTCACAAAGCAAGATCCATCCTCCGCTATGAGCGATGCTTCTGACTTAGATCTTGGTAACGACGATTTTGAGTTCGGCAGTTTAGGTTCGACGCCAATGCCGACCCCGTTGTCGCGACAAGCAACTCCATCTGTGAAAGAATTGGATCCATTTACCAAGAAAGCAGCATCAGTAGCACCAGGAGGTGCACCTATTCTTGAAGAAGAAACAGACGAAGGCTTTGACGAGGCACCAGGAAACAGCATGCCCAGTGACAAAGATATCCCTGCTCCTCCCCAAATGAGTAGACAAGCCACTCCCCAAACTCAAGACCTTGTGCAAATGGGGGCCAAATCTGTGCAGTCAGGACTGGGCTCTATAGGCGAAGGTGCCATTGCTGAAGGTGGAGAGGAGGAAGATGACTTTGGGGACTTTGGAGGTTTTGAGGAAGCACCAGGAAACAGCATGCCCAGTGACAAAGATATCCCTGCTCCTCCCCAAAT
>CALLAT010000052.1 GCA_938002085.1 uncultured Pseudanabaenaceae cyanobacterium
CAGTTGTTTCTAACCTGCCTTCCCGCAAATGTTAGCTACTCTCCAAACGGGAAAATCTCAAAGGTCCACAATGAGTACAGTCTTGGTGGTTGAAGATAGCCCTGCTCAGCGGGAGATGATTACAGACCTCCTTCGCGGCAGTGGTCTTGACGTTTCAGTCGCCACTGACGGAGTTGAGGCCCTTGAGCATATTCAAACCCATCCCCCTGACATCGTCATATTAGATATCGTCATGCCCCGTATGAACGGGTATGAACTTTGTCGCCGTCTCAAAAACGATCCCATTACCCAGGCCGTTCCTGTGGTGATGTGTTCCTCCAAGGGAGAGGAGTTTGACCGTTATTGGGGCATTAAGCAGGGTGCAGATGCGTATATTGCAAAGCCCTTCCAGCCTACGGAACTCGTAGGCACAGTCAAGCAGCTACTGCGGGGCTAAAAGAAAAGCATTATGGTCAGCAACCGCAACCCCGATTTTTTAACTGGCTCAGACCAGGTCTCCGAGATCCAGGAACTGGAAACGCCAGAAGGTGAATTACACCTGCGGTTCTATGTGCCATCGGGCGAAGAATTTGCCTTACCCGCCATTGGTATCCGGGAGGCATTATTCCAATCCCCAGAACGGATCACGCCGATTCCCAATGTTTCTCCCCTGTTACTCGGCACGCTCAACGCTCGAGGCCGGGTGATTTGGGTCGCAGATTTAGGTCAGTTCTTGGGAGACAACACTTCTCTCAATACCGATCGTCCCGAGCTCCATGTCATCGCCATTGAAGAGCAAGATGCCATGCTCGGTCTCGTAGTGGACCGGGTGATCGGCATGGAATGGCTTAGTCCTGAGGAGCTAAAGCCCCCTCAAAACGTGCCTGCCAATATCGCCCCTTTCATCCGGGGAGAGTGGGTGCTCCAAGAAGATGACGAGGAGAAACGATTGCGGCTTTTGGATCAGGCCGCTATTTTGAACTCCGCAAGGTGGGGGATGTGATGACCTCAACAATCGGCCGGTTAGCGATGGAATAAGAGCATCAGGTTAGGTTAGGCAGATTTTTGGGCTTGAGGGAAGTTGAGGAGAACAAACGATGTCCTATAAGCAGGCTGAATTAGCCTACATGCAAGGTAAATATGACGAAGCAGCGGGACTTATTGACCCACTGATGGAGTCGACCCCAGAGGATCCGAAGATACGCCTCCTTCGGGGACATATCTACTGCTACGGGCTCCAGGATTACAGCACGGCCCTAGGGGACTATGAAGCTGTAGCTGGGTTGACTCAAGATCCTTCCTTCATTGATTACGCCAATCAAGGTGCCCAAACCTGTCGCGAGTTTGGCGGTAGTGACCTGGGCAGTAATGTCGCAGTCCAGGAACGACCGATTGAGGACAGTGAGCCCCAATGGGCCAATGACTTTGCTGCAGATAGCGGAGATGGCAACGGATTCGCGGGTAGCACTGACTTAAATGATGACATTAGCTTTGATGACATCAGCTTTGATAATGCTGATTTTCAGGGTACTGCCCCCGCCGATGATGCAGTCTCCTCGAATGGTTTCTCCTCTAGTGACTTTGACGCAACTGACGTCAGTTTGAATGGAGAGGCCAATTTAGATTTTGCACCTCCGGTTGATGAAGACGATGATGCTCCCATGATGATGGGATCCGGTGAAGCTCCCATTGGTGGAGACTTGGGCGGAGGTGATTTCCTCGGTTCCGATTTAGGCAATGAGTTTGATTTTGCAGCTCCTGCAGATGATTCGGGGGAAGCGATCGCCCTCGACTCCGGTGAAGATTTGCCCCTAGATGAGGATTCCATGGCATCAAACCCCTTCGGCGATAGCTTCGAAGGCGATGCAGAATTAGACTTTGGCGTAGCTGCGGATGACAGTACTCCAGTCGCCACTAATGACCCCTTTGCGACTCCTGATCCTGCCTTCCCTGAAATTGACGACAGCGCCATGTTTGGCAATGTCGCTGGCGAGGAAGAGGACCTGTTCTCTCTGGAGAATGAAAACGACTCCTTAGGCTCGGCTATCCCTGAACTCGATAGCGCTGATGCAGGCAATAACTTGTTTGAATCATCCGATGCAGATGTAGCGTTTGAGCCAGCTCAGCCTGAAGCTGCCGCCGCTGAGCAAGCTGCATTCGAGACCTTCGATGACAACAACTTCAACGATGATGGCCTCGGCGATCTGGACCTAAATGGCGGTCTAGACTTTGAGGACAACAGCCCAGTCTCAGGAGTATTCGGACAGGAAGAGCAGGATGCTCCTCCCATGGCGGCAGCGCCTGAAAATAGCGCTGATGCACCAGAAGCAACATTGTTTGTGGATGCCACCAACCTCGACTCATTTGACCCCAGCGGCTCCCACGAAATGGAAGAAGCCTCCCAAGGGGAAACCTTCGACATGTTTTCCATGGATGAAGCGGGGCTAAATACAGACGGACTCGATAGTGCACCTGACTTAGCTTTTAATGATGCCCCAGCAGCAGATGTTCCTGTGGAGCATCGTCCTACGACAGTAGACCTGGACTTAGCGGGCGATAACGAATTCGAAACCTTTGCTGGTGGCTTACCTTCCATCGAAGCGCCTCCTCAAACCGACTCCAATCCTATTACCGATGCAATGCCGGACGGAGCTGACTTTACAGCGCCAGAAATGACCGGAGGTGACTCCACTGGGGGTAACCCTGGTGGCCGCACCGATTCGGACTTTCTCAATGAATTTGATGCCTTCGATGACTTTGGCGGGTTGTCGGACTTTGACCTAGCAGAAGACTCCATTGGTTTCACCAGTCCAGCCCCTAGTAGCGGCTTCGACATGCCCACAGGTGAGATCACTGGCGGTGATGATCTAAGTAGCTTCACCATTGGCACGGAAGACAGCAACGCCACTTCAGACTCAGTTTGGGGTGAAGAGAATGTCCCTTCTTTTGCCCCAGGAGAGGGGGCTGAGATTGAGCCTGCTGTGGCAGTGGGTCAAGGGGCCTTAGCGCCTCTGGAGAATGCTTCCTTTGGCACCAAGCGTACGGTCCTAGCAGGCGCTGCTGGCCTTGCTGCAGTCGTGGGTGTTCTAGGCACCAACGTGGCCTTCAGCGCTGCAGTTCCCGATGTGGAAGAGCGAGCTAAGATTGCGCCTTTCGCCTTAGCCCTTGCAGGCGGTATCGGCGGCTTTATGGGCGCCGGCGTCATGGGCGAAGTCATTCGCCGTCAAGTGCGCCGCAGCACAGAAGATTTGCAAACCCAGTTCTCCAAGGTGGTTCAGGGTAACTTCAACACCCAAGCCACAATCTATTCCGAGGACGAGTTGGGCCAGCTCTCCGCCAGCTTCAACAACATGTCGCGGGTGATTCTGGCAACGACCAAGGAAGCACAACGCAAAGCCGAAGAGCAAGAGCAGCAGAAGGAAGACCTGCAACGCCAGGTGATTCGCCTCCTGGACGATGTGGAAGGCGCGGCTCGCGGTGACCTGACCGTGCAGGCCGAGGTGACGGCTGACGTACTGGGTGCCGTTGCTGACTCCTTCAACCTCACCATTCAAAACCTGCGAGAGATTGTATTGCAGGTGAAGACTGCTGCGACCCAGGTGAACAAGGCTTCGTCCGATAACGAGACCTTTGCCCGCAGCTTGTCTTCAGATGCCTTGCGCCAGGCGGAAGAGCTAGCTGTGACGCTGAACTCGGTTCAGATTATGACCGACTCGATTCAGCGTGTGGCAGACAGTGCTCGCGAAGCTGAGGAAGTGGCCCGTACTGCGTCGGCAACGGCGCTTAAGGGCGGCGAGGCCGTGGAGAAGACGGTGGCCGGTATTCTGCAAATTCGCGAGACGGTGGCAGAGACCACTCGCAAGGTGAAGCGCTTGGCGGAATCCTCCCAGGAGATTTCCAAGATTGTTGCCTTGATTTCCCAGATTGCGTCTCGTACCAACTTGCTGGCCCTGAACGCTTCGATTGAGGCAGCCCGAGCCGGTGATGCCGGTCGTGGCTTCGCCATTGTGGCGGACGAGGTGCGTCAGCTAGCTGACCGAGCTGCTAAGTCCTCGAAGGAAATTGAGCAAATCGTGCTCCAGATTCAAGGAGAGACGGGCTCTGTGATGGTGGCCATGGAAGAAGGCACCCAGCAGGTTATTACCGGTACGAAGCTGGCTGAGCAAGCTAAGCGCTCCCTGGATGACATCATTCAGGTGTCCAACCGCATTGACCAACTGGTGCGTTCGATTACGGCGGATACCGTCGAGCAGACCGAGACTTCTCGTCAGGTCGCCCAGGTGATGCAGTCGGTGGAATTGACGGCTCAGGAAACGTCCCAGGAAGCCCAGCGCGTCTCTAGGTCGCTCCACAACTTGGTGGGTGTCGCCAGCGACCTACAGACCTCTGTGGAACGATTCCGCGTGGAAGAGTCCGACGACATGTAAGCCTGTTTGAGCACCAACGTCGAGTCAAAGCGTCGGTTTTGACAGTCTCTCAGGGAATGTTAATCACAGCATGGCCGAGCCTAGGGTTTAATAACCCGAGCCTCAGCTAGCACCGCATCATCAGTTAGCACACAAGCAGTTCAGCGATAAGGCAAGCAGCCCCATGGAGCCAGAACAGCGGCAGCGAATTATTGGGTACTTCCTTGAGGAAACCCAGGAGTACCTTGAACTCCTTGAGCCAGGCATGGATGACCTGGAAAGTGCCCTAGCGGACGAAGAGCGTATCAACGAGCTCTATCGTGCTGCCCACTCCATTAAGGGTGGCGCTGCAATGCTGGAATTGGATGGCATCCAGAAGGTTGCCTACCGCTTAGAAAGCAGCCTCAAGTTCATGAAGGCCAATCCGGTCAACACCAGCCGGGAGATTGAAGCTAAGCTGCTCAAAGGCGTCTTGGGCATCAAACGTCTCGTGGGTGAAGTCCGAGAAACAATGGACAACATGACCGATGCCTCAGCGGCAGAGGTCTGGGGCGATGTAGAGCCCACCTTCGACAACTTGGACCAAGAGCTCCAAGCCCAGGTGGATAGCGCCACTGCAACCAATGCTGTGACAGAGGCCGGGGCTGCGGGCGAGAGCGCAGAATTACCAGATTTAGATCTCGGTGCAGGCGACAATTCGACAGCCAGTAACAGCCTAGATGAGCTGTCTTGGGATGACATTGATGACCTGACCAATCTAGACAATGATGACGGCGGTAACACCGAAACATCTATTCCTCAGACGGCGGAAGTCAGTGGCGGTGGTATTGACGGCCTGGATGCCCTAGCGAATCTCTTTGATGAGAACCCCCTCTCAGCCGAGGACAGCTTGGCTTGGGATCAAGAAGCAGCAGTCCCCCGGGGGGAGAGTTCCTCTGCTTTGGAGTTAGAGGATTTTGATCTGGATGAGCTCAATGGTCTGGAGTCATCTCTAGGAGATGGAAACTCTAGCCAAGACGATGCAGCAGCATTGGATAACCTGTTGGCAGATCCGCTCTTGGGCGATGATTTGTTAGGGTCCTCAGATGCGATCGCAGCCAGTAGCGAGAGTGAGTCCCAAGCAGATGCGGACTTTGATGATCTCTTCGGCGATTCCAGCGATGAGCTTTCCCTCAACTTTGAAAGTGAAGCGACCAAAGATAATGGTGCTCCTGCAAACGCAGCTTCCGAGTTGGACAACCTGGATGCCGAGTTAGATGCCCTAGGTTTAGAAGATGCATCAATTTCTAGCTTTGCAGACGACCAAGCTGATGAGCTGTCGAGCAATCTCAGCGAGGATTTGCTAGGTCTGGATGATTTGAATGAAGTTGACTTGGGCGAAACCAACACAGCTGCGGCTGACAATGCTCTGCCTGATGTTGCACTAGAGATGGATTTCGCAGCAGAGCTGGGCGATAGCTCCAGAGAAGACGACGGCTCGATGCTAGACGATCTCCTAGAAAATGAGGCGTCAGGTGAAACAGCGATCGCCGATGCCACTCCAGAGATGGATACCCGGGGAGACTTCTCAGCAGCCCTAGATGAAGAGCTTACCGAAGCGGATACCTGGGTCTCAGAAGAAGCTGAAGCTGAGCAACAGCCTCCTGCAGAAGACATCGACAGTGGCGAAAGCATCGATGCTGTAGGAGCAAGTAGCCTTGGGCTAGAGGACTTCGATGGGCTAGAAGACCTGGGCGAACTCGAAAATCTAGATGAACTTTCTGAGAGTTCAGATGCCTCTGACGACGTTTTGGCCAGCGATGATGGTCTGATCGACATTGCGGACTTCGCAGCCGAACTCGATGCCGAACTTGAGAGCGATCTGGTAGACGGCTCAGGTACTGGGGCAGATTCATCCAACCTCGATGCGGACGAATTACTCAATAGCCTGGAGGCTAGTGTCGGCGAAGCAGGCATGAACGAGCTGGACGAGTTCCTCGACTCTACCGAAGTCGACCTCTCTCAAAACCAAGCCCTGGGTAATCTGGATAGCCTCCTCGATGAGATGGCTTCAAGCGAAGGTCCTGCCTTAACTAGCACCCCGGCTTTGGATGACGACTTCGACGATCTCGACAGTCTCCTAGGGGATGCACCAGCAGCAGTTCCCAGCCCAGCCCCTTCAAATAAGAGCGATGACTTCTCCGACATGGAGAAGCTGCTCCAAGGCACCGAATCCTTAGCAGGACCTGCTAGCCCAGCCAGCCGGGGCAATGCCGCCGCCGCTCCCCCAGCGAAGACTCGCAGTCGCTCCCAGCGCCTGCGGGAACAGAGCATGCGCGTTCCCATTAAAACCCTCGACAACTTTAACAACCTCGTGGGTGAAATGGTGGTCAACCGGAACTCCCTGGAGGGAGACCAAGACCGCCTCAAACAGTCCCTGGAGAAGCTCACCGATCACACTCAAAAGCTGAGTGACGTGGGGCAAAAGCTTCAGGATCTGTACGAACGGTCTTTACTAGAGAACGCCCTGCTCAACAGTCGCCGCAAAGTCATGGGCGCGGAAACCGTGACAGCAGGCTCCAATGGTCTCAATCTCAGCGCCAGTAATCCAGACAGTGAGAGTGCAGTCGGCGATCTTGACGATCTGGAACTGGATAAGTTCACCGGCTTCCACACCCTCTCCCAGGACATCATTGAACTGATTGTCCGCGTGCGAGAGTCGGCCTCTGACATCGACTTCCTCATTAACGAATCCCTCGACCAAGACACCCGCAACTTCCGCCAGACCACAAGCCAGTTGCAGGAAGAGGTCAATCGCTCTCGCATGGTGCCCTTCGCCCAAACAGCGGATCGTCTGCCTCGGGCCGTGCGCGACATCGCCCACAAGTGCGGCAAGTCAGCTCGCCTGACGATTGAAGGCCGAGATACCTTGATCGACAAAATGTTGATTGAGCAGCTCCATGACCCCCTCACCCACCTGATTAACAATGCCGTCACCCACGGCATCGAGACCCAGGAAGAGCGGATTATGAATGGTAAATCTGCAGATGGTGCCATTCGCCTCCAGGCCTTTTACCAAGGCAACCAAACTGTTATTTCCGTTGCGGATGATGGCGCGGGCATTGACCCTGAACAAATTAAGCGAAAGGCCATTGAGAAAGGCCTAGTTCGCTCTGAGGATGCAGACCAACTAGGCGTTTCCCAGCTTTACGACTTCCTGTTCCATGCAGGCTTCTCCACCCGCTCCCAAGCTGATGCCTTCGCTGGTCGTGGTGTGGGCATGGACGTAGTGCGCACTCGCCTCCAGGAGCTGCGAGGCACTGTCGTCATCGATTCGGAGATTGGCAAAGGTACCACCTTTACGATTCGCCTACCCCTAACCCTGAGTATCACGAAAGCACTGCAATGCATTAGTAACCGCGCTCGCATCGCCTTCCCCCTTGATGGTGTGGAAGACATGTTTGATATCCCTAAGGATCAAATCGACACCGATGCTGAGGGCAATCAAACAATTCAATGGCGCGACATGATGCTTCCTGTGCGGGAACTGTCTGAACTCCTGAAATACAACCGCATCATTGGTCGCAGCAGCGTCTATGCGGGCAGTGCTGATGAGGATATGGCAGCACTCGTGATCCTACGAAGTGCCGGTGAATATCTAGCTGTCAATGTGGATCGTGCCGAAGGCGAGATGGACATTGTAATTAAGCAGTTGGAAGGCCCAGTGCCTAAGCCCACGGGGATTGCCGGTGCAACGGTGCTATCAGATGGTCAAGTCATGCCCATAGCTGACGTGCTTGAGCTCATCGATATTTCCAAGGGCAGAACTCGCCAGGGCGCAGCGGCCCTGTGGGAAGAAGAGCAAGCGGCGATCGAGGATACGCCCGCTGAAGCTGCTCCCAGCGAACCCATGGTTCTCATCGTCGATGACTCGATTACGGTGCGCGAGCTGCTCTCCATGAGTTTTGCCAAATCAGGCTACCGAGTGGAGCAGGCTCGCGATGGCCAGGAGGCTTGGGAAAAGCTGCGCTCTGGTCTGCCTTGCGACCTGATTTTCTGCGATATTGAGATGCCTCGGATGACTGGTTTGGAGCTACTGGAGAAGCTTCAAGAGGACGAGGATCTCAAGAAGTTACCGATGTCGATGTTGACCTCTCGTGGTGCAGACAAGCACCGCCAACTGGCTGCAAAGCTAGGAGCCAAGGGTTACTTTACCAAGCCCTATTTGGAGGAAGCGCTGTTGGAAGCTGCGAACAAGCTGCTTAATGGAGAGGTTCTGTTGAAGCTGACAGAGTCTTAGTTTCTCAGCTCATCAGGACTCAGCAAAGCGATCGCCCAACCATCCCCCCAATGCCCGAGGGCGAGCAATTCCGCTAGGATTAGACCTAGGCTTATTGCTCGCCCTTCGTTATTTTTGGACCTCTAAACATGATTCTCCCCGGCCTAGAAGTGCGCGTCATCAACCCCGACGACACCTATTACAAGTTTCAAGGCTATGTGCAGCGGGTTAGCGACGGCACGGCTGCGGTGCTGTTTGAAGGCGGCAATTGGGACAAGCTAGTGACCTTTCGCCTCTCGGAACTAGAGCCGGTCAAGTAACGGCTTCTGATTTATAAATCTGCGACGTAAAATCTGTGACTGACTGACAGTAATTCTGTACTGGTACAATGTTGACCAATACAGAATTACTGTTTTGCTATGCGCCTGCCTTTGCCCCAGTTTGCGGGACGCGATCGCGCGCCAAATCACATTGCTGAAGTGGTGGAAACGGCCACGACGGAATTCTTGGCCCAATGCCTGGAGCCGGAAGACCTCAAATTTCCGGCCATGCCGCCCTTTGGCAGTTGGGTGCGGGCGTTAGATGAGGAGTCGGGCAATTACGTCTATGCCGTGGTCTATCACGCAACGACGTCGCCGATTGATTCGGTTCACCGGGCCAGGGCATTGGGAATGACGATGGCGGAGCTGCGGGAGGAGCAGCCCCAAATTTTTGCCATGTTGCAGACAGAGTTTAAGGCGGCGATCGTGGGGTTTGAGACGACTCGTCGTGAGAATGGCCGGGCGTTGCCTGGGGAGATTTTTCAGTACTTGCCGCCGCGTCCGCCCCAGGTTCACCAGGGGGTGTTTCGCTGTACGACGGATGAGGTATTGGACTTTACGGAGAAGCTGGATTTTTTGCGGACGCTGTTGCAGGTGCAGGGTGCGCCTAATGATGGGCTGATTGCGGCGGCGATTCGGGAGGTCTATCGGTTGCGGAAGGCAGATCGGAGCTGGTTGGTGGCAGCAGGACGGGCGTTAACGGTGTTGTTGAAGGATGATTATGATCGGTTGAGGATGATTCTTAGCCAGATTCACGTTTGAACAGCGAATTAGTCGAAAAGCCTCGTGAGTCACAAGAAACTCTCTTGAACTAGGTAACAAAGTAAAGCTGCTGTACAATCTGGCCTTAGAACAATTAGAACTTCTAAGCAAGTACAAAATAAAAAACGTTGGAGCCCTTATCAAACCGAGAGAAAAGAGCTGTCCTTAATCTCTTAGAACATAATTTCAAAAATCGAAGTCTTTGGGCCTATCAGCTCCCTTATGTTCTGCCAACACTTGTATTCTTCATGTTTGGCATAGTTCACGCTAGCCTAATCGCTATTGTGACTGCCTATATTTGCTTGTTCATCGCCTTTATCTGGTACGTAAAACTGTCAGTACAGGAAGCAAAGCCACTTCAAACAGCGCTGGAAAAGTATGAGGATGCAGCGCAAGCTATTAGAAATTAGCAAGACCATACGCCACTCAACCATCGCTCAGTTTTTAGAGTCTGCTTGTTTATTTCACCCTGAACGTGCCTCAAGATGGATGACCTTAACCCTCCAAATTCTATGCTCGAATTTCTTAAAGGGGTTGGGTTGGCGATCGCGCTTTACCTGGTCATTTATGCCGGGCTTTGGGTGGCGCTGTATACGGCGGATTTGGTGGCTTTTGTTTTGACGGGTGTGCCGAATAGCAGTTTTACTCGGCAGCTTTATCAGTTGTGGTTGTTTGGGATTTTTGCGTTTGGGTTGGTGCAGTGGTTGTATGTGTTGCCAGTGGCTTGGTGGTTGCAGGGTGAGGGGAAGGTTTGGTGGGTAAGGGGGTTGGTGGCGATCGCCATAGTCGTCTCTTTGCTAAATGGTTTGGCGTTTTGGCAGCCTGGGCTTTTGCCGATGGTTTGAGCAGTCTGGCTTGGCTTGGGCGGATTTGTCGGCGTAGTTGGTTGGTTTGAGTTTGAATCGGTGGAGTCGGTGGCTTCGCCTTGAGGGCGCTGCCCTCAAACTCCCGCCGATTGGTGGATTGCATCCCCCAGACGGGTTAACCCCCTGAACCTTGCGGCTCATTACTGCTGGGGTGAGGCGGCTATAGGTTTGCGTGCGTTTCTCTGGGCTGGTCTTGACTGTTGGGCTACCGCTTACGCGGATCGAAGTGCTGGGGCGTACGAAAGAAGCTCAAAGCCTTCGTTCTTGCTTCATATCTCATGTCCCCCTGCCCCTTGCGAAGGAGAAGGGGTCAGCTATGCCTCAACACATCTGCATAAAGCCAACAACCATCCACACTCAGCCCACAACAACGCCCCAAAAAAGAGAAGCCGCCCAAAGTACTCACCAACAAACACTGAAGCAACCCAGCCCAATTGCGCAGGGGGGAATCCGATGGGGGAGGCGTTTCGTCCCCCACGGCTGGGGTGTGGGGAGAGTTCCCCACGGATTTGCTGCTTGCCTCTTCCTGCAAAGCCAAAGCAAGACCCAACAATCAATTCGGCTAACCCGCCAAGCCAAGCCAACCAAACGCTTATGATAGTTAAGAGTTTTTAAACGCTGATCAACCGCCGCACCTAAGACACCATGTTTGACGCCCTATCCGATCGCCTAGAACAAGCCTGGACTAAGCTGCGCGGCAATGACAAAATCAGCGAAGACAACATCTCAGACGCCCTGCGCGAAGTCCGTCGCGCCCTCCTCGAAGCC
>CALLAT010000053.1 GCA_938002085.1 uncultured Pseudanabaenaceae cyanobacterium
ACCCAAGGTAAACCGAGGCGCTTAATTTCCTGGTTGAAACTTGTCTCTAAACCATGGGCAAGTTCTCCATGCAGTCCAGATCCTAAACTCATGGGGATAAGTTCTCCTGCCACCAATTCGTAGTGCTGATCTGTTCCATCCGAATAGGTGAGGTAGTCTTCTAAGCTCAAACGCTGGGTTGCGATAACCATAAATCAGCTTTACCCGAGACGATATTGTCCTAAACCTGTGCCAGCTAAGGTGTTAAACACTATGGCCCAGCTATTTCTAGATTAACGCAGCGCTTCAACTTCAGAAGTCACTTACCGCCTCAGTCCGGAGAGGGGAAACGGTGAGCCCATTGGAATAGAGACAGCGCCCATCCGCCAGACAAACGAGGCAACAACTACGTTATTTCACATTGGCAGGTGAGTTAGTGCCAACCCCAGCTAAAGCAGCCCAGCAATCCGCCGCGCAATCTCAGGAATCCCAAGCGCAGGCTGGGCAATCCACCGCACAAGCCCAGCGATTAGCGGCAAAGTTACGGGAGCTCGGCGTTGATCCAGATAACCTGACAGATTGATCTAGAAGTCTCTGAATTGAAGGATTCCGACATCCTTCTTTAGCCTTTGTATATCGGATGTATATCGGACCAAAGAATACGGTTTCCCGTAATTAGCACTCGCGATCGCAGAGTGCTAAATTCCTTAAGGTGAACGCTTAGGATAGGTACGATGGCAAAGCTAGTTAGTTTTAACGAAGATTCTCGCAAAGCGCTGGAGCGCGGCGTGAACGCCTTGGCCGATGCGGTCAAAATTACCTTGGGTCCCAAGGGCCGCAACGTAGTCCTAGAGCGCAAGTTTGGCGCACCGGACATCATTAATGACGGCGTGACCATCGCCAAAGAAATTGAACTGGCTGACCCCTACGAGAATGCTGGGGCCAAGCTCATTCAAGAAGTGGCTTCCAAGACCAAAGACATCGCAGGCGACGGCACCACCACTGCAACGGTGCTGGCCCAGGCCATGATTCGCGAAGGCCTCAAGAACGTTGCCGCAGGCAGCAACCCCGTGCTGTTGCGTCGCGGCATGGAAAAGGCTGTGGCCAAGCTGGTTGAAGAGATTGCTGCGGCCTCCAAGCCCATCGAAGGTGACTCCATCGCCAAGGTCGCCACGGTCTCCGCAGGCAACGATGAAGAAATTGGCGCGATGCTGTCCCAGGCCATGGACAAGGTGAGCACCGATGGCGTGATTACCGTGGAAGAGTCCAAGTCCCTCAGCACTGAGCTGGATGTGGTTGAAGGCATGCAGTTCGATCGCGGCTACATCTCCCCCTACTTCGTCACCGACCAAGAGCGTCAGGTGGTTGAGTATGACGATGCCTTGATCTTGATTACCGACAGCAAGATCAGCGCCATCCAGGACCTCGTACCTGTGCTGGAGAAAATTGCTCGCGAAGCTAAGCCCCTCGTCATCATTGCTGAAGATGTAGATGGCGAAGCCCTGGCAACCCTGGTGGTCAACAAGGCCCGTGGTGTGCTGAATGCTGTGGCGATTAAGGCACCTAGCTTTGGCGATCGCCGCAAGGCCATGCTGGAAGACATCGCTGTTCTCACTGGTGGTCAAATGATCTCTGAGGACATCGGTCTCACCCTGGAAGGTGTCACCATTGAGATGCTGGGCAAGGCTCAAAAAATCACTATCACCAAGGACACCACCATCATCGTGGCCGGTGACGAGAACAAAGCTGAAGTGGAGTCCCGCCTGGGCCGCATCCGCAAGCAGCTCGCTGAAAGCGACTCTGGCTACGACCAAGAGAAGCTTCAGGAGCGCATCGCCAAGCTAGCTGGTGGCGTTGCTGTGATTAAGGTGGGTGCTCCCACCGAAACCGAGCTCAAGAGCCGCAAGCTCCGCATTCAAGATGCCTTGAGTGCCACCCAAGCTGCTGTGGCTGAAGGCATCGTCCCCGGCGGTGGCTCCACCCTGCTGCACCTGGCCACCAAGCTAGACAGCATTAAAGATGGCCTCACCCCTGAAGAGGTCACCGGCATCGAAATCGTGGCTCGTGCCGTGGAAGCGCCCCTGCGCCAGATTGCCGATAACGCGGGCCAGCCTGGCGCCGTTATCGTCGAGAAGGTCAAGGCTATGGACTTCAACGGTGGCTACAACGCCCTGACCGACAACTACGAAGACCTAATGGCAACGGGCATCATCGACCCTGCTAAGGTCGTGCGTTCTGCCCTGCAGGATGCTGCTTCCGTAGCTTCCTTGGTGCTGACCACCGAAGTGCTCGTGGTTGAGAAGCCTGAGCCTGAAGGTGCGATGCCTGACATGGGCGGCGGCATGGGCGGCATGGGCGGCGGTATGCCTGGCATGGGCGGCATGGGCATGCCCGGCATGATGTAATTCCTGTCTGGTTAGTTTGATGACATGAAAGCCCCCCTGAAGCCTTGAAGCTTCAGGGGGGCTTTGCGTTGCCTGGTGAATGGAGGAGGCAAATGCTTATCCAGTCTTTCTATGTCAGTGGCGATGGATAACTCGCCAAAACGCTAGTCCAGCTCAGAAGCAGCAGGTCATTTCCATGCG
Source organism: uncultured Pseudanabaenaceae cyanobacterium (assembly GCA_938002085.1). Taxonomy (GTDB): domain Bacteria; phylum Cyanobacteriota; class Cyanobacteriia; order PCC-9006; family JAAUQQ01; genus JAAUQQ01. Next base: position 2,565 of record CALLAT010000053.1, read on the forward strand.
CATTCTCATTTTTTAAGCCATGGGATTGGCCAACCCCATGGTTATCAGCCCAGTCAATCGTTAGCGGGGCTGTCGCTTGAGCCGTTTGAATATTATGGGAGAGACCATCAGTCACCCAGAAAGAAGCCAGCGCTGTAATGGGTGCTGAGACCTGAGTGAATTCGATCACGATATCGCTCGTTTGGGCCAGGCGATCGCTCTGCTCTTCCCCCCCGTTGACATGGGAGTCCGGGCTCAAAGGCTGGGGAGCCAAAGGCTGGGCCACGAGTTGGTTATCGTCTGTTGCCAGCCTGGCTGGGCCTACTTGCAGACTTGGCGGGGAAAGGCTGAGCGCCACTTCCTCTGCCTGGACAACGTTAGCGGCTTCCTCTCCGGCAATCGGCGCATCAGTTGCTCCATGGGCATCGGCAGTCTGCTCAGGCTTCACGGAAACGGACAGCTCTACGCCAGCCTCTAGGGTCACGAAGCGATCATCCCCCGTGAGGACGATCGCAACCGAGTCCACACTGGCAGGATCAAACGAGAACGTTTCAGTTACAACATCTGCTTCGCGATCGCCATCAATATCCAAGAGCAGTTGCAAGCCGCTAATCTCCAAGTCAGTGACAGAGAATTGCACAGTAATATGACTCGCCCGGGGCTCTTCCGGAGCTTGCATCTCTGGAGACAACGGATTTGGAGCCGTGAGGGGGTTAGTGATGAAATCACGACTGGGGCTTGGGTCAATGGGATCTTGCTGCGCACTTCCATCCACAAAAAGCTCTAAGACGATCGTCGTCTGTTCCTGTTCAGTCACCGCTGCGCCCCGACCCAAGGTATTCGCGAGGTGCACGAGCTGGTTCTGAAAATCTAACTTGAGATGCCCCCAATCATTAAAGGTGGGATCTTCGGGCCCAGCATAGCTATGAACAGTTGATGCAGCAGCAACCTGGTGGCTGTAGCTCATCAGGCTCTGATAGAGGTCGGGAAGCTTATCTGGAGTATAGTCATTGCCACCGTGGCGTAGTCCAAAGGTGTGACCTAGCTCGTGGGCAATGGTGCGCCATTGCAAAAATGAGTTGCCCAGGCGTCCCTCTGTCACGCCAAAACCACCCAGCGTCACGAGCAAATCGTTCCCTGGCAATGCACCAATGCTCTGGTTGTATTGCCCATTTGAATGGGACGGAGCCAGGAAGCCTCCTTCCGCAATCCCTGAGCTGCTGCTGATTAAAGCAAACTGGCTGGTGGCATCAGGGGGCGTTATCCAGGGGGCGCTAACCGTAATTTGACTCGGGGTATTGCGAGTAATGGTGCGAATTTGTCCTGCTCCTGCGCCCGCCGTGATTTTGACAACTTGGCCCGCCAAGTCAGTCGAGCCAAAGGTTTGTAACGTCGTCAGGGTTGTACGAGTGCTGTCCGCCACAGTGGCGACAAAGGGATTGTTCTGGCTATCTCGCATCAGCGAGTGAAAATCCGCTAGGAGCAGGTAGCGAAAGATTAGCTCCCTGGCCCGCTTATCCTTCGTACTAAAAAAATGCTCTTTGATGTCCTGGAAGGAGCGAGTCTCCAGACCCTCCAGAGAAAGGGAATTCGGCTCACCAAAGTAGACAATATCCAGATGCTGTTCAGGATCTTGAGGTTGGCCCACTTCATCTCCTCCCCGCAGCGTCGCTTCCCCCATATTGATCGAGAAGGGCTTTTGGTCAGCAGCATTACCTGGGCCTGCATCGACGTGGAGCGTAATGCCTTTGGAGCCATCAGGATTGGTCACCGGAGCGGATGCGAACATCTCAACCAGGCGCTGCATGACCCCAGGGCTAGGCTCATTACGCCAAAACACTTGGCTACCGCTTTTACGGGGGGCGAGCCAATCGACTTCGAGAAAAATATCCTTGCGCTGGGGGTCTGCCCCCATGGCTGCGAGGTCTAGGTCACGCTGACCATCGCGGTCAATATCGATGCCCTGGCTTTCCCAATGGTCTAGTAAGCCATCTTGGTCGGAGTCCGGATTGCTGGCCTGGACAAGGCGATCGCCCATCGTCGTCTGCGCCAGAAAGGCAACGGAATGGCCCAGGGCTGCGGCATCATCCTGAAACGGCAAGGGGAGACCCTCAGGCCCATAGACCTCAATGCCTTGAACGATAGCCTCCCCCAAGCGATCGCCTCGTTGGACCACAGGTAAGGCCGAGGACAATCGGGGGGTGAGCGGCTGATGAGCATCGGCCGCGTTGCTAAAGTCCACCCGAGCTTGCCACAGCCCCGGCTGGTCAGAGAAGAGTAACGGCTGGAAGCCTGGAATGGCGGAATTGGCTATGCTGCTATCGCTGGGGGTTGCCTTGAATGTAATGCGCAGGCTGTCGTCTTGCAGGCCCGCTTCTCCCTGATGAAAGGAGGTGATGGCTAAACGACTGTTGAGATCAAAGCCTTGAAAGAACAGCGGATCCCCCGCACTGTCATAGCCCAGCTCAGGCCTGACCTGACCATTGGCCCGGCCATTTTCCCCGGCAATCCGCAGCGGCTCTCTAAAAGATTGCCCGTCCTGGTCGCTCACCCTGTAGCTCAAGAAAACGCCGGGGCCTTGACCGCGATCGCCCATAAACGCCACGCTTGAGCCATCTGAACTCACAGCGGGGTTTTGGCCCAGCTCATAAAACCCCAACGCCTCAGCAGCATTAGGGTTGAACTCAAAGCTGTTGCCGTCACGACTAAGCCGCAATAAATCAAATGGTGCGCTTTTGCGATTTCGCCGGGTCAAGCTAGCCAAAATGGGCTGAAAGAAGCCTTGCCCGCCCGCGAACTGACCCAAGAAGGAATCACTCGAAACCTTCGGCTGAATGGAAAATTGAGGAGGGAGATTAAAAGATCGACCAAACAGATAAACGCTGGGGCCAGTCGAGCTTTGACGGGACGAGTTGCTGTCACCTTGGAAGACAGCAGGAGCAGCGACCTCTGCCGAAGACGAGCTAGATCGAGGAGAGCCCAAGCGAAGGGGCGTTTCCGTGTAACTGGCTGCTGTGCTCATCTGCGAACGAGGGCTAAGCTCCCCAGCAATCGCCTCGGCTGCCATCGCATAAAAAGTGGCAGGGTCAGGAGCAGTCAGGCCTGGCGATGCAGTCAGCTCACCTGTTGGAGCGATTCCCTTACCAGGTGTGAAAGCTCTATAGCGGAAAAAGGGGCTGGGAATGGGTTGGTTGTCCAACCATTCACCTGGAGAAGCTTCTTTAGGAGTCAAAGCCGAGCCCGCCGAGTTATCCCGAGATGGCTCTAAGGATAATGCTCTCTGACGAGTCAGCCAGTTCGCCATGCTTTGGGAAAGATTGCTCATAGCCAAAAGCGAAAGTAACGGAGAGGCAATGGGAGATCAGGATTTCGTGCCTGTGATGTGCAACCCTAGCGGTGTAACGCTTTGTTGTGGATTAGCTTAATTGATTTGAAAGCGTCCAGTCGCGATCGCGACTTCCTCTCACAGAAACATTAAAGAACCCAGCTGTGGAGATGAGGCTTCAGTCCTCCCCAACGAAGCACCTAAACTGGTTGCAACCATCGATTCGAAAGCTCACTGCAGCATGACAAGGATTTCTCACCGGCTGTACTTAGCGGTCCTAGCCTTTATCTTCACGCTCGCTTGCACAGCCTGCTTTTCCCCGGCTCGCTTAAAGTCGCAACAGCCCAACCAATCCATTCCTCTCTTCATCTTGGCGGGGCAATCCAACATGCAGGGACAGACAGGCGATGCCGCCGCCTATCCGTCGGATCCGCAGGGTTTGGATCAAAGCATTCCATTTTATTGGACCATTCCCCGAGTCAACCTAAGCAGTAAAGACTGGACTCACTTGGGGCCTCAACCGGGATTCTTTGAAGCGGGTCACTTTGGCCCGGAGGTGAGCTTTGCGCGACAGCAGCCCCAGCCCGCCGCATTCTTCAAGTTTTCCCTAGGGGGAACAGGTTTAGCGTTGGATTGGAAAGGGCCAGGCGAAGGTGGACTCTACGACCAGTTTTGTCGGGAATACAATCGGGCAGTGAAGCTACTAGTCAAGCGGGGCCAAGTCCCAGCTCCCCAGGTTTTGATTTGGATTCAGGGCGAAAGCGATGCTGAAACGCCTGAATTAGCAGCGGAGTACCAAGGGCGGCTGCAACGGCTAATTGATGATTTTCGCCAAAACCAGGTGGGGGATACAAAACTCCCCGTGATTTTGGGATTGGATGAACAGCATCCTTGGGTGTTGAACCATCCCCAGGTGATTACGGCCCAGGAGGCGATCGCTGCGACAGATCCCAACATTATCCGCACCTCCATGGTGGGGCTAGAAAAAGCGGATACCACCCACCTAACACCAGCGGGATTAGTGGACCATGGAGATCGCCTCGCCACTGCTTTCCTAGAGCTCAAACCAGAAACATCTTCCCAAAGGGATTTCGAGCTCAGTCAATAGTCCACAAACAAGTCCACCAACAGAGTAAAAACAGTTTCCATCGGTATTGTTTGTTTCGTTCACCCTCGTAAAATGGGCGGCGGCATGGGCGACATGAGTATACCCAGCATGATGTAATGCCTCTGCTTGATTGAGCGGCTGAAAGGCCCTCTGAAGATTGAGTCTTCAGGGGGCCTTTTAGCTGAGAGTTCCGGGTTTGCTTTGTGCGTTTGGGGAAGGAAGAGGCGCGATCGCCTTAGGTATTTATCCAGAGCCAAACTGCATAACTTCCAATAGACCATCGTAGATACCAGCAGACTTTCAATACGTCAGTATTTCCCATGGCTGCTAGTCAACCCGCTCTAGAATCCAACACAGTGGCGCTCTTCGATGACCTTGGGCTGCTAGTCCATGACTGTGACACAAGTGACCCTGCGGACGAAATCATTTTCAAGTTGTTAGAGATGCAAACCCTATTAGCCAGCGTCTTTGAGCTAGAGGGCTTTAAGCGAGGCGTAGCCGTTAATCCCCATGCCCAGAACTTAGCAGTGGAATGTAGTGCTGAGATGCATATCAAGGGCAACCAGCCCAGCCGTCGTCACTATGTGGGTTTCAAAACCAATTAGACCAAACCGAATGCGAAGCAGTTTCCAGCCGTAAACTTTTAGCGGTTGCTTCACTCCACAAATTTGGGTGCCCTATGGAAAACAGCTTGCGTTGGCTCGTTGTTGCGCTCCTCGTTTGCACAATGACAGCTTGCTTAGCCTCCTCAGTTCGCCTTTCCAAGCAGGTGGAATCCATTCCTCTCTTTATACTGGCGGGGCAATCCAACATGCATGGGCAGGCCGGTGATGCCGCAGCTTACCCTGGCGATCCGTTGCAGTTAGATCCCACGATTCCGTTTTACTGGGCCATCCCACATACAGAAGTCATGGCTAGGCTGCGTCCCAATGCGTTACGACGCAGCAAAGGCTGGGTTGGCCTGGGCCCCCAGTCCGGGCTGTTTCCAGCGGGGCACTTCGGGCCGGAGATTAGCTTTGCCCGCAAGCTCACCCAATTCCGAGGAAGTCCCGTTGCAGTCTTCAAGTTTTCCCTCGGCGGTGCAGGACTGGCGCGGGATTGGAAACGGCCGGGTGAGCAAGGGCTATATGACCAGTTCTGTGAGGAATATCATCGAGCGATAAAGCAAATGCGGGAGCAAGGTCAAGAGCCTGAACCTCAGGCTTTCGTATGGATTCAAGGTGAAGAAGATTCTCTCAAGCCAGAGTGGACATCTCAATATCCAGCGCGCTTGGAGCTATTGATTCAGGATTTTCGTGAGAATCAGCTAGGCCAGCCCGACCTGCCTGTCATGTTGGGATTAGATGAGCAATATCCATCAGTGTCAGACAATCCTCAGGTGATTGAGGCCCAGGAAGCGATCGCCGCTACAGACCCCAATATCATTCGCACCTCCATGGTGGGCCTGGAAAAAGCAGATTTCACTCACCTGACCCCAGCGGGATTGGTGGAGCATGGCGATCGCCTTGCCGCAGCGTGGCTAGAGCTGCGCCAAGCTCAATGAAGAGCCCCCGCCTATGATTTAGGCAGACTCAATGAGCCGTGGACTCGGATTCCAATATGGCCACAACGCTTGCGATTGAGAAGAAGATAGCGAACTTTCAAGACTTCCCTGAGCATCTTGGACTGTCGTGGGCTGGGGAGGATGATTTTTCGGATTGGCAGGACTTGGCGATCGCTCCCTCTGCCCATCCAATAGTCTTTCTCGATCACCTTCAGCAGCGCTATCACTGCTGTTGCGACAGCGGCATAGTGAAACACCATCGCTGAATGCTAGAAATCGGAGCAGAAAATGCTATCGCTTCCTACGCAATAACTTCAGAGGTTCACTGATCAATAAACTGCACCCAGCCAAGCTAAATAAGCCACCAATGACGTACCACATCCAACGATCATCTTGTTTAACGGATACCGCTTCCTGCGTCGCAGTATTAATAAACGCTTGAATCTCTTCTACGGCTTTGTCTTTTGAACCTCGTCCCGATGTATATGCTCCAGTCAAAGGGATACGCCCTTCTGTAGTCTGAAGCACAACCCGATATAGGCCATTCTCCGTTGATTCTTCAGTATATGCATCTTGCAGGGAAGCAAGCGTTAGCGTCTGACGATTTGAACCCAGAAGACCGCTAGAGACTAATTCACATTCACCTTGGTTGGTCGAAGCTCCCTGTCTTGTACATTCAAAAATAGACAAATCACCAAACAGGACGGCTGCCACACTGCCAACCCCAACCAGCATTACCCCCAAAGCTAGGCTGCTCCAAAATCCCAACTCCTTTTGCTGCGTCACAGTGGCCTTCCTTTGCTCGTCTCATCCATGAGCAAATTCACACATCTCTAAAATTAGGATGTACTCGCTTTATCACCTTGGATACATCATTGATTGTCTTGCCGCAACGCTCTACAAAAGCATCATCAACCTCAACGAACGTTGATACTTCTGATAAATCACCTTCGGAGAAGAACGATTCACCTGGAAGCTTAACCTTAAAAGGTAATGATTCTACTTGTGACACAAGAACATCGTAGCTCCGTCCACGCCCATGCTTTAGCACGTTTACAGCCAAGGTAAGCTCGTCAAAGCGCTCTTTCAACTCTAGCTCTTCTTCTTTGTCTAGTATTTTCTTCGCTTCAGAAAATCCATTTTTACAGTTCAGTCCTTCTTGTAAATTTGCTTCAAAAATAGAAAACATGCCGACTGCAAAGATTGTCTTTTGAAGCTGTACCATTTGAGTAGCTTTCACAAGCGAAGTAGAACCGCTCGTTTGTAGTTCCTCAATGGTCTTGTCGTTTGCTTCTCCTAGCATTTTGAGAGTGAATGCTGCGCATCTATCGGCGATTTCAGTAAACCTGTGCATAGTTGCTCCAGATATTATCTGTTTTTCTCGATTCCTCGTATTATGGCAGCGAGAAATTAAAATGGTAGCAGTGTCATCTCTTACAGCGATGACAATCCCCTAAACGCCGATCGCGCACCATGCCAACAGCAGCCCCCGTCAAGACTGAATACGAAGCCGTCATTGGACTCGAAACCCACTGCCAGCTCAACACCAACAGCAAAATCTTCTCCCCCAGCTCCACCATCTTCGGCGCCGACCCCAACACCCACATCGACCCCATTTGCATGGGCATGCCGGGAACGCTGCCGGTGCTGAACGAAAAGGTGCTGGAGTCTTCAGTCAAGATGGGCCTAGCGCTGAATTGCGAAATTGCCCCCTACAGCAAGTTCGATCGCAAGCAATACTTCTATCCCGACCT
>CALLAT010000054.1 GCA_938002085.1 uncultured Pseudanabaenaceae cyanobacterium
AGGAGGTGCGTCACTCATGCGCGACACCAAAAGAGACTGACGCATGCTAACCATGGGTTAAATGATTGTGTGTCTCACATTGAAAAGCTCATTTCCCCCTTTCACTTCCCCCAAATCACACAGCCAGAAACACCGTTGGAACATTGGAAGACCAGCAACACTTTCATTGTTACATTTCTTCCCCCCAACCAAGGCACCATGGCTGCCGGGCGCTGCTGTGGCTAGCTAGTAGCCTAGCTAGTAGCCACCAGCGGGCAAACGCACAGCAAGAAGTTACAGTAACAACACAACAAGTTACTAACCGCAACCAACACAAGTGGGCCCACGGCAGTGGAAGTGTAGAGCCACAAGACACCCCGCCAGTGCCAGCAGGCCACAGCAGCCACTGCAGCACTAGCTAGCTAGTGAGGCAAAGAGCAGAGCTTGTTAAGGTGCCGCGCCAGTGGGGGATATCTTCCTTTGGTTTATCCTCATTTGGTCAACGCGCTCGTTTGTCTTCAACATTCTTCCCATGCTGCAACTTGGTTAACACGCCACAACTTGAATAACTTCTTCCGACGCTGCTTGGTTCAGCGCAAACCTTTGCTTGGAACAGCAGCGCAAGCGCAAAGGGCAAACAGCAAGGAGGGCAAGTGCCAGCAGGACCGCAAAGCAAAAGGCCACCTTGTTAACGTTGTCATTGGCAGAAGCAGCCATCCGGCGTCGTGACGGGAAGAATCAAACAGCAGCCAGGCAGCACATTGTTGCCGTGTGGCTTGTCCACAGACTCCGCTGTCTCTCTTGTTGAGGCCTCGCTCGATCCTTCCGTGCGGATTGGTTTGGGGCGAAGCTCTTCCGACACTTCTTGAACAGCTTCCCATAGCTTCCGGCTGCAGGGATTGATCGATTGTTGCCGTGTGGCTTGTCCACAGACTCCGCTGTCTCTCTTGTTGAGGCCACAGCGCACCTCCATCGCTTTTCCGATCCTTCCGTGCCGATTGGTTTGGCGCGAAGCTCTTTTGGCCAACTTTGAACCAACTGCTGCAGTGGCAGCCCGTTCCCATGCAACCACCACCGACACAACAACCACCACAGTCCCCAGGCTGCAGCAGCCAATTTGAAGGCAGTTGCTCTGACAACACTGAAGACCTAATGAATGGTGACAGAGGAAAACCCGCAGGTGATGCTGGCAAGGGGGCTTTGGGCGATGCCACAGGAACAGAGAGCCAAAGCCAAGAGGAGGAAACATCAGCCAGTGGAAAGAAGAAAGAGACTCCAACGGGGAAGGATGTCAATGTTGACAACAGCGGCAATGACAGTGATGACAGCGACCGCAGTGATAGCCAGAGCACCCCCGCTAAAAGGATGGGCAGGAACCAGAGGTCTCACACCACATCCCCAGCTTCTTCTCAGGCATCTTCCATTAGCAACTTGACCCAGGAGTCTCCCACCACAGCCAAAGCTCCTGATGAGGCCCCATCCATTCCTGATTCCTTGACCTTCCCGCCGGAAGATGTCAAAAGGTTCAGGACTGTCCTTGACGTGGCATTGAAGAGTGTTGTTGCCGAGGCCACCAAGTGCAACATTGTCCACAGAAGGGCCATGGAGGGCTTCGATGACATGGATGACAACGATCCGTCCATTCCCCTTTGGATTCTCAAGTTGTGGTTTCCCAATGCCGAGAAGTGGTGGACCGGCAAGGAAGCCATGGGCAAAGTTCCAGAAATCAATGAAGTGGCAGCAGCGTTTGTGGCTGCAATGGAGGGCAAAGAGGTTTGGTATCCAACCGTCAAGAGGGAGGCGACCGGGGGCAACACGCCTCCCCGGCTGAAGCAGGAGATCCACAAGCCAGACGAGAAATCAGCAGATCCAATCACCAGCAACTTCCACAGGTTGTCAAGCCAGTTCAGCTTCCTGCCCTTTGCTTTGTTTCTTCATCTTGGTTGGGATGAGAAGGCCCTCACAGAGCACAAGACCTTCAAACTCTGGCTAAATGCACAGCCCAGAGTGAACCGACCAACATCTGTGGACAGAATGATCACTTCCCGGGTCCCCGAGTATGGAGTTGTCGACAGGCTCGTGGGAAGGGACGGCGAAGCCAGCACTGCAGCACTGGAGGACCTGGACAAGGAGGAGGTCCATGGATGTCTCTATGCTTTGGGAAAGGTGATGTCAGGACCAGGACCACTTCAAAGGCCAGGACCAGAGAGTTCATCCATCGAGACCATGGTGAGGGCTGTGGTTGGAAGCAACGATCACAATGGCATTGTTCAAAGTGACACCCCACCCAGGGGCTGCACCTGCGAAGATCTCGAAGGAACCTTCAAGATGCTGACGAACAAGACCTTTGGGTACTGCTTCAGAAAATCAATCAAGGAAAAATCACAGGAAGAGAAGACTCTGTTGTGCTTTGAAGCACTCCAAGAGGCGTTTGCAGGCTTTGACCTGGCAAAGATTGAGGGTTGGATCAAGCTCTATCACATCTTGCACATTGAGTCTGGATTTCCAAAACTTACCAAGGAAAATGCAAGCATCCACAAGTTCCTTGTCCCAACCTCGTGGAACGAAATGTTCCTCCGTGTCGTCCTCATGTTCCTTGCCAGCACCAACGTGAGAATGACCATTCAGAATGGGGCATTGCGTGTGGCTTCTTTTCGCCATGCAATTGCTGGCATCTTGCCATCCTGCAAACCAGTCGAGGGGGTGACCTCTGGAGTTTCAAGGACTGATTTTGATTCCTGCTTTGACAAGATTCTGAATTCCAACCACCTCAATTCCGTCCTCCTGCCTCAGCTGATGAAGAGTGTTCCTGCAACTGTTTGCCTTCCCAAGAGAGACCCTCAGTGGTCTGAAGATGTCCGCAAAACACTTTTTGTTCACAGCGAGCAAGTTCAAAAGGGGGCAGATCACATGGCTCGTCGGGAAGGAGTGGACCTGGCTGCTGTTGTTTTGGGTGGCCTGATCGAACGTGCAGAAGAGATTTCCCACGTGGCTGCCAGAACTTCTGCAGGGGAATCATGGGACGCAAAGCCTGGGACTCTCCACTTCAAGCAAGTCATATGGTCGGCCACTGAACTGATGCTCACAGAGACCACGTGGTTCCTCGTTGAAGGGATCAGCCAAGAAATAAGGACCTATGTGGAGGTGTGCTTGATCAAACCCATCAGTGACATTGACTCAAAGAAGAAACCCAACTCAAAGAATGGACCCAACAAAATTTGCAAGAAGATGCGCGACAATTGGTCCAGTGACTTCTCAAAGCAGGCAAAGCAGGTCACTGATTTCAGCGACAAACACCATGGCTGCTCAACGATGAACTCCCTGATGCTGTCAGAAGGAGGTTGTGGAGACTCCATTGCAATGACAGTTGATTCCATAATGAGCAAAGTCACCAACATTTGTTTTGTGCTCTTCAACCTCTGCAATCCCAAGCGTGGCTTCAACAAGTTGATAGGGAAAACGGGACTCTGCCCAGGCAATCCAGCCTTGCCTGATGCCGTTTGTTTGATTGTTGGTCTGACTGGGTACCTCATTTGGGACAAAACCACTGCTGAGAAAGCTCACAAGCTCGTGAAGAACAATGGTCAGGGGTCGCAAAGCGTCAAGCCCAGTCTGCGGGGTCAAGTTGTGGAACGGCCAGTTGATCCAGTGCTTGCCTCCCGTCTGTCCAGGGTGAGAATCATGCTTGTTTGTGTCGCTGCTGAACAAGAGTGCCTTCCCAATGCCTCACCACCTTCTCTTTTTTCCAGCGTTGGATCACCAACAATTGGGCAGATGCACTGGCGTTTCTGCGCACATGCATCATCAGTGTTGCCACCAGAAATGTGTTGACGTTTCTGGATGGGGCTGGCCATTCGGAACTCAAGTGCCTCAAAGTGCAAGTCCAGCACAGGGCGATTGTGGCAATGGATGTGGTCGTCAGTGACGTCTTGAGTGACCATGGCTATTTTGTTCCTGTCAACAAGGCCATGGAGCAATTCAGTCCCAGACTTTTCAAGCTGCTGACAGTGCTCTATGCAGAGATGCCAACTTGTGTCGCATCCGGGATCGGAGTCCACAGCAACATTCCAGCTCTCTTTGACCTTTTGTCCTTTTGCTTGCAAGAGGGTCTCCTGGAAATGAAGAACACGAGTGAAGCCACGGTGCCATTTTTGCATTGGTCAAAAGGCACTTCCAAAAAGCCAAGCGCAGCCATGCTTGACTGTGCCTGGAAGGCTGACTGGAGTGAGTGGCTTCCTGCAGTCAGGGTTTGCTCCGCTCCAGTGACCACCCCAGACTCGGGTTCCGGGTTGGCGTCACCAGAAACCACTTCCGTGTCTGTTTCCCCACCCACCTCTCCTGGATCCCCAGCTTCGGGTCAGCCCTTTGAGCATCTGAGTGATTTCGTGCGGAAATTCGTTGGCATTGATGGAGAGCGGCCAAGCGAGGCCATGGAACAGTTTTGGAAGGACGCAGAGAGGGCCCTGCCACGCAACACAACTGATTTTTGCAAGAAGCCGGAAGACCCAAAAGAGCCCAGTGAGTTGAAACCAAGCATCTACCCGGGGCCCGCTCTCATGAAGAGAGTCACTGGGGGCGACACAACAGTTAACGCTGGGAATTGTGAGGATGTCACAGCAAGAATGCGCCTCGAAGCTGTGAACAGCATCAGCCAAGGCACTCACCTTGCAATGTGTGCCGATGCCATTCAGCATGCCAGTTCAAAAGGGGATGACAATTTCAGCATCAATTTCGATGACCTGCCCCTGACAAAGCCAAAAGCACAGCCGAAGCCAAAGAAGACAAAGGAGAAACCAGGGACCGTGACAGACGGAATTGGAGAATTTGGCACTGCAGGCAGCCAAGTTGGGCCCTCAGCATCAGCGGAAGACTCTGCTGATCAGAGTCAGGACACCACGGAAAAGGGTGCTGAGTGCGACATGGAATCTGGCAAGGGGATTGAACAGCACTGCTCTGTCCTTGCCCGGGCGGTTTGTGCAGCTCAAACCCAGCACAACAAGCGTGTCTTGGAGAAAGCAGAAGAGGAGTCGGAGGAGCTGGAGAGTCCCAAGGAAATCATGCAAGTGATCACAAGCACACCCACGGCGGAAACCCTGCAAGGCTCACTTGGGATTGTGGCTGACGAGGATTTTGATGGTGAAGTGGACTTTGCTGCCCCGGATTCTGGCCTTGTCTATCCTTCTGACATCATGTCATCAGACCCAGAGAAGCTGAGAACCCAACTGCACGATGTGTTGCGGAAATACAACAGGCTCCAAAAAATTCACGCCAACCTGGGTAACTCGCCCCCCCCCAAGTCCACAACTGAGAGCCCCAGCACTGAAACAAAGCGGAGGGAGGCCTCACACGAGAAGCTGAAAGCAACAAGAGCTCGACAGGACAAACACAACCAAGATTTGCGCAAAAAACTGTCCCAAACAAGGCACAAATTGAAAGCAATCCACAAGGTGATCAGGATGGAAGGCTGTCTGACAAAAGAGAAGGCCGTGGAGGAGGGGCTGATGCCGGCCTCTCCAGCACCAAAGCCCGGGGCTGGGCCGACGGAGGCGCGCAAATATGTGGCTTGGGACGAGAGTGACGATGATGATGATGGTGATGAGAGTGACGATGATGATGATGGTGATGAGAGTGACGATGATGATGATGGTG
>CALLAT010000055.1 GCA_938002085.1 uncultured Pseudanabaenaceae cyanobacterium
GGAAGTTCAAGATTTCTTGGATGGGCCGGTGGAAAAAGTCTGTCAAATGGCGACGGATTGGGAGATCCATCAGCGCAAGGATCTGCCGCCGGAGGTGTGGGATAAGCTCAAGGCCGATCGCTTCCTGGGCATGATGATTCCTAAGGCCTATGGTGGGCGAGGGTTTTCCAATGGCGCTTACAGTGCGGTGATGTTGAAGCTGGCGTCGCGCTCGTTTGTTCATACCGCAACGGTGGGGGTGACAAATTCCCTCGGTCCGGCGAAGCTGTTACTGCATTATGGAACAGCTGAGCAGAAGCAACATTATCTGCCGCTGTTGGCCCGTGGGGAGGAGATTCCTTGCTTTGCGCTGACGGAGCCGAAGGCGGGGTCTGATGCGGCGAGTATTAGTTCTTCGGGGACGGTGTTTCAGGGCGATGATGGTGAGTTGTATTTGCGACTAAATTGGAAGAAGCGCTATATCACGCTGGGGGCGATCGCCACGCTCATCGGCCTAGCTTTCCAGCTCAAAGATCCCGAGAACCTTCTAGGCAAAGGTCAAGAGCCAGGCATTACCTGTGCTCTGATTCCCGCCAATACCCTCGGTGTGCAGCTCGGTCGTCGCCATGACCCCATGGGAGTGCCGTTCTACAATTCGCCGATTGAAGGTCATGATGTGGTGCTGCCCGTGGGCCAAATCATTGGCGGGGTGGAGCAGGCTGGCAATGGCTGGACGATGCTGATGCAGAGTCTGGCGGCGGGCCGAGGGATTAGCTTCCCAGCGACTTGTACTGGTGTGGCTAAGTTTGTCAGCCGGGTGACGGGCAATTATGCGGCGGTGCGCCATCAGTTTGGTCTGCCCATTGGCAAGTTTGAAGGCATTGAGGAGCCGCTGGCTCGGATTGGTGGCTTGACCTATGCCCTGGAGGCGGCGCGGAACTATACGGTGGCGGCAGTGGACCGTGGGGAGCAGCCTGCGGTTGTGTCTGCAATTGCTAAGTATGAGTTCACGGAGCTGACTCGCCAGATCGTGATTGATGGTATGGATATTGTCGGTGGGGCTGGCATTTGCAAGGGGCCGCGTAATTTGCTGGCGAACTTGTATACGGCCATGCCGATCCCCATCACCGTGGAGGGGGCGAATATTCTGACGCGATCGCTCATAATCTTCGGCCAGGGCGCAATCCGCTGCCATCCCTATGTTTATGAGGAAATCCAGGCTCTAGAGCAGAATGATGTCAAAGCCTTTGACAAACTGTTGTGGAACCATCTCGCTCACCTAGCCCATAACAAGGTGCGAGCGTTAGTACTGGGCTTAACGGGCGGACGTTTGGCTCCAGCCCCGGTGACTGGACCCACGGCGGTGTATTACCGCAAACTGGCCTGGGCTTCGGCGATGTTTGCTTTCCTGACCGATGTGGCGATGCTGTTCTTGGGCGGCAAGCTCAAGCGACGGGAGACGCTGACTGGGCGCTTTGCCGATGCGCTGTCCTGGATGTATTTGGGCACGGCAACGCTGCGACGCTATGAAGCGGAGGGCCGTCGAGAATCAGATCTGCCGCTGGTGCATTGGTCGTTGCAATATGCCCTGGCTGAGGTTCAGGTGGCAGTGGATGGCATTTTGCAGAATATGGAGATTCCCCTGTGGGGCTGGGCGATGCGGGGGCCAGTGCGTTGGTTCTGGCGGATGCGTCCGGTGGGTGAAATGCCGGGTGATGCCCTCACTCACGAAATTGCCCAGCTAATGCAATCTCCCGGCGAAGCTCGCGAGCACTTAACCCGAGGCATCTACATTCCTGTCGAAGAGGGTGAATCTCTCCATCGCCTGGAGAAAGCCTTCCGCTTAACCATGGCTGCTGTGCCGATTATGCAGCGGCTCAAGCAGGCCAGCCGCGAGGGTGTGCTGCCCAAGCAGAGCCAGACGGAAGAGTGGGTTGAGGCTGGGTTGAGAGCCGGGTTGATTACGGGCGGTGAGTCGGATTTGGCTTGTGCAGCAGCGATCGCTCGCGATGATGCGATTCAGGTGGATTCGTTTACGTTGGAGGAATATATGGGAGGAACACCGGGAACGGTGAAAACCACAATTCGTTTGGCTAAATAGCCCAATAAAGTTGTGTAAGCACTTGTATTTAGCCAATCTCATGAAAACCCCAGTGTAAAAGCTACAGTAAAGCTCTTGCGCTGGGGGTTTAGCTTGCTGACCGTTGCCTCGGCAGTCTAGCCGCCCGTGACAATCCGCTTGATTTGCTTCAACCCAGCTTCGGTATAGGGAGCATAGCGCCACTTGAGATCGAATAAAAAGCCCTTCTTGAGGACACTCTTGAAGTGGGAAAACGTATCAAAGCTAGCCTTACCGTGGTAGCTGCCCATGCCGCTTTCGCCCACGCCACCAAAGGGCAAAGTTGCTACCCCAACTTGCATGACCGTGTCATTCAGACAAACGCCACCAGAGGATGTTGAACCCAGAACTTGTTCTTGCTTGTCCTTATTGCTAGAGAACAGGTAAAGCGCCAAAGGTTTGGGACGATCATTGATTAAAGCGATCGCCTCATCCAAGCTCTCATAGGTCAGCACCGGCAAGATCGGACCAAAAATCTCCTCCTGCATCACCGGACTATCCCAACTCACGTTATCCAGAATGGTCGGAGCAAAATAGCGGCTCTCCCGATCCGTTTGGCCACCCACGGCAATCTCGCCACTGTCTAAGAAACCCGCCAATCGATCCAAGTGCCGCTGGCTGATAATGCGTCCGTAGCTGTTGCTCTGGGCTGGGTCCTCCCCAAAGAACTCCTGGATGCACTGCTTAATCGCGATCATCAGCTCATCTTTGATGCGACGATCCACCAACAGATAATCGGGGGCAATGCAGGTCTGCCCCGCATTGATAAACTTGCCCCAGACAATTCGCCGAGCTGCATACTCTACCTTAATTTCAGTATCCACAATGCAGGGGCTCTTGCCGCCCAACTCCAGCGTGACTGGGGTTAAATGCTTCGCCGCCGCCGCCATGATAATGCGGCCAATAGAGGTTCCACCCGTAAAAAAGATGTGATCGTACTTCTCAGCCAAGAGCTGCTGACTGACCTCGGCATCGCCTTCCACCACGGCAACGTACTCGGGGGCGAAAGTTGATGCGATGATCTTGGCCACTACTTTAGAAGTCTGGGCTGCATGCTCGGAGGGCTTAAGTACAGCACAGTTGCCTGCGGCGATCGCCCCTACCAAGGGTGCCATCATCAGTTGAAAGGGATAATTCCAGGGCCCAATAATCAATGCCACGCCCAGTGGGTCGGGTTGAATCCAAGCAGATGAGGGAAACTGATCGATGGAAGATCCTACCCGCTGAGGCTTCATCCAAGACTTGAGATTTTTGAGGGCCAGATTGAGTTCACTTAGGGTCCCAATCTCAAAATAAGCTTCTAAAGCGGGGCGGCCCAAATCGACCTTGACTGCTTCAACAATGGCATCTTGGTGGTCAATAATTGCCTGCTTGAGCTTTTGCAATTGAGCAATGCGAAACTCAATAGGCTTGGTGCGCCCCGTGCTAAAAAAAGCCCGCTGCTGCCGGACAAGGGCTGGAATGGAAGAAACCGTCATCTGAGCTGTCATCTTATCCCTCGTTGGCAAGCCTACATATATCCAAACTATAGCGATACTTTCTGTTCGATGAGTGGGCTTGCAGGCAAGACTTGCCTCAAAAGCATTGCGCGCTCCACTGATCTCGTCGCTGACTCCAGGGTTTCCCAGTCATGACTATGAGCCCCAGCAGAGTTGAAAGGGAGTGGGCGATGAGCTAGGAGAATAGAGCTGAATCCCATCACAGTTCTGTAAGCTGAAAGCTGGTAATGAGGCAGTCTGTCGATGTGCCAGGATGCATCAGCACTCGTTGTAGAGGCTCTGCAGTTGACGAGTGAAATGCGATCGCGCTGGGTTTTCAGTGATGTCGCGATCGCAATCGCTAACTCACAGTTTCTGGATTTTGAAGCAGTTCCGACCAGCTTGCTTGGCTTGATACAGAGCTTGATCTGCTTGCTCAATGAGCATTTTGAAACTGGACTCGCGAGTTGGCCTTACAGATGCTATCCCTAGACTCAGCGTGACAAAGGCTCCCGTGGAAGAGCTTTTGTGGGGCAGTGCTTGTTCCGCTAACTGAGTTTGGATTCGTTCGGCGATTTTGCAAGCATGCTCCAATGAAGTGTTAGGCAACAAAATAATAAACTCCTCTCCACCGTAGCGAGCCAGCAGATCTGAGGAACGATAGATGGACTGCTGTAAGCTGTGAGCGACTTTCGCAAGGCATTCATCTCCTCCGAGATGCCCATAGGTGTCGTTATATTGCTTGAAGTGGTCAATATCGCAGAGAATTAGTGATATTGGGTGATTTTCTCGCATCCCATTACGCCAAATATAAGCTGAATAATCATTGAAAAATGAACGATTTCTTAACTGAGTGAGAGAATCAGTTGTAGCCTTGCTTCGGAGTTGATGATTCAGACTATTGAGCTGAATATAATTCAGCCATAGCAATGTGATCCCAGATAAAATAAATAGCGTAATGGGTAAGGTAATAGGCAGTAAAAAGTTTAATTTTAGTGCTATTAGACCTAGGATAGGCCAGCTCAAAATTGCAGTAAGAAGGCTTAAGAGTTGCTTGCGTTCGTTTAAGCGAGAGAGGCCGTAGCGCAGTAATATTCCCCAACTTAGAAATCCTAGTATCCACCCCTGTTGAGAAGGTCTTCGGAGAAAATTTTGCTCTAGTAAACTATTGGCAATGGCGGCATGCAGATGTACACCGCTAGCTTTAGGATGAGGGTCAAACGGCGTGCCGAGTGGATCAAAGCCCGGTGCGGTCATGCCGACTAATACGAGCTTATCTTTGAAGGCCACTGGATCAAACTGTTGTGCTAGCACCTCTTTGAAAGAGTATTGGTGAATTTGTTCTATAGGTCCGGGCCAATTGGGTAAGAGTGAAATATCACTGTTTGGGAGGAGGAGGGTGCCTTGGTGGTTGTGATGGGTTTGGGCGGCGGCGATCGCGAGGGCTGGATAGCCTTGAATATAGGAGCGAACCGTGGGAGGAGACGTCTTTTCTAGCTGCGTGATATGCCCAATGGATGAGGCTTCCTCAGCTAAGGTGGGATTAGGCATCCAAGGGCTTAAGTTTTCATGCCAGGTACTGGCGAGGAGAACTTGTCCATGGTTTGCCATGGCTGCTGCAAAAGCTTGGTCCTCGGTTGTTTCTTCCGAAAATAAGATGTTGAAAGCGACGGTTTTGGCCTGGGCCGCCGTGAGCCGGTCGAGAAGTTGGGCATAGCGATCGCGCTGCCAGGGAAACCAGCCGAGGGTATCAATACTGGCTTGATCAATCTTGATTAAGACAATCTCTTCATTCCAGGCTTGGGGCCCCCGAGCTTGGAAGAGCAGATGTTGAGCTAAGGGCTCTAAGCTAGAGATGAGACCTAACTTGAGCAGTAGAAGAGTTGCAACTCCACTCAATACTAAGGGAAGCCATGGTCTCAAAAATTTCATTTGGTCAACCCTTGAATTTCTGCTTGGACCGCTTCGATGCATCGGAGATTACGAGCTAGCTTCAGTTCTACTGGCTGGGTAATAGAGTTGACTGCACTGTTAGAGAACAGGAAGTCTGTAGTCCTTTTGAGTTCCTAAGGGGGTAATCACCCTCAGTTGGACAAAGGCTAAATCATCAATGGGAGAGGAGATAGAAAAATTGCCTTCTCGATCTGTATTTTGAGCTTTACCATTCAGCAAAATGCTGTTAACTGGATCCGTTTTGCCAATCAATTTTAAAACACCCGCTTCAATCTTAGATTGGCTAACTTGCATCGTGGCCTGCTCCAGAAGGGGCGTGGGCGGAAGAGGGGCTTCCCCAGGCATCGTCAGCGTTTGTAGTCCTTTCTCAATGGCCATCGTTGTATCCAGAGCGCTGGTGTCCACTTGGCCAGAGAGAGTTGCCACACTAGCTTTGCCACTGGGCTGAACACTAATACCAAATTCTGTACCCCGCACACCGTTCATACCTGCTGGTGTCTCGACTTCTAACCGTGAGCTAGGGTGGTTCATAGGGCGAACTTTGAGACGAACCTGACCTTGAAGAACATTAATCAACGTGACCCGGCCACCACTGAACGTTTTATGAAGGGCTTTGATTTGGAATCGCGTTTGTTCAGAGACGTGAATGGTGCCCAGGTTTTCATCTAGGTCAAAGAGCGCTTCGGCCCCCTGACCCGTTTCAAATATTGAACCAGTTCGCCAGAGGCGCATGCCTTGCCAGGCTTTTTGCCGGGTCCGACGGCGCTGGTAAATGGCATCGCCTTTAAAATAACGGAGCTGTAGCCAGCCGCTATTTCGGTATGCAGGAGCACTCCAGGCAGACCGAATACCCGTGAACAAGATGGTTGAACCGCTAAATAGGCGAAGGAATGAGCGCCGCGACTTCATGGACGTGAACTAGATGATGTAGGTTCTCCGAACTTACTTATGGTTCCCGATTTCGCCTAGTATCCCCCTCGGTTTTCCAGGATGTCGTTGCTGGGAGAGTGTGATTCCTGGAAAGGCTTGGTGAGCAAGCGCTGTAAGCCATCCTCCGCTGGTGGAGCTGTTGTGGGAGCGATCGCGTTCACTCGTCTCAGCTTCGGTGCCATGACGAAGCTGCTGATCTTTATTGTTGCTAATACTACCTAGACTTAACTCCTTATAAATACGAGTGTCATAGTTCAAAAATTGCCGATGCGGATTGCATCACTGGGATCATGGCTCTGATCTTCGATCATCTGTTGGCCTTTGGCAGCCTGGTCAATGTGCTGATCTGCTTGGCTAGGAGCGATCGTTTTTGGGCTGTTGAGGCTGGCATTCTCAATCGCTGTTTGGAAGGCTGGCTGTTCACGGCTCAAGACTTCAACGCATGACTTGATTGCATCAGACTAAGCATCAAGATGATGTTGCACAGCCAATGCTCAGGTAAATGTTCCCTAAGCTTCAGTTACTGCTCACAGTGGCCTCAGCGGACTGCTGCATTCTGTAGACATTGAAAACAAAGCAGATTTAATCACCATCTGCTTTATATCTCTGGAGCCCCATGACAAGCTTTAACCGTCTCGCTTCTGCATTGGCTTTTAGTGGCATTGTCTTTGCTACAACCTCAGCCCTAGCTGCCCCGGCTGAATTAGTGGCTCAAACCACAGTCCCCAGTTCACGATCTAGCACTCCGGGGCAACGGCTGTTTGAGGTCGGCTTGGAAGCCTATCATCTTAATGTTGAAACTGATATTAGTTTGAGTGGAAATCATCAGCCTTTGACGAGTGCTGCTCCAGCTTGCATCGCAACTTGCCTACCTTGGGTGAATTTAAATGGGAACTTTTAATTCATCACCTAACGCGTGAGTGAATATGATTTGAAATTCAACTGCTAGGTGGATCTAGAGCTGCTGTGCCCTGTAGCAGTTGCGCCCTTGCTGCTTGGCTCGATATAGTGCTTTGTCAGCCTGTTCAATTAATAGATCTGAGTCTTGATTTTGCGTTGGCGTAATGCAAGCCATTCCGAAGCTCAAAGTGATGTAGGAGCTATTAGAGGAATTCTTATGAGCAATGGCTTGCTGAGACAATTGATATTGAATGCGTTCGATGATATCGCAGCCTTGGTCAAGCGTTACTCCGGGCAAGAGAATGACAAATTCTTCTCCTCCGTAGCGCGCAACAATGTCTGAGGAGCGATCAAGGCTTTTCTTGAGGTTTTGTGCGACCCTGTGAAGGCATTTGTCTCCCATAAGATGCCCATAGGTGTCATTGTATTGTTTGAAATGATCAACGTCGCAGATAATCAAACCAAGCGATTGTTTCTTTCGGCTGCAACTTTGCCAAAGGTAAGCATAATGGTCATTGAAAAATGAACGATTCTTGAGACCTGTTAATGCATCTGTAGTGGCTTTGTTTTGGAGTTTCCTATTGGCACTCTGAAGCTGAATATTGTTAATTAGCAACAGGCTAAAACCAGTGCTAATAAGGAGTAGTAGTGGGATGCTTATCGGTAAGAGAATATTGGCTCGGAGAGCAACTATTGCTACGATTGTCCAGACTAAAATTCCGATTGTGAGTGTGAGTAACTGTTGGCGTTCTGCTAGACGAGATAGGCCATAACGCAGAACTACACCCCAAAGGAGGAAGCTGAGAATTCCCCAGTTTCCGGCTGGCCGATGCAGAAAGTTTTGTTGGAGGTAGCTGTGTAGGACGGCGGCATGGAGGTGGATGCCACTGGCGGGTTGGCTAGGTTCGATGGGACTGATTAAGGGATCAAATCCTTCAGCGGTCATGCCGATGAGGGCTATTTTTCCTCGCAGTGCTGCTTTGGGGATACGCTCTTCCAGGATGTCGATAAAGGAATATTGCTGAAGTTCTTCCACTGGACCCGGCCAGTGGGGCAGGAGGGGGCGATCCACTGCGAGGAGTTTTAGTTCACCTTGGCCTAGCTGGTGGACTTGAGCTGTGGCGATCGCCAATGCAGGCTGCTCATCAATGTAAGGCTCTACCGTCGCGGGTAGGGCGTTGCTTACTTGGGTCATATGCCCGATCGCAGCAGCTTGATGCCCCAACCGTGGATGGGGCATCAAGGGAGTTTGCTGCTTGTACCAGGCACTGGCAAGTAGGACTTGACCATGGTCTTCCATGGCCTGGGCCAGGGCTTGATCTTCTGCGGTTGCTTCGGAGAAGAGGATGTTAAAGGCAATCGTCTCCACGTCCGCAGCAGTGAGCTGTTGGATCAGCTGGGCATAGCGATCGCGCTGCCAAGGGAACCAACCCAGGGCTTTGATACTCGCTTCATCAATTTTGATGAGGACAATTTCTTCGTTCCAAGGTTGGGAGCCTCGTACCTTGAACAGGAAGTGCTGGGTGAGAGGTTCTAAGCTGGCAACGAGTCCAAGTCTTGTGAGCAGCAGCGTGGTGATACCGCTCATGATCAGTGGCAGCCAGGGGGTGAGAAGTTTAGGTGGGACTGCCATCTATCTAAAACGTTGGGCGAGGGAGCGATGATGGATGGTTGCTTAGGGCTGTATTGCGAGGCGATTCGTAAATTGACATTGCTTGGGGCTATGCTCCAGGCGCAGCGTCTTTAGCCGCCGATATCATGTAAAGGTATGCATCAATATACCAACGGCGCTACCCGTGAGAACGTCCGTGATTGACATCCCTATGCCCATCGTGAGGTTATGAAGGTCGTAACGACTTAGAAGAGTCATGATGGGGCCACCGCATTTCAGTCTTAATTTGGCAGCTGGGCTGACCGTTGCAACCCGGTTGGGAATCGTTGATGAGTAGTGGTTCACACTGCTAGGTCAACGAAGGGGAAGTTTGTAGTCTCTGCGTTTCCCTAGGGGGGTAACGATGTGGAGCTTTACAAAGGCTGCATTGCCTACAGGAAAAGAGATGTCGAAGTTTCCTTCGCGATCGGTATCCTGGGGTTCACCATTGATAAAGAGACTGTTGACCGCATCGGTCTGACCGACCAGCCTGAGCATGTTGCCTTCCACTCGGGACATATTGACTCGGGCATCAGGATCGTCTTGGAGTTTCTCTGGAGGCTGGGGAGCTTCTCCTGGCATTGTCAGGGTTTGTAATCCTTGACTAATCGCCTGGGTTTCGCCCATGGCGATCGTATCGACTTGGCCAGACAAGGTCGCTACGCTGGCTTTGCCGCTGGGCTGGACACTGATGCCAAATTCTGTGCCGCGCACACCATTCATACCCACAGGTGTAAACACTTCTAATCGCGAGCTGGGGTTCTTCATAGGACGAACCTTGAGGCGGACCTGACCTTTCAGGACATCTACGAGCGTGACCCTGCCCCCACTGGCGGTGGTGTGAATTGCTTTGATGCGGAAGCGAGTTTGTTCGAAAACCTGAATGCTGCCCAGACCCTGGTCGAGGCTGAGAATAGCGGAAGCGCCGGGAGCTGTTTCAAAGATTTCTCCGACCTGTGTTAGCCGCATGCCAATCCAGGCTTTGAGACGTTTGCCTTGTTGTTGGTACACGGCCGTGCCAGTGAGCTGGCGTAGTTCTAGCCAGCCATTGTTGCGACTTGTTTGGCCCAGTGCAGCGCGCATACGGGTGAGTGCGATGCCGGAGGAAACTTGCGTACCTATGACTGAACCGCCGAACAAACGAAGAAACAAGCGCCGTGATTTCATATAGATGGTCACCTGTAGACTGGAGTAACTTAAATATTATTCCCTAAATATTAAAACAGCTTCCTTTCCGAAGAAAAGTGAGTTTAGAGAATGGCCTAGGGGCGATCTTTGGCTTCTTTATGAGGTTCTCAATCGCTTTCTAGCTATGGCTATGGACATTTTTAGGTATGTATTATGAGGAAGAATTATTTTTTCAGTGAAATTTAATTCCCATAAAAAAACATGGAGCTCTCGAGATAATTGTGAACAAGAGGTAAGTGATTCTACTTGAGGTATAAACCTTATCTCTCAAGGCACTTTTGAGTATGGGAAAATAGTTCTCTTCTTAGGTATGAAACACTCTTTTGTTTATGTCTGGTTTGGTGGTTAGGGCAATTTGCTGGAGTCTGACCCTTCAAGAGATTCTCCGCTCAACAATATGCCTAAGCCTTCTTCTTAAGCCAATCCATTACCTCATCGCACCACTCTACCCAAGACTGTTCGTAGCGAATCCCTCGGCGCAGGGTCATGTAGCGGCATTGTTCTTCCAGGGGGAGTTTTCCTAGGTCTGATCCGTATTTTTCCTGAATTTCCAGATAAATATCCAGCTGGGTTTGGTGCAATGCCTGTCGGCGCTGAAGCTCATCCATGACGATTTGGGGCTCGACGAGATGGCTTGCCAAGACCTTGACGAGGAGATCTTCTCGTACGGGGGTGGGTGTTGAGGGCTCGGCAATCCAGGATTGCAAGAGCTGTCGGCCTGTTGCCGTGATGGTGTAGAGCTTTTTGTCGGGCTTGCCTGCTTGGGGAATGATTTCGGGGGTAATCAGTCCCTGGCTTTCTAGTTTGGCGAGCTCCCGATAGATCTGCTGCTGGGTGGCCCGCCAAAAACAGCCGTTGCTATCAGCGAAACGTTTCAGCAGGTCGTAGCCGCTGTGGTCGCTGATGCTTAGGGCTGCAAGGATGGTGTGGGGAAGGGCCATGGAACTGTAGGGAATGCGTAGGCAACTCAGTATTGGAGCTGAGGAAGGAATGCCCGCTGTTGCCATTAACTATACTGCTGGGCCTGGGGGGCTGATCCGATAAAAGGATGCCCCAGGAGAACAGCCTCGGGCTGAAAAAGATCGTTGACGTATCCAACAAGTTGAATATAGCATTCAGTTATTCAACTTGTTGGATAGCAACAGGGTGGATATGAGTTCGTTAAGTCCTCAATTGATCTCCGATAGGGTTAGAGAAAGCGCCATGGAACAGCAACATAAATGGCCGCATGGGCAATGGCAGCGTTGGGTCGCCGTGATCGCACTAATCGCTGGAGGAGTTGCCCTGGCAGGTTCTCGCTGGATTGAAGCCAAGGCAAAATCTCTGGAGCCTGGGGAGTCATCCGTCACTGTGGCATCCCGGGCACTGCGCGTCTCAACCCTGACCTTAGAGCCGGTGTCCAGCTACAGCCTGCAGCGCAGCTATACGGGGGAGGTCAAGGCGGCGCGGGCCAGTGAGCTGGGCTTTGAGCGGGGCGGTAAGCTGGTGTGGCTGGGGGTGCAGGTCGGCGATCGCGTCCGTCCCGGTACAGAGATTGCTCGCCTCGATACCCAAAATCTGGTGGCCCAGCGGCAACTGTTGATTGCCCAGAAGGCCCAGGCCAGTGCGGTGCTATTGGAATTGCAGAATGGTCCCCGTCGGGAAGTGATTGCCTCAGCCCGCGCCAATGTGGCGGATTTGGAGGATCAACTGGCACTGGAGCGCATTAAGGAAACGCGGCGGGAGTATTTGTATGAGCAAGGGGCGATTGCCCAGGAACAGCTAGATGAGATCGCCTTCCGGCAAAAGGCCTTGCAAGACCGCATTGACTCCGCCGAAAGCCAAGTGAGTGAGCTGGAAACCGGCACCCGCCCCGAGAAAGTCGCTGCCCAGCAGGCGGTCATCCAACAGATAGAGGCTCAAGTGGCTGATCTAGAGATCACCATTGCCAAGAGCACCATCCTGGCTCCCTTCGGCGGCACGATTGGCGAGCGTCGCTTGGATGAGGGCACGGTGGTGAATAGCGGCCAGGCTGTTGTTCGTCTCGTGGAAGGGGCCAGCCCTGAGGTGGAAATCGGCATTCCGGCAACCGCCATCGCCCAACTCCAGCCTGGCAGTCGCCACAGTCTAGAGATTGGTGGTCAAAGCTATGCTGCCCAGCTCACTGCGATTAAGCCGGAGGTGGATCCTGCAACCCGAACGCAAACGGCAGTGCTGCAACTCGATGCCGCTGCGGTGCAAAGCGTGGTGCCCCAGCAGATTGCGCGGCTGTCGCTGTCCCAAACCATTGCTGCTGAAGGATTTTGGTTGCCACTGGAGGCCTTGGTTGAAGGCGATCGCGGGCTTTGGGCTGCTTATGCAGTGGTCAGTCAGGGGGCAGGGCAGACAGCAGAGCGGCGAGATGTGGAGGTGCTGTATACGGAAGGCGATCGGGCTTTGGTACGAGGGATGCTCCAATCGAAAGATGTTGTGGTTGCAACGGGTGTGCAGCGCATTGTCAATGGTCAGGAGGTTTCTCTGTGACCTTGCTCTATCGAAACTTTCGCCTGCTGATCCTGCTCATTCTGCTGATCTTTGTCTGGGGCTTTTCATCGTTTCAGGGACTGCCCCGCCTGGAGGATCCGGAGCTGACTCCTCGGGCAGCTGTGGTGCGAACGGTGTTTCCAGGAGCCAGCGCCGATCGCGTTGAAGCCCTGGTGACAGAAGTGCTCGAAGAAGAGATTACTGAGGTGGAAGCGGTTGAGACCTTTGCATCTACCTCCCAGGCTGGACTGTCGATCATCACCATCGAGCTGCAAGAAGTGGTGACGAAAGAGAATGTGGATGGCGTTTGGTCGCTTGTGCGGGACAAGCTGCGCGATGCCCAAGTCTCCTTGCCTGCCGAAGCAACGGATCCGGAACTGGAGCAAATCGAAGTCCGGGCAGCGGCTTTGCTAGTGGCCCTAACCTGGACCCAGGATGATGCGCCCAACTATGCCATTTTGCGGCGGCGAGCCGAGGCCCTAGAGGCTAACCTGCGATCGCTACCGGGCACTGAGGTGATTGACATCTATGGTGATCCAGAGGAAGAAATCGCTGTAGCGCTACGACCCGAGGCTCTGTCTGCCATGGGGTTGACCGCCCAAGACATTGCCCTACAGATCCAGCAGAGCGATGTTAAAGGAGCAGCCGGTCAGCTGCGCGGTGACCAAGAGTTGCTGATCGAAGTGGCTGGGGAGTTGGATTCCCTCGAACGCATTCGCCAAATTCCCATTCGCTGCCAGGCCTGTGGTAATTCATCGGCTGGGGGGCAATTCACGCGCCTGGGGGATATTGCCAAGCTAGAGAAAGGCATTGTGGAGCCTGCCTCGACGCTGGCGATCGCCAATGGTCGGCCCGGCATTGTCGTTGGGGTTTATGTAGAGTCGGGCTATCGGCTGGATGTCTGGAACCAAGCGGCTCAAGCCATGTTGGCTGAGTTTAATCAGCAACTGCCGACAGGTTTGGAAACAGAGATCCTGCTGGAACAGAACAAATACGTTAGCGATCGCCTCAGCACCCTGTTCAGCAGTTTGCTGATGGGGGCAGGCTTGCTGTTCTGCGTCACTATCCTGATGATGGGTCTGCAATCGGCGCTGATCATTCAGCTCTCCCTGCCCCTCTCGGTCATGGTCGTCTTTGGCCTGATGTCTCTCATGGGGCTGCCCCTGCACCAGATGTCGATTATGGGCTTGATCGTTGCCCTGGGCCTACTGATCGATAATTCCATTATCGTCGTGGATGATGTCCAGACGCGCTTAGCTCGGGGCCTGCGAGGCTCTGTCGCAGTGCGGGAAAGCGTGGGCTATCTCACTGCTCCCCTGGTGGCAGGGACCTTGACGACGGTGTTGGCTTTTATGCCCATTGCCTTGCTGACGGGCAACATTGGGGAGTTTATTGGCCCCCTGGGGATCAACGTAGTTTTGGCGGTTTCTGCTTCTCTGGTGGTGGCTTTGACGATTACGCCAGTGCTGGCGGTGAGACTTCATCAGGTGTGGCAACCGGGGCAATTGCGCTGGTTGACCCAGGGTTTTAGCAATCGGCCCTTGGCAAAGCTGTATGGGCGATCGCTGTGCTGGAGTTTAGCCAAACCCATGCTGGGAATTTTCCTCTCCCTCCTTTTGCCGCTCTCAGGTTTTGTTGCAGTAACAACCCTCGATCTTCAGTTTTTCCCAGCGGCCGATCGCGACCAAATGCAAATCGAAGTGGAGTTGCCGGTGACCACGGCCCTATCCCAAACCGCTGAGGTGACCGAGGAGATCCGCGATCGCCTGCTCCAGCATTCCGAGATTACCAATATCCATTGGTTTCTTGGGGAAAGCAGCCCCCGCATCTACTACAACCAAATTGGCAGTCGCAGCAGCGAAGCTAGCTATGCCAATGGCATTGTTCAACTGAATGGCCTGGTCGATAACGACTGGATCAACCAAGTCCAGCAGGAGGTGGATGACAATTTCCCTGAAGCGCGGGTGCTGTTGCGAGCCTTTGAGCAGGGCCCACCCTTCTCGGCTCCCATTGAACTGCGAATTTATGGCTCGAATATTGACGTGCTGACGCAACTGGCAGAAGAGGCTCGGGCTTTGTTAACGCAGCTCCCTGCCGTCACCCACAGTCGCTCTCGATTAGCCGATAGTTTGGCCCAGCTCACCCTAGAGGTGGATGAAACCGAAGCGCGATCGCGGGGCCTTAGTCGCCAGGCCATTGCCCAGCAGCTCGACAACCAGCTGGAAGGAATTCAAGGGGGCTCGGTGCTGGAGGGTACGGAAGAGTTGCCCGTGCGAGTTAGATTATCGGGTCGCGATCGCGCCCAATTCGACCGCATTGCCAGCCTAGACCTGCTCACCCCCGGCGATGGCACGAGCCTCAACTCCACCCCCCTCAATGCCTTGGGCGAAATGCGTTTGGAGCCCAAGCAAGCTGCCATCACTCGACGCAACGGTCGTCGTCTCACTACGGTGCAGGGCTATCTCGAAGCAGGAGCCCTGCCTGCCACCGTCGCAGCGGAATTTCAAACTCTATTGGATGAACAACTGACTCTGCCACCGGGCTACAGCCTGGAATTTGGCGGAGAAGAAGAGGAGCGCAATGCAGCGGTGGGTAGCTTACTGGCCCGGGTTGGCATCCTCGTGATCATGATGGTGGCCACGCTGGTTTTGTCCTTGGGGTCGTTCCGTTTTGCCTCCCTCATTGGTCTCGTGGCCCTGGTCTCGGTGGGCCTGGGCTTCCTCGCGGAATGGGTTTGGGGTTATCCCCTAGGCTTCAATCCTCTGATCGGTACCATTGGCCTCATTGGTGTAGCGGTGAATGACTCGATTACGGTTTTGACTGCCTTGAAGGAAGATCCGCGCACTCGAACCGGGGATGCTCAGGCAATTCATGAGGTGGTCATGCATGCCACCCGCCATGTGCTGACGACCACGATGACGACGGTACTGGGCTTTTTGCCTTTGATTCTAGGCGGTGGCGCTTTTTGGCCACCCCTAGCTGTGGCGATCGCCGGGGGAGTTACGGGAGCAACCTTGTTGGCGTTGTACTTTATCCCTGCGGCTTATCTATTGCTAGTTCGCGGCGATCGCCCAGGAAAGGAGAAGCCCAGCAGCGGTAAAGCCACGGCTCTGTTTGTTCAGGGTGGCTAGGCATATCTCGCCTCAATCTGAGTGAGTTAGCGAAACATTTGAATCATGCGGCTCAAGTGATGAGACTTGAGCCCAGAGAGGGGTGGTTGACGATACGCTTAGCCAAGTCGGCATGGGAGCAGATCTCTGCTGAGACGGAAGATTGTTGCACCACAGTGCCTTCCCAGAAATCGAGGACTGAATTGGCTAGGGGAATGAAGGCTATCAGCGATGCGATCGCTCCAGATCCCTCAACGAGGTTCTTCGAGACAGGAATTGGGCTGAATCATCTGAGTTCATTGGGATCAATACTTCATGTGAATCAGGCCCTCGATTCTGCGATGGCGATGCATTAGAGACGGTGCCCAATTCCCAAACAACCTTCGGATTTCAAGATAAGACTGAATTAAGTACCTCTACCTTCAGTAGAGTCGTTTGATAATGTCAGTCTATATAGAATTTAGCTAAGCTTGTAAACTCGATGAATCTCCATCTCGGCTAAATCGCTCTTACTGTATGAGAAGCTTCTTTCAGGAGTAAAAAATAAACTAGCTCTAGAAAATTAAATTAGACAGTGCCTTCAAAGGCATACCTCTTTTATTTTGAATTTTGATTGTTTTAATATTTGAAATAAAATGAACGATATACGTTTCTAACGTAGCTAAATTAAGATTTAGGAAAATGAGAGTGAGTACTTGAATATAATATGGTTTGGACTTGAAATTGATGCTAGAAAAGGATCTCAGGATGTTTTGCTATGCTGTCTACAGCTTTGTAGTCCTTTAGGACTAGGGCATAATTAGTCCTTTGTGACTATTCAGTTTAGTTCTAAAGTCACTTTAATATTGGCCCATGTATGAATAAAAAAATATGAGTTTTTGAGGTTATAAGTGGATTGGTTTAAAATTAGAATATTGGAAATAAAGTAGCATCGTAATATAAACTAATTTGGGCAAGAATATTCTTACTCTTGGCCTGGATATCTTCATTTGATTCAAATTTAATAAAACAAAAATATTGTGTGAAGTCTTCCTTTGTTATTCACCTATGCAACTCTTTAAAGCTTATTTTGGAATCGGACTAACACCCTGAGTACGATGAGAAGGAGGTCCCAGAGCCTCCTTCTTTTCTTTCTTCAGTCCTGTCTGCTAGCTCGAATGAATTTCCAGATGACAGCCTGATTTAAATATTCAATCTAGTTCTCGATCGCGTCTACTGATTCAAACTGCGCTTGAGTCTTCAGAGATGGTCTGGGAAAGGGATTAGGCTGTATCGTCTTCCCTCGCCAGAGCCGAAAATACAGCTCAGATCAGCTTCTCAATCTTCTTGGAGTCGTTATAAATATAGGCTAGGTTAACTTGCCTAAGGGAATTCCAAGGAATAAAGCATCCGAAGTCAAGCCGTTCTGGCAGGGCTGCATTCAACCCTTGCTAGTTTGGCTTCGTCTGGCTGCTGTGAGCTAAAGTTCACAGCTCAAAACTCAAGTCCGTCCTTACCCATCAAACAGCCCGGACTGAACAGCCCTAGACTCTTGGATTTCAGCCCACTTTAGTGGGCTTTCGCTCTTAGCCTGGGGATTTATCCCTAGGTGGTTCGGGGGGATATTCCAAGCGCTATCAGATTCAGGTTGGGATGTTTTATTTCTGGGACTTCCCTAAAAAACTCTCTCTGCCATGACCTAGCGGGCAATTTCGGTTTAGGCGCAACTTCACTGAGGCACGGTTAAATCTAGAACGGGTCATATTCCCCGCTGCTTGCAGCGCAGACAAAACTCTGCAAGCTAAACCGCAGCTTTAGGAGCAGACTCTTCTTGCATACCCCGTCTGCTTGCAGCGGGGGTCTTGATTCTGCCGATGAGTTGAATGAGGCTTTCTTTCGTGACTGATGAGCAAGCTGCTCAGCTAGATCATGGTTCCATGAGAGTCACCCTCTCTTGGAGCCTGTTTGAAAAAGCTATTGGGCTATAACAGATCACTCTGTTGTGCACCACAGGGGGGGAATCTCAGAGACTTCAGAGGGATTCGAGTCTCAGCCTTTATGCTCGGCTGAATCTTTAAACAACCTCGTAGCCTGCTGTGCTGAGTACTACTTTTGATGTTCGCTATTTTGTATCGCGGCTACTTTGGCTGCAGAGATCTTGCTTCGATGCATTTATCTCCCAGCGCAGCTTGTTCATTGCAATACGAGTGATTATTCTTTCTATGGCATGAGGATGAGCCCTCGATAGTGAGTGGCGATTGCTTTTGAGAGGGATTCACCTTGATCGAGGAGACAACATATAGGCTTTAGCTTCTACCGGATACCTCACGCCCCCATCTGTGGTTCCCTTTGTCAGTGCCCTGCTGAGAGAAAAGCCTCTTTTTACACCACAGAAATTGCTGTAAGGAGATGACGTAATTTGCTGTGGAGCATTAGCACTAGACCGTGCGATCGCTCATACCCTCTCTAGGAGGTAAAGCTCAAAATAGAGTCTTAAAAGTGCTGTTTACTGGAGAATCCCTGGCACGTATTTAATTACACAATTCAGCTCGTCAACATAAGGCATCGGCGCAGATCTCAACCCTTGTAATTTTGAAGCAGCGTCAATTTAGGAACAGTATAAAGAATGACCTAGAGTTGCTGCTTGTTTCATAACTGTCGATCCGATTAAAGGAGTTGTCGGATTTGAATTTAATAGATATTTAATAATCAGTTTGTTAGAATCTCAGTAATTCAAAATGAATTAGTTACATGTTGCAAGATGATAACTGAGCAGTAAATACAGAGCTGCTCAGTTATGGTTGTATAACTAAACTGTGATTTGCTAAAAGGCTATAATCCTTTTGTGGAAAGCATTCCAGCTACTGAAAATCTCGAATCTTTGTCTATCTAGTCCTTTAGGACTAGATAGACAAAGTCCTAAAGGACTAATACACTTGGTACTTAAATCACTTGAATCTGAGTAATTTTTCTAGGCTAATTGTCGATGTTTCATGACTGAAGAAGTATTGTTCTAATCCACCTCTGTTCAGATTTTTTTGTGTGGATAAAACTATTGGATGAAACTTTGATTCTCTCTAGAAGCCTTGCCAGCAGGCTCTGCTAACAAAATCGAAATAATTGCAATGCCTATGATGAGTCAGCTTTCATTTAAACATGGTGTTATTCATCCTGAAGATTGTCCGGAATGTTTTGTCATAGATGGTAGAGCTGAAAAGTTACTTGCAAGCATCATTCTCAAAAGTGTTAGCGATCAAACTTGAAAACCGATGAGGTTTTTAAACATTGCTCTTAAATGTCGTTTCTTGAGGGGTCTTCGGAAGCCACAAGGAACGACATCTATTCAGGCGTTGACTTATCATGGTTTCACTTAGAAAGATAGACAGCTCCACATTTGATGAGATATATCCACTTTTGGACTCATTTGACTCCAAGCTAAGTCAGGATGTGTGGAAGACATTATTTGATTACCAATGGGATCGGCCTTCACAATACTGCGGCTATGGTTTATTCGATGACGATACCCCTGTGGGCTATTTGGGCATGCTCTTTAGCCAACGAAAAATTGAACAGCAGAAGCATGACTTCTGTAATTTAACTTCGTGGGTTGTGAGACCTGACTACCGTAGTCATAGCCTATCTATGATGATGCCTGTCATGCGGCTGAAGGATCATACTATTACCGACTTGAGTGCCACTGATACTGTTATCAAACTTTCTGAGCGATTAGGTTTTCAGCAACTCGATACTACTGTGTGTGTTTTATTGCCCTCTCCTATAAATTTAGGCCGGGATGACGTTAGACAGCACACCTTTTATAGAGATGCTGAGATTGCAGGTCTGGAGCTAGACTCCGCTGATTCAGCGATTTTTGAGGACCATCGTCCCTATAAAAATTGTCACCAGCTTGTGATCCAGGCCGAGGGATCAAATTACTGTCATGTGCTCTACACCATTAATAGTGACCCAGTGTTGCCTTACTGCCATATTCAATCTATCAGCAATATTTCTCTGTTTGAGCGTTGTCAGTCAGCGATTCGAACCTCTATTAGTCGTGACGCTGGTATCCCTCTAATTATTGTTGACTCTCGATTGATTAAGTCAATGAATTTGTCCTTCAGTGTGGAGGTTCCCCTAGGTGCACCCAGAATCTATCGTTCCCAGACACTTCTACCCTCTCAGGTAGATAATCTCTATTCGGAATATATTCTGCTAGGCCTCCGCAGTTTGGGTGTACGTAAAATACTACTTGATGCTTTTCCGATGATTAGAAAACTGAAAAACTTGCGAAGAAAAGACGTATCTCAAGCTGAGCTTAGTCGCTCTTGATGGCACCACGATTTGCCTGCATGCTCCTCTCTGAAAGGCTTGTGAGTAAAAATAGTACGCTCCAAAAAACAAATTAAGGAATTTTTGATGCTAGCTAATCAGCAAGAAGTAACGACTCGTGATCAGGTTCGTGAATTTCTATTTGAGAAATTCCCAGCATGTAAGCAAAATGGCTTAAAAGACCAAGACTCGTTGATTGAAACTGGCATTGTCGATTCGATGGGGATGCTAGAACTAGTGGTCTTTGTAGAGTCAGATTTTGAAGTTGAAGTGCAAGATATGGACCTTGTTCCTGAAAACTTTGAATCCGTTGAAGCGTTGTCTAAATTTGTTGAATCTAAGCTGGAGAAATAGTCTCTTATGGATTTCCTGCTGCATCATATGCTGGACACGAGTGCCCAGAAGTTTCCTGATAAGGAAGCGCTGATTCATAATCAGGAACGCCTGAGCTTTGCCCAAGTGGCTCAGCAGACGGCAGGGGTTGCTAATGGTCTACGTAAGGCTGGTCTTCAGCGGGGTGATAGGGTTGGGATCTATCTCAATTCGTCTGTTCCCCAGGTTCTGTCAATCTTTGGTACTTCCCAAGCAGGTGGGGTTTTTGTCCCCATCAATACTCAGTTAATGCCTGAGCAGGTTGTGCATATTGCTTGTGACTGCCAGATTAAGGCATTGGTCATTACAGCTTCAAAGCTCGTCAGTCTAGGGAATTGTATAAAGGAGATTCCTTCCTTAGAATTCATCGTTGTGGTTGCGGATGATGAGTTACCAACCCTGGGATTACCGATCCATCTTTTTGACGATCTCTGCAAGCAGTCTCCGCTGAGTCGCAATGATGATGTTGCCATTGGCAATGATCTGGCTGCATTGTTGTATACCTCGGGTTCCACGGGGAAACCCAAGGGAGTCATGCTGAGCCATGCTCAAGTGATGGCTGGGGCGTCGATTGTCTCGGATTATCTGAGTATTACTGAACGCGATCGCATCCTCGCTGTACTTCCTTTTAGCTTTGATGCGGGACTGAATCAGCTCACCACAGCCTTTCAGCAGGGCTCGACATTGGTGCTCATGACCTTTGTCTTTGCTCGCCAGATTGTGCAGCAGTTAATCAAAGAAGAGATTACGGCGCTGGCAGGTGTTCCTACCTTATGGAGTTTGCTGGTCCAGCCTAGCTCCAGTTTGCAAAAACAACAGCTTCCCCATCTGCGCTACATCACCAATACCGGTGGTGCCATGCCTGAGAGTATCTTGGATCAGCTTAAGACGCTGTTGCCAACGACTCAAATCTTTCTCATGTATGGCTTAACGGAAGCTTTCCGGTCTACCTATCTAGACCCTGCCCAAGTGGATGTACGTCCGACTTCCATGGGTAAAGCCATGCCCAATACTGAGATCTTGGTGATCAATGATGAGGGTGAACAATGCGCTCCTGGTGAAGTTGGAGAACTCGTTCACCGTGGACCAACGGTTTCACTGGGCTACTGGCAGCGGCCTGCGTTAACCGCTGAACGACTACGTCCCCATCCACTCTTGCCCCCCGGTTTGTCTGAGAAAGAACTGGTCTGCTACTCAGGAGATTTGGTGAAAACTGACGAAGAAGGCTTCCTCTATTTCGTGAGTCGGCGAGATTCCATGATCAAATCTTCGGGATATCGCATTAGTCCCAGCGAGGTGGAAGAGGTTCTGATGAGAAGTGAGAAACTTCAGGCTGCTGCTGTGATTGGCGTGAAGGACGAGGTTTTAGGGTATGCGGTCAAAGCCTTTGTCATACCCCGCGCTGATTTTCCTTTAGATACCGAGGCATTAACCGCATTTTGCACGGAAAATATGCCCCGCTACATGGTGCCTAAATACATTGAAGC
This sequence comes from uncultured Pseudanabaenaceae cyanobacterium, assembly GCA_938002085.1. Classification (GTDB taxonomy): domain Bacteria; phylum Cyanobacteriota; class Cyanobacteriia; order PCC-9006; family JAAUQQ01; genus JAAUQQ01. Next base: position 21,978 of record CALLAT010000055.1, read on the forward strand.
CCTAAAGAGTCTTCCTAAAGGGACCAGTGGCAAAGTTAATTATCCCGCGCTACGTCGTCGTGAAGGAGAAGCTTAATGGAACATGTCCAAGCGCTGGTAGATCAACATTTTGGTCGCTCAAATGATGAATTACACATTCAAGGGCTAGCCATTTCTGAAATTTCAGAAACCTATGCAACACCGTTGTTTGTCTACAATGCTGAGGCGATTGAGTCTCAGTTAAACAGTCTTAGACAAGCTTTGCCTAGCCGGTTTAACGTTTGTTATTCGGTTAAGGCTAACCCCAACCCTATCTTCATGAAGCTGTTCTTAGCCCAGGGTTGTGGGTTAGAAATTGCCTCTATTGGTGAATACCAACGGGCAATTCAGGCCGGTTGTCCACCGGAGAACATTCTATTTGCCGGGCCCGGCAAGACTGAAGCTGAGCTGTTTGAAGTGATTTCCCAAGGCATTGGGGAGATCCATGCGGAGTCGCTGACGGAATTGGAGCGCTTGGGGCGAATTAGCCGTGAGCTAGGCAAGCAGACCCATGTGGCAGTACGTGTTAATCCCACAAGTGAGGCCCAGGGTGGCGCGATGCAGATGGGCGGTAAGCCCGCTCCTTTTGGAATTGATGAAGAAAACTTAGAGCAAGCACTCGACGTGATTGCTGCGGAGTCACACCTTCAGTTCCACGGTATTCATTTGTTTGTGGGGACTCAGGTTCTCAAGCATGAGGTGCTGATCACTCAGTATCGTAAAGGCCTTGAGATTGCTCGCCATGCGGCCGAGTATATGGATACCCCGCTATCGACCCTCGATTTTGGGGGGGGGCTGGGTATTCCTTACTTTGGCAATGAATCCTCTCTCGATTTAGAGGGTTTGCGCCTAGGGCTCCAGCAGCTTATGGCTGAGATTGATGGCGATCCATATTTGGCCAAGACTCAGTTTTTAGTCGAGCCGGGACGCTTTTTAGTGGGGCCTTGCGGGGTCTACATTGCCCGGGTGAACGATATCAAAGTCTCGCGAGGCAAGAAGTTTGCGATTTTGGATGGTGGTATGCACCATCATCTCGCGGCATCCGGCAACCTTGGCCAGGTGATTAAGCGCAACTATCCGGTGGCAGTGCTCAATAAGCTAGAGCAGCATCCTGCAGAAGAGGCGATCGATGTGGTGGGCCCGCTTTGTACTCCCTTGGATACTCTGGCCCGGAATGTTTCATTGCCAGAGCTCGAAATTGGCGATTTAGTGGGCATCTTCCAATCTGGAGCCTATGCTCGTGCTGCCAGCCCTATGGGCTTTTTGAGCCACCCTGTGCCGCCAGAAGTTTGGGTTGAGCGAGGGCAAGCCATTCTGATTAACGAGCGAAAACCCTACGCGCATTAACTGGAATGAGCTAGGCAGTCGACCCTCGGCCCTATCAAGAGCATTCTTGATGGCTGTTGCGGCTCTGGTGACAATAAAGAGTTGTGTGAGCATTCTATGCCCCCCTGGGCTTCAATCTTTGGAGAGATGTCCAGTTGTCGGTGCAGGTAAGCTGCCGGGGGTATGGGTCTGTCTCTCACAACTCTGCGCGTTGCATGGAAGATGGCTAGTGGGTTAGGCCTGTTAGGTGGCATATAAGATGGCGGCTCCATCGGCTAGGCCGATGACGCATAGAGCGACCCCCAGGATGATGCTCGTCGTGGCTCCTGCTATGGCTAGGTATTGCTTCTGTTTTATAAATTGGAGGCCGACTCCTACTGCGGTGAGACAGCTTGTCAGGAACAACAGTAGGAATAAGAGTTCGAGAGAGAGGGCTCCCCTCGCTGTAATGATGGATTGTCGAAAGAGATGATGCTCTAGCTGGACCCATAGCAGAAATAGCTTGCCTAGGATTGTGGGCAAGGCGATTAAGAGAAAGGTCCAGATCCGTTTCATGTGATTGAAGCGCCCGTGTAACAGGTGTGGCCCTACATCTTAGGGATTGATTTCAAGATCTCAACTTCTATTGAGATCATCGCTAGCTGAAAAATTGACTCAGAGCTGCAGTTGGTCGCTAGCGTTCTCGTGCTACAGGTTGATGTCAGTTCACTTCGCTGATTTAGAATGCTCCGATGGAGATACCTTCCTCAGCTTGTTGAGCGGTGGCCGGGGGGATAAATTCAAAAGTCGTAGCAGCAACTTCTGCCATCGCTGTACGGCTAATAGTTTTTTCATTTAATTGGAAGTCCATCCCATCGTTATTGCCGTTGAGCGTGAAATAGTCTATCTTGCCCGTCTGGCGGTTCATAAATCCAGTCATGGTAAAGCCTTCAGCCTTATCCTCAAAGCCAAAGCTTTGGTAGCTCTGTCCATTGATGGTTTGCAGGGCGACGCTCAGCTCTGATGCTTGACAGGGAGCGATGGTATCTTTCAGAACCATGACTAGCTGTGCTTCCGAAAGCTGACGCATTGCTTCAATATCACTGAAGTCCGCTTGAAGCATGAGTCCCAGGTTCGCCATGAATCCCATTAAGAAGGAGTCGTCGGAGTCATCAAATCCTTCATAGCTCATGCTGGCGTAGCGATCGCCGATCTTGTCATAAATCCAAGTCTGCTCTCCATTGGAGGTCACCAGATATTTGGATTGATTTTGGGTATTGGCGTCTGCAAAGATAATTTCGGAGCGGAATTGGCCAGGAGCTTGGGTGAGCGTGGTGACTTGAGCTTCAACATCGAAGTTTAGACCGGGACTAGAGCCTTGGATCGTAATGATGGAGCGCGTGTTGTAGGTGCGATCGAAGATTGAGTTGCGTATGACCTGGGCTGCGAGGCGAGTATCCAGGTCGCATGCATTACCGACAGCACCTTGGGAAATGAGGTTGGGAGATGCTGGTAGTTGTCTAGGGCGAGGGGTCGCTTCAGTTAAAGCCAAGCTGCTACTGCCTGAAATGGCAACGATTAAGCCTGCAAGGCTAGCTCGGATCAAGGCAATAGGCCGAAGCTGCATAGCGTAAATCTCTCTAAGGTCAGTTGTTCTATCATTGCTGTGCTGAGCACTACAATATCGCCTGGGAGTTTTACTCTAAATATTTTGAATCATTGACATTACTTTGGAACAATTCTATCTGGATAGAGCTTGTTGAAAACAAATTCAATTGAACTTGAATTTGTTCATATTGAACAATGCTTTTTTGAGGGTTGCTGATACTAGAATATGGAAAATATTTAAATCTCCTGAAGCCTTTATTTGAAGCTGATTCTAAGAATTAGAAAAATATTTTTTAAACCTTTGTTCATTTTGAACAGTCTAACTAATAGAGGCTGGGTTAACTTCAAGTCAGCCGAGAGGCGAACTAGAAAAACTCTTTAGAGAGGACAGAAAATGTCTGCTTCTACCTTTAAACGGTTCACTCAATCTGTGTTCACACCATTGAATTTTATGGAGTCAGCTGCGGCCGCTTCTCCTGCTATTGCTAAGTTTAATGCTTCAGCTGCTCAAGCCTCTGCTGGATTTTCAGCAGAGGCGGCGGATGCTGTTTCTCTCCATGCAGCGGCCGCATCTTCATGGGAAGCCGATGCGAAGGCAATGGGTTTAGCAGCGGTTCCTTGGTGACATAAGGTCTGTCGTCTTTTAGCTTATAATTCCTCCTTCCTTCCTAGCTTGTTTCGTCTAAACTGACATCCTTAAGCCCAGTGTGTTACTGAATTAATACGCTGGGCTTTTTTAATAGAAATGAAGGAGTAATTCTAGTTTGAGTTGACTATTTCTTGATTGAGTTTGAGGTTAGATTTAGCGAGACTATAATTTCTTTTAGAATTCACTTCTGTCGTGACTTTTGATGAGCCTATTATTGTAAATTTCTGTTTTGTGGGGTTGAGCTTTTAGACAATGACTTCAGGCTTTCCCTTAGTCAGTAACACAATGTTGAGCTGAATAGAGGCAGGCAGTGATGCCAGGCTTTGGCTCAGCATAAAGATGAGATTTTCATAGCTCTAGGGCCCAAAGTTTGCAACCACTTCGAAGGTCTTTCGCCCCATAACTACCGCATCTATGTCTGTCATGAATTCAGCGAAGCCGCAGTCGCTGTTGTCCGGGTTGGGGATGTTGTTGAGCCAGTCGAGGCTGCTTTCTGGAGTCGTGATGAAGCCATCGAGGCTGGTGGCGATATCGATGGAGTGGGTCATGGAGAAATTCTCGTTGACTTCTTATGAACAGCTGCGCAGTGCTGCTAAGTCTGTGGAGATAATCTTGTCTAGGTTGCGGGTGATTTTGTCGATATCCCAGTGCCACCAGGCAATGTCAAGCAAGGCCTGAATGGTTGAATCTTCGAAGCGTTGGCGAATGATCTGGGCGGGATTGCCACCGACGATGCTGTAAGGCGGAATATTACGGGTGACGACGGCTTTTGCAGCAACGATCGCCCCATCTCCAATCTCTACGCCTGGCATGATCGTGGCCTCGTAGCCCAGCCAGACATCGTTGCCGATGACGGTATCGCCTTTGTAGGGCAGGTCGCCGGGCTGGGGGGCAGATTTTTCCCAGCCGTTGCCGAAGATATAGAAGGGGTAGGTGGAGAAGCCCTTATTGGGGTGGTTGGCGCCATTCATGATGAATTTGCAGCCTCGGCCAATGGCACAGAATTTGCCAACGATGAGTTTGTCACCGATGAAAGGGAAGTGGTACAGGATGTTGCGTTCGAAGTCCTCTGAATTTTCTGGGTCATCGTAGTAGGTGTAGTCGCCGATCTGGATGTTGGGGTTGGTGACGGTGTTTTGGATGAAGCAGATTTGGGGAAATCCCTTCATGGGGTGTTTTGAAGTGGGGTCTGCGCCGTACAAAGTTGAGTCCCTCGTTTTAGGTTTAGGTGAGAGATGAATTCATGCTGCTAAATAGCATTAAAGATCAGTGCGAGAACTAGTCCAACGGCAAACCATATCCAGCAAGCCCTGCAAAAATTAACGATTCCAGGTTTCCCAACCCCGCAACTGAAGGCGATAAACACAATGATATTAACAATTGGGATGCTCAAAAAGAGCAAAATAAAGAACCACTCCCAAACGGTGACTGTTTCCATTGATAAATCTCTAGGGGGATTTCGGTCTGCTTAGAGATTCAATCGAAAACCGAGGAATTACGGACTTTTAATAGATTATTTGGGAGGTGCTATACCGTACTTTCCCTAGGATGGGCGATCGCGTAGATGAGTCACTTCAGGAAAATCCCCTCCTTGGGTAGACAATCTAACAAGGTTGAAATTTTCTAGCACTGAGCATCATCTACGATTTCTCTCTTTGACTTAAGTTCGAGCTCAATGACTCAGAGGATGGGACCTTCAAGCTGTCTAGAGGGAATGGAGAGCAAACCTCTTGAGCTGGCTAGTTGCTAGCGTAACAATATTAAGATGGAGAGATAGTTACAAAAATCTCTCCTGAATCATCTTTTGCAATGTTTAGCGTGTTTGCAGCTACAGCGATGTATTTCGGATGATCATTGAATTAATGAGCGAGAGAGAGAGAACCTAGTGTGTATTCAGGATATGGAGCCGTGGACTGCAGAAAATTGCTAATTTTCAACATTAGCGCAGGAGATAGCTTCCCCCCTTCTCAAGCATTGCATCTTCAATCATAAGACTGGGTAATCTAGTATAGTCCAGATGCTAGAGAACAGGGCACTATAGCCATGTCTTCATTAATACACTTGATCTATAGTAGTGCTGCAGCCCACTCTTTGCAGGATGAAGACTTGGTCAGGCTGCTTGAACAGTCTCGTAAGAATAACGAGCAGACTGGTATTACGGGGATGCTTCTTTATGAAAATGGGAGTTTTTTCCAGATTCTTGAAGGACCACCAGAGGCTGTAGAGGCTTTGTATCAACGGATTAGTCGGGATGAGAGGCACACTAAAGCTGTAACTATTATTCGCGAACCCATCGCTCGACGAACGTTTGGTGAATGGACCATGGGGTTTGCAAATCTTGGTTCTCACGAGCTTGATGCGATCGTGGGTTTAAATGATTTTTTTGCTGGTGGTTCAAGCTTCACTCAGCTGAGCTCGGGACGCGCTAAAAAACTACTGACTGCGTTTCGTAAAGGGCGTTGGCGTTCCAAAGTGAAGAATCGCACTTTAGTTCAACCTCAAGATGGTGAGCCAACTGCTTTAGAACAATTGGAGTCCTCCTATGATTCCAGGGTTTCTTTTGCATTTCAACCCATCATTGATGCTGCCGAAAAAAAGATTATCGCCCACGAAGCAATAATTCGTGGGCACAAGAATGAAGCACTCTCAACGATATTACCCATTCTTTGTGAGCAAGAATGGTCTCGCTTTGATACCAGTTGCCGTATAACAGCAATTCGTAAAGCAGCTCATCTAGGTTTGCGAGCCGAACTCCACCTTAACTTTATGGCTCGTCAAGTTGATGATGCTCATATCGCTATACAAGCAATTTTGGAAGCTGCTGAGCATAATAGTATTAACTTAAATCGTATTGTTCTTGAAATTGATCAAGATCAGCTCGTTGGCGATTCACAGCGCTTTGCTCAAATTCTTGAGGCATATCGTGGCACTGGATTACGGATTTCAATTGGTCACTTTGGAGCGGGGCGTGCAGGGCTTAAATTATTAGAAACTCTACGACCAGAAATGATTTCCTTGAATACTCAGCTTGTCCGTGATGTTGATGTCAATGGAGCGCGGCAAGCTATTGTTAGAGGTGCTGTGCAGACTTGTGATGATCTAGGGATTGATATAATTGCTAAGGATATTCAGTCTGATGAGGAATATCAATGGTTTGTTGATGAAGGTGTCAGCTTTTTTCAAGGTGATTTGGTTGAATCTATCGCTTTTGAAAAATCACTTAATTCCCATTGTCTATAACTCTAAAATATAGGTACTTATGAATTTAGTTTTACCTAAGTTCTCCTTTGCATTTCAGCCTATTATTAATGTTGAGGCTGGAAAAATTGAGTCGTTTGAGGCTTTAGTTCGTGGGGCTAATGGTGAATCTGCCGGTCAGGTTTTTCAGCAGGTGCCGGAAGCTAAAAAATACTACTTTGATGAACTTCTTCGCACAGAAGCCATACCTCTGGCTATGAAGCTAGGGGTAACTTGTCATTTGAATCTCAATCTACTGCCACGATGTATAGAAGTTTCTAAGACGGCTATTTCTTCAACAATTGAGATTGCTGAGAAGATAGGATTTCCAACTGAACATATAATACTAGAAGTCACAGAATCAGAAATTATTAATGATGCCGAGAGGTTTTCTCATGCGGTTAATCATTATCGTAATTTTGGAATTAACTTTGCGATAGATGACTTCGGAGCTGGTTTTTCGGGCTTAAATTTATTGGCAGAATTTCAACCCGATAGTATTAAGATTGATATGTATCTAGTGCGTAATATTGACTCCGATGGACCGCGCCAAGCCATTGTTCGTGGAATTATTCGGACTTGTCAGGATCTGGGTATTGATATTATTGCTGAAGGTATTGAAACTGATGATGAATATCAATGGTTGTTTGATGAGGGGATTGAACTATTTCAAGGATATTTCTTTGCAAAGCCTGGATTTGAGCATTTGCCTTCTCCATTTTTCCCCAACCATTCAGTTTCTTTAGGCTTTCATCCAAATACATAGATTGAAGCGAGTGCGATTTTGATGGTGAATGAGAGTTAGATGGCTTCAGTAGAGTGGCTGGTGAATGTTTGACGAAAATTGTGATACTTTAGACCGTCGGTTTGCGAATTAGTCTGGATCGAAGGTGGAGTCTGTTCTTGAGATCGTGATTGTTGAATGGGGGAAAAATTGCCATGCAGCTTGAGTCTGTGTAGAGGTTTTTAGAAACTCTGAATAGATTACTATTTGGGGGTGCCCGTGGGTCTAGGGATTCTAGCGATCCAGGTTTCAAGCCAGTGTGAATGGAAGACATTTGACTGGGATTGGGCAAAGAGATGCATCGTAAAGATCTGCTTTGAGTGAACCGATGAATGCTTCAGTTGTTTCTATGCCATGGGGGTTACCCCGGTCGCTGGTTCAGGCAGGCGCGACTGATCCGATGGATCGTCCTTGGAAGAGGGCTGCTTTTAGGAGGCTGTGGTAGGAGCTAGATTTTGAGTCGGTTCCAATCTAGTGGGTGACGGATTAGAAGCATCATGATAGGCCACAGATAAGGCAGCGCTGGCTTATCCATTGGAGCATTGGGCTTATTGGCGATCGCATCTCAATATTCCCTATTTACCCCAGGGTGGTTTTGGTGAGAACTTCACGACGATGGCTCAATCAGAGTCGGAGGTTTGCATTGGGGATGTTTATACCATTGGTGAGGCTGAGGTTCAGGTGACGCAGCCTCGGCAGCCTTGCTGGAAGTTGGCTCGGCGTTGGCGTGTGAAAGGTTTGGCGCTGGCGGTGCAGAAGACTGGATATACCGGGTGGTATTTTCGGGTGTTGCGTGAGGGGCTGGTGGAAGCGAATGGGGAGCTGGTTTTGCGAGAGCGGCCTTTTCCTGAATGGTCGATTTCAAGGGCACATCATCTGATGCATTATGACTTGAAGAATCGGGAGGCTTCGGCTGAGCTGGCGAGTTGTCCTGCCTTGTCATCTAGTTGGAAAAGTACGTTGATGAAACGTGTGAATAAAAATATTAACCCTGACCCAAAACTACGTTTAGAAGGTGAAGTAGATTGATGCTCATTCGTTTCTCAGGGTCATTAATGCTGGCTACAGCAGCAACCAATTGAAAATATCTGTGACAGTCAAGTCAAGCTTCAATTCAGGCAGGGCTGGAATAACCTCATCTCCTCGAAATATTTTTAACCGCTGAGATTCGTCAACAACCAAGATTGACTCTTCTGCCGAATCGAGAAGCCAGCCCAGCTCGGTGCCATGGGTGGAGCAATGGAGGAGGTTATCCATTACCTTTGTTTGGTTTTGCCCTGGCGATAAAATCTCAATCGCCCAATCAGGATGCAGCTCAAAGCGATTGGCAATGCGTCCGTTTTCTGCTCGGGGGATGCGCTGCCAGCGGAACACAGA
>CALLAT010000056.1 GCA_938002085.1 uncultured Pseudanabaenaceae cyanobacterium
GAGACAACCTATAAGGCTTCGCTCAAGCGCAAGCGCTTTCGAGCTCTGCTCAACAACGATTACCTTTGCTCTATTCTCGCGGCTGCACTTCCATAGACTCACTCCTTTTTCTCTCGTCAATTCTGGTGACGAAGCCCTACACGGGAGATGGCTTAGTCGGTTCTGCAAGGGAGCGGCAGATTGCCCAGCAACAGAGGATGTTCCATTGCTCAATCTTGGTGATGCGCTTGAGCTTGATGAACTAGCCTTTGGCGGTTTGGGACAGGCTAAAGCTGAGTTCGATGGTGGCTGCTTCTGTGGCTTGGCGGTTGACGCATTAACTGAGAAAGTCGCTGGAGCTGAGGTTACCTCGGCTGGACAGACATCGATAAGCTATGCGATGTCCCAATGTTGGCGATGCCATTGCAATGCTTCAGGATCTGGCAGATAGTCTGCTCTGGCTGGGAGCAAAATGACCTGACCGTGATAATCCTGCATGGTTCGGGCTCCCGCTGGAGCCGTTTCGCTGGCGCGATCGCCCGGAACCACTAACCGATACTCATCATCAATCCCAAACCAACCCCGATCAAACGCCCAGTGATGATTCTTGCAGAGGGAAAGACCGTTGCGGAGGCGATCGTCCCTGAACTTGGCAAAAGGCTTAATATGCGCCCCATCCACAATGAATTGCCCGCGAGAACTGACAACCTTTAGGTGACATAATGCACAGCGATGCTCATACAACGAAATTACACCGCTGCGGAAGCTGGCACTTCTGACAACCTCTTGTTCTTCGCTTTCCTGCTTAAGCTCATCCAAGCTATACACTGCGCCACCCGATTTAAGCAGTCGAAACTGCTCTAATTGGAAGGCATCGACCGAATACAGGCTTTCCAATTGCATGCTTGCATGGGGAAACCATCGTTCAAAGATCTGCTGCACCAAGGCTGATCGCGCTGACTCCTGCTGAACTAGAACAAATAGCTCAGCATCTAAAGAGGAATAGGCATAAACTTGGCGCAGAGCCTTGATGCTAGGTTTGATGTTGATTTGCTCATAGCCGGGATTGGGCTGAAGATGCCAGAAGCGATCGCCGGTCAGATGGTAGAAGGGCAGAGCGATTGTCGACTGGTGATCCGTCCTGACGAGCTGCCCCCAATATTTTAGAAATGCGGCAATCAAATCAGGCGATAGTTCAATCCGATTTTGAGTAAGCTTCCCCTGAGAAATCAGCTCTAGCACCGCCAAGAGCAAAATGGGTTTATGGGGAGCCTCACCGCGAGACTGGTGTCGATTGATATTAAGCTTCTCGAATTTTTTGCAGTAATAGCCGAGATCTTTCACTGCCATGGTTTACAAGTCGAATTGGCTAAGCGAGCATTCCCTGAGCTTTTTCTCATTGTACTGAGCCACTTTGTGCTGATACAAGAGATGAGCCTGCTCGGACTTCACCCCCTTATCAGGCATATCTTTCTCCCGCCTGGACTTGGAACCACTTCACTAGAGGTTCGTTCAGAAATTACTCCAACACTCTCGCGCTGATCAAAAATCACCAGCCAACCAGAATCCAGTCCTAAGCCAGCCAAATAACGATCCAACTGCGCCAATCCAGCTGCCAGCGGATCCGGCCTTCCCTGTCGCCAAACCTTCAACTCAATGCCAAGCGTCACCTCTCGATACTTCAGGCAAAGGTCCATGCGGTCAGAGCCGATCGCATATTCCCGCTCCAGCCGCCCTTCCCCATTCACCACGCGATGCAGGAAAGCCATCATCACAATATGGGGAGCCACCTCGTGATAATTTACATTCTGAAGTAAGGGCTGACCATGCTGACGCCAGAAAGCAAGAAAAGCCTCTAGCAACTGCTCTTCATCTATATCTCCCTGCTCTGTCAACCAAGTTGGAGTCACATAGTTGAGAGAAACCGAAGTCGAGAACGCCAACATCCGGGGCATAACTTCCCGATAAATGGGATTGGCAATCACCAAGCTACCCGTCTCATCCAAACGACAGAGCCCTAGGTCCAGAACAAACTCAATATCGTCCACCGGAACATCACCCAATGGTTGTCCTGCCAACATTGGTTCAAGAATAGATTTCACCCGAGGCTCTCGCAGGCGATTTGCAAGACTATCAATGTGAGTATCCCGTCGCCTGATCAGAATTTCCTTTGCTTCTTCAATATGCTCTCGAGTGATCTCCATGGCTGGATCAGGCACCACTTCTTCAACAGCTTGTCTCGCTAAAGCATTCACAAGCCAGGGTTGCCCATTGCTTAACTCATAAGCTAATTGAATTGCTCCGACGGAAAATGCCTGGCCTGTACCTGAACTATGTTGGCTGTAGAGAGTAGCAACCTCGTCTGCGGTGAAGTTACTGAGCGTTAGAGATTCAACTTTGATATTGAAGGGACTGGCAGTGTTGAGCCGCTCACTTCCACCCGATGCAACCTTATAGTCTCGAACATCTCTCAGACCAATCAAGGCAACAGATTGAGGAAACGCAGTAGGGCGGTTGGGATAGTTGGAACGCAGTTGCCGGAGAATTGAGATCAACACCCTGTCTTCTAGAGCATCAATCTCATCAATAAACAGCACGACTGGTTTTGGACATACTTCTGCCCAGGCCCCCAGGGCTAAACCAATTTGATTGCCTGTCTTGCCTGAGGGAATAGCGGGAGGATGAAACTCCTCTGGTAGAGATAGGCGAGCTGCATTCCACCAAGCTTCCAACATCGCCTCCTCAGCCTGAGCCAAGTCATCTCCCAATGGAACAGCCACTTCGGTCGAAACCATGAGAGCACAGTAGTCACCACTTGCAGTTAGCTCTTTGGCCAACGTCATCATGGTCGTGGTTTTTCCCGTTTGGCGAGGGGCATGGATAACAAAATAGCCCTGCTGCTCAATCAGGCGTTTCACCTTCGGCAGGCGAACCGAAGGCGGGAGCATGTAATGCAGATCGGGCCGACAGGGGCCAGCGGTATTAAACCAACGAGCCATAGTGCCTAGGGGGCGAAGGGGAGTTAGCGTCTCCAGCATACTCGCCCTATAGGGTTTCAGACTACGGCAGCCTTAACTCAAGGGATACCTTTGGCCTATAAAACTCCTTGCTGTTGCTCAGGGATTATTACGATTCATATATGGCAATGCGCCTTGGCACGGCGAAGAAGCTGATTTTAGCTATGGGGTAAATCTGTTTTCTCGCTCTCGCTTCAACTCGCTAAATGCTCGTATATAAAGGGATACAGATTCTTCAAATCGCTATTTTATAAACAGCAGATCATCGGTTCAAATCCGAGCACTAGCTTCCAAGAACAATCAGGATTTTGCCCTGTAGAACATAGCTTTCAGATACTGTAAGGCGATTTTATTTACAGTATTTTAGTGCTGGTTAGGGCGCGTTGGAGTACATTGGGCCGACAACTGGTGGGGTAAATAAACTTGTTGCGATCGCCCCTCAAATTCAGCAGCATCACAGCTATTCCCCTTCCCCCTAAAACGAATCTCACCATGAAGCAAAATCTGCGCCGGATCTTGACCTTACTCGGTCTGGGCTTACTCACGGGAACTGGCCTAGCCAACTGCAGCAACATCATTCGAATCGTTGGCCCCAAAGTCTATCCTGAAGCTGCTTTTAACTTAGGTTGTACCAACAAGATCGCTGCCCTCACCATCGATGATGGTCCAGTCCAACCCTCCACTCCAAAGATTCTCGAAGTCTTGGCTGGGCAAAATGTCCAAGCGACATTCTTTGCCATTGGCGATCGCAGCAAAGCCAATCCCGACCTACTCCAAGCCATCACTGACCAAGGCCACGAACTCGCAAACCACACCTACGCTGAGCAAACCACAGCTCGCCTCAATGAACCCGAGCTTTCCCAAAGCATTGCTGAAACCCAGGCCATTCTGGCACCATACCAAGATCAAGACATCACTTGGTTTCGCCCTGGCACTGGTTTTTACAATCAAAAAATCCTGGACGCGATCGCCCCCTACAATTACCGCCTGGCCCTGGGAGATGTCTTTCCCTTCGACACCATCATCACCAGCCCCAGGTTCTACAGTTGGTATATCAACCATTCTATTAAGCCCGGCTCCATCATCGTCCTTCATGATGCCAATGGGCGAGGTGAGCGTACTGCCCAGGCACTTGCCCTGGTTTTGCCCAAATTAAAGGCGAAGGGCTACAAGATCGTTCCTTTGGGACAATTGCAAACTGATGAAAGCTGTCAGGCAGCAAGCTCAGAATCATAATGGCCCAGCAAGATGCCCTCTCATCCATCTAGCCTAAAAGATGTCATCCCTTAATTCCAATGCAAAAAATGCAACTCAACGTGACGAGCGTAGCTCGAAATACGCTTGGATAGACTGGAGCAAAGCTCTGCCATTTACCTCTGCTGTGGATTCAGTTTTAAACAGCCTGACGCTGCTAGTTGTCATGCCCTCGCCCTTGGCCATCAATACCGAGACATTTATCAGCAATGTTCAGTCAGCCTTGCTCAATCCTGAATTTGGCCAGGCCTTTAGGCAGGCGGTTTTTGAGCAGGATTCAGGAGAGCTTTGGGAAGAGGATGCCCGATATCAACCTCCGACGGACAGCCAAGCCATTAACGTGAATCCCATGAGTTTAGCTGTTGTGCGCGATCGCCTTGAAGCCATGCTGACCTGCCATGATCGCTTCCTCAGTCCCTACCGAAAGCAACTTAATCAGGCAGAAGCGACGATGCTGGTCGAAGGGTTTATTCAGTCCTTTAGCCCGAGTCCTAGCCATTGGGCCGAGGTTAATCCAGAGCTACTGGCTTCGTTGGACTATCTCGACAATTTTAACGATGGGATCTTGGCGATCGCAGTAGGCCAACATCTCGTTTTTCTTCTCAATAACGGTTCGGATTAAGCTCATTTCTGATCTCCCTATATATCTGGGGAGAAATCCCACGGTTAAAGTGACAGCTGACCTTCGTAGGCTGCAAGCCAAGACTGTCGCACTTTTAGCCCAAAAAATAGCCCGAGCCACATGGCCCGAGCTAATAATCCGATCTCCCGGTCACAGCGACTTTTAGCGCCGTACTGCCTCAGCCATTTGCTGGGTTGAAGCAGCAACGCCAGGAGCGCGGCGGGCACGGAACATACCGAAGCGACAAAGGCCTGCGCCAAAGGCTAAACGCATCAACAGCAGCGTGGGCACTTCGCGCAGGGATTTAACAAAGCCGGAAACGCCAAACTTAATGAGGCCTTTGGGACGAACAATGCCTTGCCAAATGGAATCAATCCAGGAGGGCAGGGTTTCCTTAGACCAATCTGCGGTTTCTACCATGCCTTCAGTTAAACCTGTGGCTTCCAATAGCTCGGAGAATCCTTCGATGCTGGAAAAAGCGGGGTGAGACCATTGGTCCAAGAGCTGCTTCATCACCGGCTTTTCCCAAATATTGAGGGGCTTGCGGCGGTCGTCGCGCTGGTTCCAGTCCGCCACCACCAGGATACCGCCGGGCTTGAGTACGCGCAGCAGCTCCCGCGCAAACTGGGCTTTGTCGGGCATATGGGGCCCGGCTTCAACGGACCAGACGATGTCAAAGCTGGCATCGGGGAAGGACAGAGCCAGGGCATCATCCACTTTGAAAGTTGCGTCCACATCGGGAGGCGTCAGCTCCGTGGCGCGCTTGACTTGGTTAGGGCTGATGGTCACGCCCGTCACCGCAAAGCCATAGTCTTTGGCGAGGATGCGGCTACTGCCGCCGATGCCACAGCCCACATCCAGTAGCGTGGTGCCTTGGGGCAGTTGGTCGATGCCGCCCCAGCGAGCCATTTCATGGACGAAGTTTGCTTTGGCTTTGAGGAAGTCGGTTTTGCGTGGGGGGGAGCCGTAGTGGCCGAGGTGGATATGTTCGCCCCAGTAAAACTCCAGGATGCCGTCTTCAGTCCACTCATCGTAGGAGTTGGCTACGGATTCGCCGGACTCGTAGCGCCGGGGCGTGAGCAGGTAGAGGGCGATCGCCGCCGCAGACAAGGCCAGCAATAGCTTGAAGACAAGGAGGAGAGACATCTAGGGAGTTGCTTTACGGTTCGTTACATTTAGATTAGCAAGCTTTTGGAGCGAGGGGATCGGTGGGAGACAGCGGATGGCTGGGAAGGGAAGAGATAGCCCAGGAGCATATCTCTCCGTAATCACATCTCCCAAAGTTGCTAGCCCCGGCTATTCATGTCCCCTTAGAACTTGGCTTACGTTCTAAGGATGCTGAAACAGGGAAACCCACGGTTTGCAAGGCAGGAGCCTTCGAAGCTTGCTGCGTCAAGGCTTCCGCTGGTATTTGGGTTTGCTGAGCCTGGCTAAAAATCGAGCGGCTAGAGATCGCGAAATAAATGCCCAGCATCACAATGCCAAATGCTGCCCAACTGGTTGGCGACAGCTGCTCCCCAAAAATAATCCAAGCCTCCAACGCACTCAGCACTGGATCCAACAGCAAGAACAACGCCACAAAACCTGACGACAGCTGACTCAGGCTAAACACCAGCATCCCCTGCCCCAACACATGGCAAACACCCGCCAACGCAATAATCGCCAACCATCCTCCCAGGGACTGGGGAAACAGCGCAGCCGGAGAAGACAAAGCGAAGGGCACACTCAACAGCGCCCCCATCGCACTGGTCCAAAACAAAATGGTCGCAGCACTCCATTGCTTACGCAACTTCTCCAAACCAATTAGATAGGCCCCGTAAAACACAGCCGACAGCAACGCCGCTGCATCCCCCTGTAGCTTCTCTAAGGCAACACCCAAGTCTTGGACCAAGATCAGGCTAATGCCACACAACGCCAGGGCCATGCCCCACCAAAAGCGCCGATCAAACCGCTGCCCCAGCAGCAACCAGGCTCCCAAACTGGTGAACAACGGGCTGAGATTGTGGAGCACCGTGGAAATGGCGATGGTGGTTTGTCCCAAAGACCAGGCCCAGAGCATTTGGAAGGTGACGTAAAAGCTGCTGACAATGAGCAATCCCTTAAGATTGGCCCAGCTGTAGAAGCGATCGCCTTCACCCCGACCATCCACAACCTGCGCTGCCTGACTAACTTGAGCCTTTGGCAAAAAGGCTGCTTTGCGAGTCAGCAGGCCCATCAGCAGGGCCGCAATCCAAAGGCGATTGAAGACAGTTGCTGAGGCACCAATTTCTTGGGAGCTTTGTCGGATCAAAATGGCCGCAAAGGAAATAGCAACCGTCGCCACAATTAGAGCCGCGATCGCCCATCCTCTAGATGGACCTGGCTGGCTCTGTTGAGCAGGCTTAACCGGAGCGGGGGCAGTGGCAAGCGACATCTCAATAATTAGAAATTTAGGAGAGGGAATAATTCGGAAGGGAGATGGAAATATTTTCCAAATTTACTTAGCAATAGAACTCTCATCGGCATGCGGAAATAGCCTCTACTTCCTAACCCCAAAATCTAAACAATGGGTTTGGGAAATTCCCTCTTCCCAATTGGGGAGAGGGAATTAAAAAAGGTCTAATGCCGCCGCCGGAGTGCTAACGCAGCCTGTCTTAGCTATGTTGCTTGGCAAACTTATTCAGGAATTCCACCAACTTTTGCACGGCTTCGAGGGGAACGCCATTGTAGAGGCTGACTCGGCAACCAGTCATCGTTCTATGACTAGCAATACCAATAATTCCAGCTGCCTTAGCGGCGACCACAATCTCTTGTTCCAGTGCAGGATTGGGGAGAGAGAAGACCACATTGAGATGGGAACGAGATTCCAATTCCACAGGGCAGTTATAGAAACTGCTGTTATCAATGAAGCCATACAGCAGGTCGGATTTCTCCTGATTGACTTTCTCTAGCTCAGCCAACCCTCCCATATCTTCTTCAATCCACTTGAGAATTTGCCAAGTGACATAGATCGAGAAACAAGGGGGAGTGTGATAGTTGGACTTGCGTTCCACATGGGTACGGTAGTCCAATAGCTCAGGCAATTCCTCGGTGATACTAGCCAATAGCTCCTTGCGAATCATCACAGCGGTAACGCCCGAAAGGCCCGCATTCTTCTGAGCATGGGCATAGATACAGCTCAAATTGCTGACATCCACCTGCTTGCTCATAAAGTCGGAACTCATGTCTACGATCGCAGGAGCCGCAAACTTAGGAAACTTCTGGAACTGAGTTCCAACCACCGTGTTGTTACTACAAAGATGCACGTACTTGGCACCGTCCCGCAGCTGCACGTCAGCCAAGTTGGGAACGTAGGTGTGCTGGCGATCCGCAGAAGAAGCAACAATTTCAAGGTCGCGACCTAGTGCCTTAGCTGCCTTGATCGCTTTTTCAGCCCAATAGCCCGTATCGATATAGTCAATGCGATCGCCAGGGCTGGAAAAGTTCATCGGAGCCATGAGGAATTGCATGGACCCACCGCCCTGCAAAAAGACAACCTCAAAGTCATCTCCCAGGTTCATCAAGCGCTTAATTCGCGCTGCACCATCCTCAATAATGGCGACAATTTCTGGGGCACGATGGCTAATTTCCATGACACTCATGCCAGTGCCATCGTAGTTAAAAAACTCTTTGTGAATACGCTTTAGAACGGGAAGCGGCAAAGCTCCCGGTCCAGCATAAAAATTGGCAACTCGCTGATCCAACCCAAAGTTGGGGGACAGCACCATACGCTTAGCTGAATTTGCCGCAGCTTTTACACTAGGGCGGGTAGATTGCATCACCATGAGGGAACTAATCTTATAATTTTGCCTAAAACCAGTGAGTGCCCATGGCCAGCACGGTTTGACGAATAGTAAAGCAAATATTAAGGCTTATCTATCCGCACAACCTTCCTCAAATTAGACAAAAAAGATACATGTAGGATCTTTAGAAATCTGTTGCTCATAAAACTAAAACCGTGAGTACAAAGCAATATTCCACTTCAGGATTGATTCACAAGCTCTAGCCAAAACGTAGCAGTCGATACAATTAAACCGTCTATTTGCTTAACTCTCTGTAGCAAAATGCAGTTTTTACATGTCGGGGAAAGAAGTGAATCCCTTATCAGCTCAGCTCTCCAGCAATTGCTCATGACATAAGACCATGAGCCAGTCTTTCTTACACCGGCAACATGGGCGATAGTCAAAGGCCAAATCACTCATGTCGGATAATTACGAAGCTTGTCTTTACGCCTCATTACGCAAACAATCTTTTCTTTTAGAGCTGATAAATTTACAGAATCCTACAGCCAAGCTGACATTTAACCTACATAAATTGAAAAGAAGCGGCCTCAATCTTGCGAGCCCTATTATGCAGGGCTGTTTAACCAGTCAGTAAACAGCCCCAATAAAGCTAACCCGACTTGGCTGCATCAAATGACCCTGGAATTGGCAGGTGGCTGAGCGATCGGGCGATCGCTCAG
>CALLAT010000057.1 GCA_938002085.1 uncultured Pseudanabaenaceae cyanobacterium
AGAAACCACCTATAAGGCTTCGCTCAAGCGCAAGCGCTTTCGAGCTCTGCTCAACAACGATTACCTTTGCTCTATTCTCGCGGCGGCTCTTCCATAGACTCACTCCTTTTTCTCTCGTCAATTCTGGTGACGAAGCCCTAAGAGGCAGAGGCGTTGCAAGCAGTGATGCGCTATGGCCAAATCGGCTAGGGCAAAAGCTGTGTTTTATTGCAAAGCCGCCGCCTCAATCCAGGCCATTAGCCGAGAAAATAAGCCCAACAGTTCAGCAATCCAAGGTTCCATGATTAAGCTTTACGGTGGCCAGTTCAGTCGCGCTTCCATTGTTCATTGGTATCTCGAAGAGCTGGGGCTGGAGTATGACTTTATCAAGCTGGATATGCAGGCGGGAGAGCATCTCCAAGCCCCGTTTACCGCTGTGAATCCTTTCGGCAAGGTGCCAGGCATCGAAGATGGTGAGCTGAAGCTTTGGGAATCTGGTGCGATTTTGATGTACCTGGCCCAGGCCTATGGAGAGCTGAAGGGAGCTGGGGTGAATGAGGTGGCGATCGCCAATCAATGGGTCTATTTTGCCAATGCAACTCTCGGCCCTGGTGTTTTCGTCGAGGCCAGTCGCGAGAAGGAATTCCCTCGCCTGATGGGCACCTTGAACGACATCCTGGGCAAACAGGATTACATTACAGGCAGCAGCTTCACGGTGGCTGATGTGGGGTTGGGTTCTATGCTCAACTACATTCCCATGATGTTGAAGATCGGCTTTGAGGACTATCCCCACATCGGGGCCTATGTGCAGCGGCTGACCCAGCGAGAAGCCTTCGTAAAAACTATTGGTAGTCGCTAGGGATGTTGCGATCGCGGCGGCCCAGCCTGGGACTTTATTTTTTGCAGCGCTTGATTTTGTGAAACACCATGGCGCGATTGCCAACTGGTCAAGGCGTCCTCTGAGAGAGTATCCACCAGCTCTGCCAAATCCCCGGCAGCGCGGCGGGCCATGAGTTGGTGGCCGCTGTTGTCGCTCTCAGAGAGTCGCGAAACAATGTGGACGTAATGGGCCACCCGTTCCTGAAGCAGGTAGGCCACATCATGGATGGCTTGGTTCCTTACCGCTCGCTGACGAGCTCGAACGGCAAAAAAGAGGATGCCGTGGATGACTCCAATGACCATGGCAACCAGCGCAATGACCTGCCACTTATCCGCATTGGGAGGAAGCAAGCCAATCAAGCCCAAACAAATGCCCAGTCCCACTGCAGTGAGAAGCAATTCTAAATATCGAACTAGAAATCGACCTAGCCAAGACACTCGCGTTTCCCCAGTTGAAGATTAAGTTCGACAGTTACAGAAAGCTTCTAGATATTCCATTGAAGCCCTTTTAGCCTAGCGCCACATCTGCGTAAAGGCAGAGTTTGGCCGAGCTTTCTCCTAAACTAAGGCTATGAGCCCAAGAGAATGCTAGGGCTTGTGACCCAGTCGCTAGCAGAGCAGGCTTAGTCCTTATCCTGCCTAGTCTCTTCTCATTTATTTCCCCTGTGACTCCACCTCCCAATCTACCGAACAGCCAGCCTTCTACCAGGTGGCAGGCGATCGCCCTTGATGGACGCAATGACTGGTGGCGCTATCTTTTGGGAGTGGTGATTTTTCTGGTGTTCATGCTCATTGTGGGCAGTTTGGCCGCATTGGCCTTCGCGGTGCTGGTACTGACCCTGCAAGGCGTTCCGTCCGCTGTGGTTATGGAAGCGCTAAGGCGCTTTTTCACGACGGCTTCAGTGGCGGGGTTTATGGGTAACAACATCCCTTTTTTGTTTGGGATTTTAGCCCTGGTTCTAGTTCTGCCCATCTTTCACCGTCGAAATTTCTTTAGTTTACTAGGCGCGGACAATCAGTTGCAATGGCAACTTTTATTAGAAGCTCTTGGGCTGTGGTTTGCGATCGTTAGTGGTACAACAGCGGTCTTCTACTTACTGGATCCCGGTGAATTTACCTTGACCTTTCGCTGGCAGAGCTGGCTACCGCTGCTACTGGTGACAGTGCCGCTGACGTTTCTGCAGGTGGCCTGTGAGGAGCTATTTTTCCGAGGTTATTTGCTCCAGGGGTTGGGGTTGTTGATTCGTTCAAAGGTTGTATTAGCATCGGTAGCAGCGGTGCCGTTTGCGGCGGTGCATTTTGCCAATCCGGAGATGCTGCGGGGGGCAGGCTGGATGGCGTTGTATTACTTTGCCTTTGGTTTGGTGACTTGCTGGATGACCTTGGGGCGCGATCGCCTCGAACCCGCCCTAGGCTTCCATCTCGCCAATAACTATTTCGGCATCCTGGTGGTGAGCAGTACGGACTCTGTGCTGCCGGTGCCTGCAATTTTCACGGTTGAGGCGAATGGCAGTGCAATGTTTGCGGCGCTGCTGTTTGTAGCAGAAGCGGCATTGTTCTACGCATTGCTTCAAAAAAAATTGCCTTGGCAACGTCAGCGACGAACTATGGGATAAGCGATGCACAGCAATCGACCGCGCCGCAATTGCTAAACTGAGGCTATCGCTTGGGCATTCACTATGGTCAGCACTGCGCCTCGAAAAGAATCCCAGGTCAAACACCTCGCTGAACAGCGGGTGCTACTGCCGAATGTGAGCTGGCAGGGCTACCAGCAGATCCTCGCTGCCCTTGGAGAACGCCGAGCTGCTCGCCTGACCTATTTCAACGGCTCCCTCGAAATTATGACGCCCCTGGAAGAGCATGAAGGGTCGAGCAGCCGCATCGACCAGTTTGTTAATGTTGTCACGGAAGAAACCGACCAAAACCTCAAGAGCCTCCAATCCACTCGCCTGAATAAGCCAGAACTGCCCGGTGGAGCAGAGCCAGACCAGTGTTATTACATTGCTAATGAGGCCGCTGTGCGGGGTAAAACCGTAGACCTGGCGATGGATCCGCCACCTGATTTAGTCGTTGAAGTCGATATCACCAATACTGATATTGATAAAAATGCCCTGTATGCCGCGATGGGCGTACCCGAGTTTTGGCGCTATGACGGTCAGCTCTTGAAGATCTACTCATTGAGAGACGGTGAATATCAGGAGTCAGAGTCGAGTTTGGCGTTGCCTGAAGTTCCGAAAGCCTTGCTTTATCAGTTTTTACAGGATTGTGACGAGCGAGGGGAGACGGCTTCTAAGCGGAGATTGCGCGATCGCCTACAAGATTTCAAGGCCAACGATGTGGAATGAGACAGGAAGATTGAGCTGATGGCAGATTTATTGCTCCTGAGTTCGTTTCGCTAGGATCTGTTGATTCAACAAGATTAAGGCCAATACTTTATTCATAATCTGAGTGTCGTACTTGTCGCAAACGACTTCTATGTCAGATGCAGAATGTACAAGTCTCACTACTGATGATTCGCTAGGTCTACCAGTAAATGTTTCTATGTCTTCAGAGGCTAGAAGTTTTTGTAACTCCTGAAGAATTTCTCTGCAAAACTCATGGTTCATCTCGAATTACCTACTTCGCAGTAAGTCAACTTAGAGCACAGGTTACACGTAACTACTCGCCTGCCGCGTAAACATATCGGCGTAGACCCCATCCAGCACCATCAGTTCATCATGGCTGCCCTCCTCAATCACTTGGCCATGCTCCAGCACCACAATGCGATCCGCCATCTTCGCCAGGGCTAGCCGGTGGCTGACCACCACCGCCATCCGCCCCCGCGCCACATTGCGGAAGATGTCGTAACTCTCCTGCTCATTATTGGGGTCCAGGGCACTGGCCTATTCAATAGGGAAGAAGTGAAAGCCTCTAGATAGAAGCATTTCCTCCAGGCTTAAAACACGCTCAACAAACCCGAGCGCCATGGCCGGAGTGACCCCCGACGACCAGTGAGGACGTATCCAGTTATGGAGCAATCTTTGAACGGCCAGCACCCGTTC
>CALLAT010000058.1 GCA_938002085.1 uncultured Pseudanabaenaceae cyanobacterium
TGTCTTTATCCTCTCCCTCAAAGCAGGGGGGGTTGGCATCACCCTAACGAAGGCTAACCATGTCTTCCACTTCGATCGCTGGTGGAACCCTGCCGTGGAAGATCAGGCCACGGACCGTGCCTTCCGCATCGGCCAAGACAAAACGGTGTTTGTCCACAAGTTTGTCGCTACGGGGACGCTGGAGGAGCGTATTGACGAGATGATCGAGGATAAGAAGAAACTGGCTGGAAAGGTTGTCGGCAATGATGAGACCTGGCTGACAGAGTTAGATACCGAATCATTTAAGAAGTTGATCGCGCTAAATCGGAATGCGGTGCTGGACTAATCTTGGGCAAGCATGGCGAGGATTACACAGGGTTAAAAGCGATATCTGAGCTATACCGTCATCACTGGGCGACTTCTGGCAGTTTGTTTCCTCTCAAATCATGCTTCTCCTCACAGCTTGGATGGATGGAGACCCCCGATGCCTCAGCAATTTTCAACGGAGCAATGTTGTATGTGCTATGTTGATGGACACCTCTATAACTGCTAAATCTCAATTAAGGTCTGAGGTTTCTGACAGTAAACCTGTGACTGATTGACCCATATCAATTCATTTTGAGTGCGGTATCCCGCGATCGCCTGAGGCTGCGATTGAAGCTGAAGTCTTCCGCACTTCTAAAAATAATAAGAACTTGACTCGATTTTGCTAAAAGTCGATCCGATCAACGCATCAAAAAGACAGCAGTTAGAAACTGCTCTAGACGTTTTCAACTATTAGGTGAGTAATTCAACCGCATGGCATTCTTGAGAGAAACAGCCCTGGTCTTTTGTGAAGACCAATTTGGCCTTCCAGATGGGAAAACAGCAGCGGGACTGGTTCGCGCTTCTGAACGCTATGACATTGTGGGTGTCATCGATCTAGCCTGCGCAGGCCAAGATGCTGGCGAAGCTTTGGGAGAAGCATCAAACGGCATTCCCATCTTTGCTAGCTTGGATGAGGCAATATCCCAATTGTCTAACGTTCCTAGCTATTACATTTACGGTAAAGCTCCTTTAGAAACCTATATCCCGGACCATGAGCGCCTTCTAATTTTAAAGGCCATGGAAAAAGGGATGAATATTGTTAGCGGACTCCATGAATTCTTCTCTGAAGATCCAGAGTTCTTGCAAATGGCTATTCGCCACAATGTGCGCATTCAGGATATTCGTAAGCCTCCCAGTCTGAAAGATCTCCATGTCTATACTGGTGCAATTTCTCGGGTGAATATTCCCGTGGTTGCTGTCCTGGGGACGGACTGTGCCTGTGGCAAAATGACCACCGCAGTTGAATTGAATAAAACGCTTCAAGCCTTGGGATTAAAGTCAGTTTTGGTCGCCACGGGGCAAACGAGTTTGATGCAGGGGGCTCAGTATGGCGTTTCCATCGATGCTTTGGTTTCCCAGTTTGTAATTGGTGAAATTGAACATGCTGTGGTTCAAGCCTTTGACCAGGAACATCCCGATATCATTTTGGTTGAAGGCCAGAGTGCAGTCAGCCACCCTGCCTTTATGGGGTCCATGGGCATCCTCAAGGGCTGCCTGCCCAATGGCGTGATCCTTCAGCATCCCCCTGCTCGGCGCTCCCGCTGCGACTTCCCCATGCTGCCCATGCCCCAGGTGGAGACGGAGCGGCGGCTGATTGAGGCCACATCAACCGCGAAGGTGATGGCGATCGCCCTTAGCCACGAGGCCATGACTAAAGCAGAAGTAGAGCAAACCATAGTGGACTATGAGCAGCGCCTTGAGCTTCCCACCATGGATGTTCTCAGTGATGGCTGTGACAAACTTGTTCAGGCCCTGGGCAATCATTTCCCTTTACTCGGCCAGAAAATCCAGCAGAACAGCCTAGAAAAACAAGTCACCTTGGAGTTGATTTAGATGGCTCTCTCCCCGTCCTTAAATTGGCTTCTACTTGGCTTCAGAATATTGGTGATTAGAGTGCTTGGCTCAGTGGCCCTTGAATGCCCAGACTAGAAATTATTCTGGCTCAGATTGAGCAAAATGCTCGTATTCTCTCTGAACTTTACGCCACCCGAGGGGTCTCCCTCATGGGAGTGTCAAAAGCTGTCTTGGGTGATCCCGCGATCGCCCAGGCGATGATCCAAGGCGGAGTTAACTTTATTGCCGATTCTCGCCTAGAGAACCTTGCCCGGATGCGGAAAGCGGGGTTGAAAACCCAGCTCGTCTTATTGCGAACCGCCTTGAGTCAGGCTGAGGCAGTCGTTAGGGTTGCTGACATTAGCCTCAACACCGAATTCGCAACCCTGAAATGCCTCTCATACCATGCGGAGCAGCAGAGGCGGCAGCACCAAGTCATTGTCATGGTGGAGTTGGGGGATCTGCGCGAAGGTGTGATGCCCTGTGATCTACCTCAGTTTATCCAGCAAACCTTGAGCCTTCCCAATCTCAAACTGGTGGGCATTGGTTGCAATCTGGCTTGCTACGGGGCGATTAAGCCTAATGAGAGAAACATGGCTAAACTTTCTCAGATTGTGAGTGATTTAGAGCGGAAATTTGGTCTAGATTTGAGAATTCACTCAGGCGGAAATTCAGCCAATTATCAATGGTTTAAGACGGCTCAATCCCTGGGAAATATCAATAATATTCGCCTGGGTGAATCTATTCTTTTAGGTTGTGACACGGCCAATAGTAATGCGATTCCAGGACTTCATCATCAGGCTTTTCAGCTGGTCGCAGAGGTGATTGAATCTAAGGCCAAGCCCTCTCTGCCCTGGGGAGAGGTTTGCCAGGATGCTTTTGGCTCGGTACCTCAGTTTCGCGATCGCGGCAGCGAACAACGTACCATCGTTGCCCTAGGCAAACAAGATATCGCTAGCGGCAGTCTTCAGTCCAAGCAACAGCTCGATATTTTGGGTGCTAGCAGCGATCACCTGATTCTCAGTGGTCAGCAGCCATTTCCCATTGGTCAAGAGCTTCAGTTCAGTTTGGATTATGGTGGGCTGTTAGCAGCAATGACATCGCCTTTTGTCGAAAAGCGATTTGTTCACACTTTGGAATGAATTTTTCCATTGGCCTTTGGAAGGGCTGAAGCTGAGCTAGCTTGATTTTCAACAAAAGGGTCTTGATAGAGGCCTAGTAATTCACTGAGCATCAACCATAAAAATGGAAGACCGTCATTGAAGTAACGCTTTCCAAGACGACCGGGCTCCATCAAAATACGATGCACCCATTCCAGGCCTAGATTGCTCATCCACTTTGGTGCCCGCTGAACGTGACCTGCTTCAAAATCAATCGTCGCACCAATGGCAAGAAAGACTTTTACATGGACGAGGCGATCGCGATTGGAATGAATCCATTTCTCTTGCTTCGGTGCTCCTAGCCCTACTGCTAAGGTTGTCGCTTTTGAATGGTTGATGCGCTGAATAATTTGTTCGCATTCCTCTGGGTCTGTCTCGAAGCCATAAGGAGGAGAGTAGGTATCAACCACCATTTCTCGCTGGACTTGGGCATTAATCTGTTGCTTCGCCTGCTCACCTACGCCTTCGGCTGCACCCAGTAGAAAGATGGTGACATTGTGATCGTTTCGATAGTGCTGATAGAAGGCTGGAAATAGGTCTGATCCTGAAATCTTTTCACAAATAGGAGTGCCGATTAAGCGAGAAGCAAGCCAAAGGATTTGGCTATCGCAAATGCTGAATTCTGCTTCCTGGTAAATGTCATAGAAATCCTTATCCCATTGCAGCCTAATTAGATGGCTAACGTTAGGAGTATAAACAGCTCCACCCTGCTTAAGGCGTTCAAGCAATTCGATCGTGGTTAAGTTGTCAATGGAGACGTTGAGGAAGGTGAGGCGAGCCATAGCAATTAACCACGGGGGTAGAGATAATGATTGGTGGGGTAGATGAAAATATTGAGATGGGAAAATAGATGCTAGTACAGGGGGAGAATTTCCTGAGCCCCCTGGTAAAGATGCGGTAGGTTTCGGAGTCTTCTGTTCGCTGTGAACCAAATCTAAGTGATGACCACGATTAATCACCTGAGCCAAATGTAGGATCTGTATGTGCTTTATCGTAATTCAAACCTCAAATAAACTTTCCTGGAAAAACTGAGATTTAAGCTCTCAATAAATGATTAGAATTTACTCGGAATGATATGCCTAAATATTGGCTTATAAAAGATTTGTAAGGATTAGAATTTCTGTTTTCAAGAGAGGATTTAAAGATTCTCTTCGGGCTAGAGCTTTTCCAGTGATGCTCTGCTGACTCTCATTGTCAGATATGATCCCCATAGTCAAACCTGTCAGATAAGCCCAGTTAAAGCTTTGTTTCTGGAGCTTGATTTTGATTCCCTAAGTTGATTGATCTGGAACCCTTAGAAAGCCTATGGCTGCCAAACAATCCCTTCGCCGTAGCTGGTGGAGTCATAAGTTTATTAACGCCCTCGAAAGCTATACCGAGCCGGGCCGTCTCAAGCGCGGACGGTCTTACTCCAGCGACTATCGCCTCAAATCCTTTGATATTGATGGTGGTCTCGTTTTGGCAAGAGTTCGCGGCAGCGTCAATCCTTACTTTGGGGTGACGAAAGAGCCAACCTACGTCACCACCCTGGAATTTCAACCCATTAGCCGATCGCATTGGGCCGCGGCGATCGCCCTAATCGCTACCAAGGCAGGCCTGATCTCCAAGCTGATGATGAACGAAATCCCCGACAACATCGAGGACAGCTTCAGCCAGATCAATATGAATCTCCTGCCCCAGGGCGTCAATGATTGCAAAACCAGCTGTAGCTGCCCGGACTACAGCAACCCCTGCAAACATATTGCCGGGCTTTACTACCGTGTAGCCCAGGAACTCGACAAAGATCCCTTTTTACTTTTCCAGCTGCGTGGCTTACCCAAAGAAGCGCTTCAGCAGGAATTGAGTAAATCCGCTTTGGGACAAGCTCTCTGCGGTGAGCTGGATGATCAAATTGCTGCTGCTCCACCGGTCACTTCGCTGTATACCCGGCCTGAGATTACGGCGGCTCCGATGGATTTGAGTGTGGAGCAGTTTTGGCAGGGGGCGTCTGGAAGTGCTCCTGCTGCACCAGCCAGTATTGGGGGAATGCAGGGGAAGGAATCGATTGTGGCGGCGATCGCGATCAAGAAGCAGGGCGATTATCCTCCGTTTTGGCAGCGGGATAACTCGTTTATTGAAGCGATGGAAGAGTTCTACCAGCGGGTGCGCAACAAGAATAAGGATATCTTGGAGTAGGTTTGGCCCATCATTGAATTGCTGAAGCACTGAAGTCGGTCAATTTAACTCACGTTACCCCCTCGAATCAGGCAGCAGCAATCTTTTGCCTTTCAGGTTTAGAACTGAATATTTCAGCCATTCTCAATCCTTGAACTCTTTTTTCAATTGGCTGCGCGAGAATGAGTCCTAAACTATGATGAAGTTATATAAACTTCTTTAAGCCTCCCAGCC
This sequence comes from uncultured Pseudanabaenaceae cyanobacterium, assembly GCA_938002085.1. Classification (GTDB taxonomy): domain Bacteria; phylum Cyanobacteriota; class Cyanobacteriia; order PCC-9006; family JAAUQQ01; genus JAAUQQ01. Next base: position 5,448 of record CALLAT010000058.1, read on the forward strand.
TTTCCCCATGGTCATCGCCGCACCTCCCCTCAGCCAAAGCCTGCAAAGCTGGACCTGGAAAGGCCACCACATCCAATACAGCGTCACCGGACCCAGCGACGCCCTTCCCCTCGTCCTCATCCACGGTTTCGGCGCATCCATCGGCCACTGGAAAAAGAACATCCCCACCTGGGCCAAAGCTGGCTACCAAGTCTTCGCCCTAGACCTCCTCGGCTTCGGCGCTTCCGACAAGCCGGTCCAGGACTACAGCCTAGAGCTATGGCAAGAGCTCCTCGCCGACTTCTGCCAGGAATTTGTCCAACGCCCCGCCATTTTTGTCGGCAACTCCATCGGCGCACTCCTCAGCCTAATGATGGCCGCCAATCACCCCGAACTCACCCAGGGCACGGTTTTGCTCAATTGTGCTGGAGGCCTCAGCCACCGCTCCGATGAGCTTCCCCCCTTCCTGCGCCCGATCATGGGCAGCTTCAATGCCCTAGTCAATTCCGACCAAGTCGGCGGCCTAGTCTTCCATCTGGTACGCCGCAAACCCCAGATTCGCCGTGCCCTCAGCCAGGTTTATCGCCGCAAAGAATCCGTCACTGATGAGCTCGTGGATATGCTCTACGAGCCCTCCTGCCATCCCAATGCCCAAAAGGTCTTTGCCGCCATCCTCACCGCAGACCCCGGCCCCACCATTGATGAACTGTTGCCTCAAATTGAGCAGCCCATGCTCGTGCTCTGGGGTGAAGCAGATCCCTGGACCCCCGTGCAAGGTGCCAAGTTTTTTCAAGATCGCGCTGAACTTCCCGGCAATGAATTCATCTCCATCCCCAACACCGGCCATTGTCCCCACGATGAACGGCCTGAAATCATCAATCCGCTGGTCTTGAACTGGCTTTCGAGCCTGAAGTCATAGGTATCACGATGTAATAGACTGCTCGCATCAATCTCTAGCTCTCTCCCGAGATCCCTCTTCCAGTTCTGGGACAGTGACTTTCAGACTCCCCTTCTCCCAGAATTGGGGTGGGGTAAGTGGAGAGGGCAGTTTTACGTTCGTGCAAGAGGTCTAAGGAATAATCTGGCCATGAACCACTGTGCCTATTGCCCAGGAGAACTAAAGCCATTCGCTTGCTTTAGCAGCCAGCTTGTCGTGGACGTAATGTTGACGCCACAACTTCAATCATCACTGCCAGAACTCCGCTATGGCCGATGTAATCGTTGTGGTTCGCTGAGTGCCATGGATGTACGCCGGGACAATGACTTTGACTTGTTGCAACTGTATGAGCAGTTACCGGAGGATTATTGGACAGGGTTGGAGACAGGCCATAGCGATCGCTTCTTCACCCATCTCGAACAACAACTCAACCCTAACCAG
>CALLAT010000059.1 GCA_938002085.1 uncultured Pseudanabaenaceae cyanobacterium
TTTCCTCGACTAATGAACTCTTCAAGCTGCTGGCGTTCTTCGTTGTCGAGCGACACGATATATTTCTTCTTCGGCATGGGGAACTTTATCAGCGCACAATACACTTCTTTAGTTCCCCAATTCAGCCCTGACTACCTACTAGGACATCTGTATGAAGATGACGACTTTGCGACGCTATTTCGTCAGGACTGCGGTGCAAGCGCCTACTCCCCAGCGCAGCTAGCCCTGGTGAGTGTGATGCAATTTGCAGAAGGACTCAGTGACCGCCAAGCAGCAGATGCAGTACGAGGGCGAATTGAATGGAAGTATGCGCTGGGATTGGAATTGACCGATGCGGGGTTTCACTATTCGCTATTAAGTGAGTTTCGCCAACGCCTAGTCTCGGGTGGACGAGCGTTACAGCTACTCAATACGATGTTGAGCCAATTCCAAGCGCAAGGGTGGGTGAAAGCCAGGGGCAAAGCGAGAACGGATTCGACCTATGTGTTGGCAGCAACGCGGAAACTGAACCGTATAGAATCGGTGGGCGAAACCCTAAGACATGCATTGGAAGCTTTGGCGGTGGTGGCTGGGGACTGGTTGCAAGCGCAAGTGACGCCGGAGTGGTTCGAGCGGTATGGCAGCCGGATTGAATCGAGTCGGTTACCCCAGCAAAAGTCCGAGCAAGCTCAATACTTTCAGAGGGTCGGTGAAGATGGTCATCAGCTACTAGCGGCGCTTTATGGGGCAGAAGCCCCACCCTATTTGGCTCAGATTCCTGCGGTGGAAACCCTACGACGAGTTTGGGTTCAACAGTATTTCATTGAAGCTGAGAGAGTCATGCTTCGCCTCCCTGGGGAGATGCCGCCTGCGACCGAGTTAATTCAATCGCCCTATGATGTCGAGGCGCGCAATCGCACCAAACGTCAGACCAACTGGACTGGCTATAGGGTGCAGGTGAGCGAAACCTGTGACCCAGATCTCCCCCATCTGATCACCCATATTGAGACTGCCCCTGCAACCATCGCAGATAGTCAGCAGCTCCCGGTGATTCATCAAGCCCTGGCCGAGAAACATCTGCTGCCTGGGGAGCATTTTGTCGATACCGGGTATGTCAGCGCCTTGAATCTATCCGAAAGTGCCCAAGTGGGGGTTGATTTGATGGGCCCAACCTTTGAGGACCAAAGTTGGCAAGCTCGACAATCCGATGGGTTGGACTTGACGCATTTTTCTCTCGGCTGGACCCATCAGCAGGTCACCTGTCCAGCGGGTCAAGTCAGTCAGCAATGGCGGGCAGGCACCGGCTCCGATGGGCACCCCATCGTCAATGTCAGATTTGAGCAACTCACCTGTCAACCCTGTCCTCTACGCTCGCGTTGCACTCGCTCTCCCAATCATCCCAGGATGCTCAAGTTTCGTATCCAACCCCTCCATGAGGCTTTGACTCAGGCACGCCAGCGTCAATTAACCCCCGAGTTTCGTGAGCAATACCGTACAAGGGCCGGGATTGAGGGAACTATTTCCCTAGCCTGTTGTCACTTCGGCTTACGCCGCAGTCGCTACATTGGCTTGGCAAAAACTCACTTACAGCATGGGCTTATTGCCGCTTCGATTAACCTGTCTCGGCTGCTCAACTGGCTCGACTCTTCGCCCAGAGCCCAAACTCGCATTTCAAACTTTGCCAAACTCGCTTCTCCAAGCTAAAGCATCGCTAGACAATGAACAGAGGGTTGCTGCCCTACACGAATTCGCCAACAGCATCATCAATCCCCAGGCTAAGAGCAAAACCCGACTAAAGTCGGCTGAAATCCAAGACCCAAAAGAGGTTAGCCCACTTTAGTGGGCATGAGCTGGGAGCTGGGAGGTTTAGCTCACAGCAGCCCCGCGCAGCTGAGCAATTAATTTGCCGAATTCACGTTATGACTAATCCGCCTTAACAAACCGCTCCGGCAGCATCTGCCCCAACCAAGGATCCGACGCCAAATTGCCAGTGCCAGCAAACCGCTGAGCCAGCGGCACCGCATAAACAAAGGGGCTGCTAAAGCCCGAAAACAGCAGTAAATTCTCCAAACCAGGTACTGGACCAATCAGCGGCAAGCCATCCCCACTAAAAGCAACCAGAGTTGAATGCCACTGGCCAGGGAGATCAGCCACTTTGGGCAACACCTTCCGAATCTTCTCCCGCATTGCCGCCTCACTCGCTGCTGCATCTGCCGTTACCGCAGTGCTCGTCTGCATTCGGCTAATCTGCCCCATGGCAATATGGCCATCCTGAAACTGAATCACACCTGCATCTAAAACCGGCGGCATTAACTCTTTGTCTTCTTCTTGCCACTGCGCTGCAAACTCTGCCTCCCCCATCTGGGCTTCCAAGCCAAAGCGCTTCTGCTCTGCAGGCATCACTAGGCTTTGCATCTGCACTGCTGAAGCATCCGCTGCCGCAACTTCAATCATTTCCGCGTGGCTAAAGTACAGCGGTAATTCAATCCCCTGCTCCTTCAGAATCTCGCGGCTCCAAGCGCCTGCACTAATCACCACATGCTTGCTTGCGATCGGCTCCCCATCAACCTCAACCCCCTGAATCACATTCCCCTCCCGCACCAGCTTCTCCACCCGCCCAATACGAATGGTCCCGCCCAGCTTCTCAAACGCCTGGCGATAGGCCTGGGTCATCGCTACCGGGCAAACATGCCCATGCTCCACTTCAAAAGCCCCGCTAATGTTCTTGGCATCTAGCAAAGGCTCTCGCTCCACCGCCTCAGCCACCGTCAACAGCTGGGGCTTATCCGCAAAGCAAACGTAGTTACGAGCCACTTCGACAGGATCTCGCCCAGCATCAATCGTCAGTAAAAGCGACTTGGGGCGAAACTGAATGTCATGCCCCAACAATTCCTTGGACAATTGGGGATAGCGCGCCTTCGCCGCTGCACAAAGCTCATTGGTCAACTGTGTCGTTCCAGCCCAGTAGGCAATACCACCATAGCTGTAGCGAGTTGCCCCAGCGACATCCGCTGACTCATCTACCAGTAGCACCTCAGCCCCTTTCTTGGCTAACTCATAGGCCGCAGCTGCCCCACATAGCCCGCCGCCCACAACAATCAGCCTGTAACTGTCCATAGCCTTGCTCTTGTATCTAGTCCCTGGCTGGCATCCTAGCTCACCCTGGCAGTTTTAAGGAGCGATCGCCCAGGCGATTTATCGCTACATAAAGAAGTAATACCGGAGCGGAAATCCCTGATTTATAGAGTCTGTAGCACCGCGTGAACAGACGCGATAGAGATGAATTTGCGGATGACGAACCGCCAGAAGCATCGCTAGCTTAGGTCTAGCATCCGGAAAGTTTTCATTGGTTAAACAATGAAAACTTTCCTTTCACGGTCTCGATTATTCCACGCAGACCCAAGCCGACATCTTTGACTCATCCGTCGGCTCTATTCCTCAACTCAGGCATTCCCATGCAAGACGATATTGAAGATGCTGCCATATTGGCAGGTCTCAGCTTCACCAGCTGTTTATTATTCGGCCTTCTCTGGCTTTTTCTCGGTCCCATGGGCGTTGCAGGTACAATTGCAGGCTATGGCCTTGGCATTTGGATTTATCTCATGCCATCTGACGGATAAATCTCATCAGGTCTCCCAGTCCTGAACTTGAAGCATCGTCAAGCATCGTCATTAAGTTCAAGGCTGGGAGATATCCAGCTACTTTTGTGATGCCATTAGCGTTACAAAGTTCTGCATTTGCTCGGCTTCGCGCCCACCCCCAGGCTCACTGCCCACCAACACGGTGCGATAGCTGACAATTGCAAGGGTAAGGAGCACAGCGGTAAAGAACTTATCCATGGTGAGGCAACCATTTGGGGCGATGCTTCCTCATAGGATGTTGGCCGAGGCATTATGCAGTTTGGGCAGCGCACCTGGAGCTGCATCCAAAGATGCGCTGGTGAAGCATTTGCATAAACGAGTGAATGTTTGTCTAATGTTTGTCTGCTGATGGATTTCCATAAGATTGCCAGGTTTTAAGTCGCAACCCACTTCTGAAGGTTTTATGGACTATAGCGTTTCTCTAATGAGTAGCCTAGACTCAGAGAAGGGAGCCCAAAAGAAAGAATAGGCCTTGCCAATGAAAGCTTACTCGGTGGACTTGCGTGAGCGGATCGTTGCCGCCTATAAGGAAGGAAATGAATCCCAGCCTCAGATTGCCGAGCGCTTTCAAGTGAGCGCGAGTATGGTGCAGCGATTGCTCAGGCGTTACCGAGAATCGGGTAGCTGTGAGCCGAGAGCCCATGGAGGTGGAGCGAGTGCAAAGCTGAATCCGGCCCAAATGCTCCAAGTGGCTCAAATGATTGATGCCGACAACGACGCGACCTTAGATGAGTTGTGCGAGCAAGTGATGAACGAGCTAGAAGTAAAGGTCAGTCGAGCGACCATGGGACGAATCACCCAGCGGCTGAATCTAACGCGAAAAAAAGACTCTCCATGCCAGCGAACGGCAAACCGAGCGAGTTCAAAAACTAAGAGCTGAGTACTGGACTGAGCTGGGAGAGACGAAGCTTGAAGACCTTGTCTTTGTCGATGAGGCTGGAGTGAATCTAGCCATGAACCGGCATCATGCCCGTTCTCCCAAAGGCAAGCGGGCCTACGGAAAGGTACCCGCCAGTAAAGGGCGGAATGTCACCCTGGTGGGAGCCTTATCAATTCAAGGGATTATCGCAGCCTTCAGTTTTCAAGGCGGCAATGACAAGCACGCCTTTACGACCTATGTAGAACAGATACTGGTCCCCAATCTTTGGGAGGGAGCCTGCGTCGTGATGGATAATTTCAGCTCCCACAAAGTCGAAGGGATTCGCGAAGCTATTGAGGCTGCTGGGGCTCGATTGGTTTATCTGTCACCCTATTCTCCAGACTTCAATCCCATTGAGAATGCTTGGTCTAAGGTGAAGGAGTTCCTACGCTCTCAGGAGGCTCGCACCCAGGAAGCTCTTGACCTTGCTATTACCAAGGCTCTTGAGGCAATCACGCCTGAAGACTGTACTGGCTAGTTTACCCATGGCTGCTAATACCAGCAACCCAAGTGAGAAACGCTATATATGGTAACGCTACCGCCCTACGGGATTGCGATCGTGCTACCCACCATGGCATTTTCATGGGCTTGGCAGAGTGCAAGCTCCTCTGCGTTCTTGCTCGCCTTCATTGCCCTGGGGGTTTGTTTATTGCTGATTGTGGTTCTCGACATTGTACTCATGCCGTTTTTCCCCATTGTGAATGGGGTGACCTATGGCCAATTAAGGCAGTTGCAAGAGGTCATTGATCTGCAACTGGTGGGAGCGAATCGGGCAACGCAATCAGAACAGAGTTAACCCCTCTCGGGAAAAATCTCATGGAGCTCCACAAAGTTCTGGCTGGTGTTTGGGCAAAATCTGTAGCTGATATTGTCCAACGATGCTGCTGCTAGTGCTGCATAATCTTGCGCTTTGGCGCGAACAAAATGCTTCAGATGCGGTTCGATGGCATCTCCTGGCAGATTCTCAACTATGGTTGAACTTGCTACAGGTTGAAAGTGAGCCCTAACTACATTCTTTCCTATGCTTCGGCTTAAGCGATTTCAAGACCTAATCCCCGCTTCTCCTGGGCAGTCGCTGCGGCAGCGATATCGCCGCAGCTCACTCCGCCATAGGTTACGGCGCCGCTTAATGGCCCTGGCCATGGGTACGGCACTATTGGTGACAGTGGCTCCAGGATTCGTTTCGGGCCTAGCTTCCCAGGGGAAATTAGGCGTGACGAAGCCAGCCGTGGCCGCCGCTCCTCCGATGGGCAATGGGGCGATCGCCGAGGCTAATTTTGCGCAGAGCCCGTCCCAGTTTGGGGCAAACGATGCTTTCCAGCGGGGCCAGCGCCTGTATGAGCAAGGCCAGTATCAATCGGCGATCGCGCCGCTTCAGGCTACTATTCAGGCATTTGCAGCGAACCAGAATCCCTTGGGACAGGCGATCGCCTTGGGGAATCTCTCCTTGGTGTATCAGCAGCTGGGCCAATGGCCGCTTGCTGAAACGGCGATCGCCCAAAGTCTAGAACTGCTTGCGAACGCCACGCCAGATCCCTTAACCGAAGCGAGTTTGATCGATATTCAAGCGAACCTTCAGCTCAAAATGGGCCAGACGGAAACTGCCCTAGCGACATTTCAACAGGCTGCCCAGCGATACCAAGCTGCGGTTCAATCCGAGCCTGCCGCTTCCCAGTCTGGCCAAGCTGAAACTTCTAACCGACGAATGACTGCCGAAGACGGCCTGCTGAAAAACCGCCTCAATCAGGCTCAAGCCCTGCGTGTGCTGGGCTTTTATCGCCGAGCCCTCAACTTGTTAGAAGACAGCGCAATTCCGGACCGCCTCGATCAACTGACCTCCACTCAAGTAACCCAGCTCAGGCTGCTAGGCGATGCCTTGCGCCTCTCAGGTCGCCCCGATGCAGCCCGGCTACGCTTGGAACAAAGCGTTGCTGGAGCAACCCAGCTCAATGACCAACCTCGCCTCAGCCGAGCCCAGCTAAGTCTGGCTAACGCGCTACGAACCAGTGGCGAGACCTCAGCAGCGCTAGAACTCTATCAGCAGGCCGCCGATCAGGCCGAAACCTCCGATCGCCGTCTCTCCATTCAAGTCAATCAACTGACCCTACTGCTCCAAGTTGAACAGTGGGATGACGCCCACCGCCTTTGGCGCGAGTTAGCAAACCAGCTACCTCAGCTCACACCGAGCCGGGCGACACTGTACACCCAGGTCTACGCGGTTCAGACCGTTTTAGAAGCTGACCCAGCGCAGTTTTTGATTCCCGATGGGCAACTGCTGCCGCTGCTTGAACCGGCCTTGGAGAATGCACGGCGGCTGGGCGATCGCCGGGCCGAAGCCCATGTCCTTGGCACCCTGGGACAGCTCTGGGAGCGCAGCGGAGCCTTGGAACGCGGCAGTCGCCTCACCCGTGAGGCATTGCAGCTCAGCCAAAGCTTTAATGCCCCCGATATTTCCTATCGTCTCAACTGGCAGCTCGGTCGGTTGCTCAATCAACAGGGCGAGATTACAGGCGCAATCTCCGCCTATGATGCCGCGATCCAAGATCTGCAAGCCCTCCGCCAAGACCTCGTCTCCATCGACCGAGAGATTCAATTCTCCTTCAAGGAAAGCGTCGAGCCGGTGTACCGGGAATCCGTGAGTCTGCTGGTCAAGGCAAGCCAGAAAACGCCTAACCGCCGCGCCCAAAACCTAGAGCGAGCCCGAGCCCGCATTGAAGCCCTACAACTGGCGGAGTTGGATAATTTCTTTCGTGAAGCCTGCCTCGATGGCCAAACCGTCCTGCTCGACCAAGTCGTAGACCAGGAGAACCCCACAACCGCCATTGTCTACCCCATTATCCTGGCCGACCAGCTAGAGGTGATTGTCAAAATTCCAGGCCAGCCACTCCAAAGCCACAGTATTGATGTCTCAGCCGAGACGGTTCAAACCCTGCTGCGAGACCTGCGCAGGGATCTACCGGATATTACCCGCACCGCCAGAACCCGTCGCAATGCTCAGCAGGTCTATCAGTGGTTGTTACAACCCTTCGAATCTGCCCTCGCCCAAACCTCCGTTGATACTTTGGTGTTCGTTTTAGACGGGGCCTTTCGCAATGTGCCCATGGGAGTGCTCTACGACGGCGAGCAATATTTGATTGAAAAATATGCCGTTGGGGTCAGCTTGGGTTTGCAGCTCCAGCAACCTCAAGCCCTGGCTGAGCAACAGCTCAATGTTTTAGCCGCTGGGCTAATTGAACCGCCCGCTGCCTTCCGTCGCTTTCCAGTGTTGCCCAACATTGAACAAGAGTTTCAGTTGATGGACAACTCTGGCATTGCCAATGAACAACTCCTCAATCAAGCCTTCACCCGCGAGAAGATTGCAGCCAAACTGAAGCAAGCGAAGTTTAATATTGTCCACCTGGCAACCCACGGTCAATTTAGCTCCCAGGCCAGCGAGACTTTTATTTTGGCCGCTGATGGTCCCATTCAAGTCGAAGAACTGGACCGTCTTTTACGCGATCGCGATCAAACCGATGTTCTGGAACTGTTAATCCTCAGCGCTTGCCAAACCGCTGCGGGAGATGACCGTGCTGCCCTAGGTCTGGCTGGCATTGCCGTCAAAGCCGGAGCGCGCAGCACCTTAGCGTCACTCTGGCAGGTAGATGACCGCTCCACAGCCTTGGTCATGGGTCAGTTCTATCAGCAATTGTCCCAGGACTCTCTGTCTAAAGCGGAAGCGTTGCGGCGATCGCAGCTAGCGTTGCTCAACGATGAAGACCTTAGAGCCCCGGCTTACTGGGCACCTTATATTCTCGTGGGTAACTGGCTGTAGCCAGTGGATGGCTTTTTGCTGCTGGATTTGCATAATCTCTATTGCCAGGTGTGCAACTTTCAGATTTCTGCGGAGGTGTTGCTGGGGCTGTATCCGCTCCATCGGGTGCGGGAGTTACATATTTCGGGGGGCTCTTGGAGTCAGGGGACGCGGGCTCGCATTCGGCGAGATACCCATGACGAGGCGGTGCCGGAGGCGGTTTTTGAGCTTTTGGCTTTGGTGTTGGAGCGATGTCCCCAGGTGGAGGCTGTGATTTTTGAGCGGTTGGGCCATAGCCTGGGCTGGATTGATGAGCAGTTTCGGTTTCGTTTGGATTTTGCTCGAATCAAGCAAATCGTTGATGGAGCAACTGCTCCGCTTGTCGCTTTGGGAGATGAAGTTTATGCAGGAGCGTGATTTGGCGATGTTTCAGGATAAGTTGCTCAAAACGCAGTGGACTCAGGATGATCCAGAGACGATTATGAATCAGTTGGAGACGGTGAGTTCATCAGAGGCGATGAAGGATTATATAACAGAGATGGATCCAAAGATGATTGAACTGGCAGCGGAGCTGGTTAAGCGGTGGAGAAAAAGAGCTAGCTCATCAGATCATGCGTACTAAACACACAGTATTCCTCTAGTTTTCTATATATATTTTGATACATTACGTTTAGTATTCATCCATTGTTTTTACTCTCTTTGCTTATTGTGCATGCAGAAAGTTTTTAGCAAAACAATCGAATCGTCAAATTTTCTATCTTCATTTTTTAGTTCCATAGATTCTAAAATCTCTTCAACCTGATGTATTTTTGCTTCTGCTTCTGCTTTTGCTCGTTGAGGAGCTAGTTCGAGACAGCGTATCCAGCAAGAAGTCATTTTTTTACAAAACTGGGTGATCAAGTGAAGAGACATTTGATTGCGAAGACATACTATTATCCATTCGTAGTACGCCTCTCCTTTATGTTCCCAAATTGTAGGGAAATCTGGAGAAAAATTGAGAGCTAGATCAAAACATTCGATGGATTCAATATGATGATTTAAAGCTAAACAAGAATGATTTAGACTTGACATTGAGATGGAAAAGTTCTGTTCCAGCACTGCCAGGTGCTGGAGCGAGTACCCTTTATTTGTTAAGCTATAAATACTATTAGGTGATAGTGCAAGTGCATCATTATAGGTGTCAATAGAACCAGTGTAACTATTGAGAGCAGAATCATATTCTCCCAAGCCGGCCTGCAAATCTCCCAGTTTTGACATCGAATACCCTTTATTGTTTAGCAGCTCGACATCATGAGGAGCTATTTCCAGGATTTTATTGAAAAGACAGATAGATTTTTTGTAATATTTTTCTGCATCAAGACAGTCATTAGAAGCGGCGTAAAGTCGTCCCAATGCTGACAATGTTAGTCCTTTATTGAAAAGGACTACCGAATTATTTTCAGAATAAGTCAATGCATCGTCATAAGCATAAATTGACGACATGCAATATTCTCGAGAAAGTTCAGGTTGAGAAGGAAATAGCAAGTCTCCAAGAGCTTGAAAAGAATTTCCTTTATTCAATAAAATAGTATGAGGATTTCGAGGTTTATTTTGAGAAGCAGACTCATACATAGAAATTGACTTTAAATAATTTTCCTGAGCAAGAGTCTCCTCGCACAGCAATGCTTGCAAATCACCTAATCCTTGTAGGGAATTACCTTTGCTTTGTAGGCCATCAACAAGATTGGGTGAACTATCAAGAACTCTGTCACAGTAACTAATGGAAGCATTGAATGTAGTAATAGCAGATTTGTATTTTGATTGTTTCGTATATAATTCTGCCATTTTCCGCAACAAATTTGCTTGATTTAATAAGAGATTCTTGTCTGGTGAAATTAGAATAAATCTGTCATATACTTCTTTAGCTAGTTGGTAATGTTCTTGTGATTCGTGGTATTTAGAGATTGATTCTTGCAAGTCTCCTAAAGATTTTAAGATCAACCCCTTAGCATTGTATATGTCTTGATTTTTAGGGGATTTATCTATTTCTTTTTCAACAGAAAGCAGCGCTTCATTTAGTTCTTTATTAGCTTCTTTATACAGCCCAATAAAATGAAAATATCGACCTCTAAAGTAATGAATTTTCCCAAAGTCAAAATGCTTTTCAACAGTTAAGTCTTTCTGAATTTCTAGCAAAGAGTTGCATGTTTCATAGTTCGACAACTCTATTTCATTGTCAAATCCTGAAATCCAAGCACTGATCCCTTTAGAAGGATCTAGACGGTTAATGTGGTAAATAAATTCAATACTCTTTTTTGCCTTGTAATAATCTGCTAGAACCTTATGAGATTGCTTTACTAGTGGTTCATTGTCTAGTCGTCGTATCAAATCATGAATGCGATACCAGTCTGTCCCCGATTGCTCTGTTTTCCACACAAATGAAAACCGTATTAATCGATCAAACGTAGGTCGATCTGCCGCAAACTCTAAGTTTTCTCCCAACAGTTTGTAAATACAAAAATCAAATGTTCGGCAAGCGCTCAAAGCATGTATTGCAAACAGCATGTCTGCATCCACATAGCGCAACAGCCGCTCAATCAACTGCGCACTCTTTTCCTTAAACGCTACTGGAACCTCCGCAAAATCAATCGCCTCCAATGAATTACCGCCATGCTCCGCCTCCAGCACCACATCCGCACAAAGCCCCAAATGCAGCGGATGCACCGCACCCTCTTCAAGACTCGCATAGGCAACTAAGCTATTTGCCAACGCCTCATCCTCAATCCCCACCTTATTCAAAAACGCCCGCGCATCCGCCGCCGCCAAATTCTCCACCGCCACACAGCACAGATATTTTTCTGGAATATCAGTCTCTGGCTTAACCACCTTTGCCTCAGCCCAGCGCGGCACATCCCGCCCCGCCACCACAGCCACAATGCCCTGCTTCAACTCCAGATTTCGCAGTAACCGCCGCAACCACTCATCTTGAAAGAAATAGCTCTCCTTCGGCTGATTTCGCTCTCCTCCCCAAAACGACTCATGGGTATCAAAAAATAAAGCCACCCGCTTTGGTGAGGTTGCTTGCGCCATCGCTGCATTGAGGTCACCTGCCAAAAACTGTGGCAACTCCTCAACTAACTCCCGGTCAATATCTAATCCTTGAATACGTTGAAAATCCTTCTTCTTCAAGCCTAAACGAGACAAATAGACCGCAAATTGCTGACCCAAATCATCAGCAAATAGACTCAAGACTGAATTGATCAAGGCTCCCGCTGGATTCTGTGAGATTGCATCACTAATCGTCGTCACCAGCCCCGCTGCATCCCCCAACGGAAACAGGGCCTTAATCTCCTCCGTGGACTTGCCCTTACTGTGCAAATACCAAATACAGGCAAAGTCGTAGCGGGGAAACTTCAGCTTCCACCCTGGCGCAATATTCTGAGCCGACTCCCCCAAAGCCTTACGCAACATCAACAAACCGTAAAACCGATCCCTCGGGCGCACCTCATCCTGCGCCACCAGGCCAAAATCCAACAGCGCAGCAGGCACTGGCAACCGCTCCGCCTCCGGTAAACCCGCAATAGCTTCCACCACCTGGTCATCCGACAGCCCCTGTAACCCCTGCCATTGATCCGCCCGTAATCCCTTGCACAGGTTCTGCCGCAAATACTTCAGCAGCAGCGACTTGCCATTTCCCCCCGGCCCATGGAAAAACAAAATCTCTTGGGGGGCAAACTCCCCATTCATTCGCTCCACAAACAAGCGACTCAAGCTGTAGCGATCCGTAAACAGCTCCAGCGCTCGATCCCCTTCCGTCACCGAAGGCAACCGCTGTTCGTCGTCCGCAATACTCATGGGCAGGGGCAA
>CALLAT010000060.1 GCA_938002085.1 uncultured Pseudanabaenaceae cyanobacterium
GCCCTGCTAGGTCAAAGTTTCGCTCTCCCGTCTCTGAGCCCGTCGGCGCCATAATAACCAGCTCTCCCTGGGCTGTCCGTTCAAAGCGCCAGTCCTTATTCAACTGACAAAAATCAAAAAATTGCTCCCCAGTCATGGGAACTGCCGGGGCAAGCTGAAGCGTCAGCGGCATTGATTCCACTGAGCTCTCTAAGGAGTTTGCAACGGGCCACTGAGCAACCATGGCGCAGCCTCACTGTGAAGAGCAGGATTGCTCTATTTTGTCACTTCTCGTTCCGTGATGCCCAGCCAGAGAGATGCCTGAATCACAGGCATGACTTGACGCCTGGTTTAAGAACGAGAATCAGTCTCCTCTTCTCGTCGTAGCTTTTCAATTTCGTCTCCAATAAGTTTTGCGGCCTTGTCGTAGCGACCATTGGAAAGACGCTCAATATCTTCACCAGTAATGTAACCAATAGATTCGCGATAGCTCTTTTTAATTGCTTGCCCCCGGTGTTGCATGGCTTCTGCCTCTGGCCAACTGTTGACAAGTTTTACCTCAATATCACCGGACAGCATGTGTTGTAGTGTTTGGTTATGCTGTGTCAAGCTTTGCTGAATGTCAGCTTTAGCAGGAAGCAATTGGCGATGAATTCCAGGAGTCTCTCTTGTTAATTCGAGTATTTCTTTGGTGTTGCTGGTAATGAGAAATGTTCCATTAGAAAATTCAGTCTCAAACTCAACAGTGAGCCAGTCTTGAGGGCGAAGCCTTAAAAACTGGAGAAAACGTGCCCACCATGAGGATGTCGGAAGGTGACAAATTCCGGCAATGGTGGTGTGATCGTCATTGACCATCACCCGAACAAAAGTGGCAGTATTGCACTTAGGAATAAAAATTATAGGCTGGCTTAGAAAACTCCACCAGGAACTTAACGACGCTGTGGAAAGCCTTTTGAGTTTTGGCTTTTTATTAGTCGCATTTTCAATAGCAGTAATAGTAACGTCCTCAACATCAGTCAGGTAGCGAAAGCCCAACGCCTCCAATGCGCTCTGGCTGAGGCGGTAAAACTTTTGGTTGACATTGCGAAAGTCTTTGGAGTCAACTTCTCGAAAAACATGTTGCTGTCCATCCATGCTTTTCATGTAGCTCATCAAATCGCGAGCTGATTCTTCAGGAGTTTGATAAGTCATGGCAAGGATGATGGCTCACTGGGCCAGGGCACTGTGAAGATGACTGATTAGGCTAGGTCAAGCTTTATAATTCCCGAGCTGGCATGTCCGCTGTACACAAAGCGGTGTTTTCTCGTGATGAATGACCTTTCTAAATCACTGTTACCCTAGATAGGCGCTGTTTTTCGCCCGCCATCTATGCCCCTCCAATACCCCACCACCCGCACCGTAGACCAAACCGACGACTACCACGGCACAGTCGTCGCCGATCCCTACCGCTGGCTCGAAGACCCCAACAGCGACGAAACCAAAGCCTGGGTCGAAGCCCAGAACGAAGTCACCTTTGGTCATTTGAATGGGCTGGGCGATCGCGAGCAAATCAAACAGCGCCTCACCAAACTCTGGAACTACGAACGCTACGGCATTCCCTTCAAGCGCGGTGAAGGCGATGCAACACGCTACTTCTTCTTCAAAAACGACGGCCTGCAAAACCAAAGCGTTCTCTACAGCCAAATTGGATTAGATGGTGAGCCAACTGTTCTCCTCGACCCCAATGGTCTCAGCGACGATGGCACCGTTGCCCTCTCCAGCATGTCCATCAGCGAAGACGGCAAGCGCATGGCCTATGGCCTCTCCAGCTCTGGCTCAGACTGGCAAGAGTGGAAGGTGCGCAATGTCGAGACGGGTGAAGACCTGAGCGACCATATCAAATGGGTCAAGTTTTCCGGTGCCTCCTGGAATAAGGACGGCTCCGGCTTCTTCTACTCACGCTACGATGAGCCCAATGCTGAGACCCAGTTTGAGGATGTCAACTACTTTCAAAAGTTGTACTACCACCAAATTGGCCAGGCCCAGTCTGAAGATGTGCTGATCTACGATCGCCCCGATCAAAAAGAATGGGGCTTCGGCGGCGACGTCACCGAAGATGGCAAGTACCTGGAAATCTCAGTCTGGCGCGGCACCGAGCGCAAGAACCTAATCTTCTATAAAGACCTCACCGACCCCAACGCCGAAGTTGTCGAACTGATCTCTGAATTCGAAGCCCAATTCAACCTGATCGATAACGAAGGCTCCATCTGGTGGTTCAAAACCGACTTGGGCGCTCCCCGAGGCCGAGTCATTGCTATCGACCTAGCTAACCCCGACCGAGCTAACTGGAAAGAACTCATCCCCGAAGCTGAGGAAACCCTCCAAGGCGTTGGCGTCATCAACAACCAATTTGTTGCTTCTTACCTCAAAGACGCCCGCACCCAAATCAAAACCTTCAACCTCGACGGCAGCTTGGATCGCGAAGTTGAGCTGCCCGGCATCGGTGCAGCGGGCGGTTTCGGCGGCAAGCGCGAAGATAGCGAAACCTTCTATAGCTTCACCAGCTTCACCACCCCCACCGCCATCTACCGCTACGACTTCGCTAAGAACGAAAGCACACCCTTTCGTCAGCCCCAAGTGGACTTCAACTCGGCCGACTACACCACGGAGCAGGTCTTCTACAGCAGCAAAGACGGCACCAAGGTGCCCATGTTCATCTCCTATAAGAAGGGCCTGGAGCGTAACGGCGAGAATCCCACTATTCTTTATGGATATGGTGGGTTCAACGTTTCGCTGCCTCCTTCTTTTTCTCCGGCCAACTTGGTTTGGATGGAAATGGGCGGTGTCTATGCCCTGCCCAACCTGCGCGGCGGTGGCGAGTACGGTGAAGCCTGGCACCAGGCGGGGACGAAGCTGAATAAGCAGAACGTCTTCGATGACTTCATCACCGCTGCGGAATGGTTGATTGAGAATAAGTACACTGCGTCCAGCAAGCTCGCCATCTCGGGTGGCAGCAACGGGGGGCTCCTGGTCGGAGCCTGCATGGCCCAGCGTCCAGATCTTTACGCCGCTGCCTTACCTGCCGTGGGGGTTTTGGACATGTTGCGCTTCCACAAGTTCACCATCGGCTGGGCCTGGTGCTCAGACTATGGCTCCTCGGAAAATGCCGATGAGTTTGAAGCGCTCTATGCCTACTCGCCATTGCATAACCTTAAGCCCGGTACGATCTACCCAGCAACGATGGTGACCACCGCTGACCATGACGATCGCGTTGTCCCTGCCCATAGTTTCAAATTCGCCGCTGCCCTCCAAGCGGCTCACGAAGGCGATAATCCAGTGCTCATTCGTATCGAAACCAAGGCGGGCCACGGTGCAGGTAAGCCTACGGCCAAAGTCATTGAAGAGGCGGCGGATAAGTGGGCCTTTGTGCGATCGGCCATGGCTTAATTTCAACCATGTCCAAAAACACCCGGCGTTTCTTCCATCAACCTGATCTGCATCTCAGTTGAATCAAAAACACCGGGTGTTTGTCGCGATAGGCTCTGCTTCAAGCCTGGGACTGGGCTTATTACTGGGTTGCGGCTTCTTGGGGTGCAGCTTCCGGGGGTAGGGCAACTGCTTGGGCTGAATGGGGCGTTAGGGTTGGTGTCGAGACTGTGACAAGGTTGGGGCTGGGAATCGCTCGATTGCTGTTACTTGCTGCGGGCCAAAAGGGAAAGCTTTGACGCTTGTCGTAATTGGAAGCGATCGCCAACCCCAGCCCAGCCAAGGCCAGCACTGGCACAGAGAACTCCGTGTTATTGAGCCATTCCCACAGCTGGGAAAGGGCAAAGAGAACAACGACAGTCGCGATCCAAAGTTGCATGATTTGCTCCTCCTGGGGCTGTGGAACATGACTCACCTGGGCCTGAGCCAAAACCGTCCCCGCGTCTCTAATCCATTAGGCTATTGCCAGGGCAACTATAGCGGTTGGCATAGATTAATGGGTAGTTCATGAAAACTATAGCGAAGCAACTCCGAAATGGCGAATGGGTCCGCAACCCCCATAACCGCCTTAGAGTTGGCGTCGCAATGCTGGTGCTGCTGACAATGCTGTGGGGCAGCTCGTTTGTCCTGCTCAAGGATGCCTTGGATGACTTTCCAGCGGGGAGCCTGATGGGGCTGCGCTTTAGTTTGAGTGCGTTGGCGCTGCTGCCCCTGGTGGGGCGATCGCTCCAACCCAGCAATGGTAGGCTCCCTCCCGGACTGCTGCGAGCCGGAGTCGAACTGGGGCTGCTGCTGTTTGCGGGCTATGGGACTCAAACCGTGGGGCTGCTATACACCACCGTTCATCGCAGCGCCTTTATCACAGCCTTGAATGTGGTGGCTGTACCGCTGCTTCTGGGGCTGACGGGACGGCGGGTGGAGCATCGCATTTGGTTAGCGGCCCTAGTTGCGTTGGCTGGGGTCGGTTTGTTGTCCTACGATGGCACCCCGCTTAATTGGGGAGATTTCTGGACCTTGGGGACCGCGATTTCCTATGCCTTCTACGTCATTCGCGTTGACCATTACGTGATACGTTTCCCTGCCCTGGCGCTTTCCACCGTCCAACTGTTTTTTATGGCAGGACTTTCTCTGCTGTGGATGCTGCTTCAGGAACGGGCTTGGCTCAGTGACATGTTTCAAACCGAAGCTTGGCTGAGCTTGCCCTGGGGCATGCTGCTGTTTTTGGCCCTGGTTTGTACCACCTTAACTACGCTGCTTCAGCTGTGGGGCCAGCAGTGGGTGTCGCCTGCTCGGGCTTCGGTGCTGTTTTCCCTAGAGCCGGTGTGGGCTTCGCTGTTTGCATTTTTGCTGCTCCAGGAGAGCTTGAGCCCCCAGGGCATTGCCGGGGCTGTGGCGATTGTTAGCGCCAGCCTGCTTGCCATTTCCCCACGGGGAAGTACCACTGCTGTGTAAGAAAACGCCCGGAGATGAGCGGAGGACTGAACTGTTTGTTGAACTAGCGTTCTTAGGCAACGGATTCCATCCAGGAGATACATTGCGCCATGCGTTGACGCATCTCCTCAACACCGGCTTGGTAGCGGCGTCCATGGCCGGGCAGCACCCATTGAAAATCATAGTTTGCGAGTTGCTTCATGGATTCCACTTGAATCTCCCAGTCGTACCAACAGAAGCGGTTGAAGCCTACGAGCTGATTTAGCCGATTCGACCAGGCCAGATGGTCACCCGTGAATAAGTATTGGTCGTTGTACAGCAGAACGGTGTGACCTTTGGTGTGCCCCGGTACGGGAAGGATTTTCAGGTCGGGAGCTAGTGCAAAGACATCGCTGCCGTCAAGCTGAAGTTCCACTGCTGCGGTGTCGCTGGTGATTTCGTCGGCGTGGAGGATGCGATCGCAACGTTGACCCTCCGGATTCCATTGGATATTGGCTTGACTGAAATGAGCTTGAAACTTGCCATGATCAGCTACGTCGTCCCGATGGGTGAGGTAAAGATAGCGCACCCCGCCCATGGCTTCGAGTTGCTTCACCAACGGTGGTGAAAAGCGTGGCGAATCAATTAGCACATTGCCTTCAGGCCGCTGAATAAAGTAGCTTGCGGCTCCGAAGGACTTCTTGGAGTGATAGCCGCAGTGATAAATGTTGGCTGTGATCGATAGCGGAAACTGCTCCTGAACCCGTTGAATTTCTTGGGGCTTTTCAACAGTACCAATAGAGGCTGTGGGACAAGAGAGCAATGCCTGCATGGCCCGATGGCGTTGGACGTCATCTTGGGGTTGCCGAGTCACGGCAGATAGACTGCCCAGACGACCAAAGGTCTCTGGGGCCATCCAGCGGCAGGTATCGCAGTCAATACAGCTGCTGTCCACATAGAAATTGCCGGGCTCGTTTTCGCTGCGACGCTGCTTCAGGTTGGCCATGGGACTCCTATCTCAGAATCTTTCTTAAATTATATCAATTTTGATTAATTCTGGCTGATAGTCAGATCGCCATCGCCAGCCCCCTGCTGGGGGCCGATAGAAGACTCTGCATGGGCGCCGCCTTGGCTCGAAAACACCGTTGTCTCTCTAGCCATTTCAGTCCAGACATGCTGGACCATGTTCCTGATGGTGTGAGCTGATGAAGCTGCCGCTGCTATCTCGCCGTTGTGGCCTCTGGGACTCCTGGCTGGTTTGCCGAAGCCATGACTTGCTGGTGGTT
Source organism: uncultured Pseudanabaenaceae cyanobacterium (assembly GCA_938002085.1). Taxonomy (GTDB): domain Bacteria; phylum Cyanobacteriota; class Cyanobacteriia; order PCC-9006; family JAAUQQ01; genus JAAUQQ01. Next base: position 6,141 of record CALLAT010000060.1, read on the forward strand.
GATGGTCAACTGGGAACTTTAAAGCATGATGCAATACACTCTTACTCATGAGTGCTCGGCTGGTGAGCTAGATGGGCTCCGGACCCCCTACTACATTTGTCATAGAATATGCGGGTTTGTTGCTCCGGTCTGAGTAAGTAGAAGGAAGTCTGCCTGGGCCTGCTTTTGAGCGGAGCCACCGAGGGTGGGCTGTTGGAGAAAGCGTACATTCTTTCTCAATTTATTATTCGCTCTACAAAGTGCCATGGCATTGCGAGATCACAATCGAACGAGTGCTCCTCGCTCTGTGGGTTTGCAGCAGCTTCTATTTGCTTGTTTTGTCACAGTTTCCATGGTGCCCCTGTCTTTTCTGGGGCTATGGGTTCAGCGCACGGCTTACCAGGCTGAGCTATCCGCCGTTGAAGATAAGCATTTACTCCTGGCCAAGAATTTGAGTGGGGCCCTGTCCCGTTATGCGACGGATTTGAAGGCAGTTTTTAAGGAGAAGTCGGAAGCACCCAATACAGTCGAGTCGGGTGAGGCCCATGAACTCTTGGGGGCCTTTAATTTGCAGGCGTTTGCCTGTCTTCAAGGGGATGCCTTGGTTTATAAGATGGGAGATGCGTCGGCTTTCCCGGTCACTGGATTAGCTGCCCTGGCTGAAGAGGTGGCCCAGGCCCGGCAGGCTCCGCAAACCACGGTGTTTAGCCCTGTGGTGATGAATGCAGAGGGCAAGCCCACTCTTTATATCTTGCGGGTGAATAGCAACGATAGCTTGGTCGTTGGTTCAGTGAGTACCGAATACTTTGCCAAAGTTCAAAAGACTGTGGCCTTTGGCGAGTTGGGCCATGCTGCCATCGTGGACCAGGCAGGACAAGCGATCGCCCACCCTAAAGCTGATTGGCAGGCCTCTGCCAAAGATATGTCTAAGCTGCTGCCGGTACAGCGAATGATGGGGCAGAAGATTGGCGTATCTCAGTTTTACTCTCCTGCTCTGGAAGCAGACATGATTGCAGGCCATGCGTTTGTCCCGGAGACGGGTTGGGGGGTGATGATTCCTCAGCCTATGACAGAGCTGAAATTACAAGCCCGCCACAGTCGCAATATTGCCCTATTGGTTTCCCTTACAGGGTTGCTTATTGCAGGAGCGATTAGCTGGCAGCTGGCACGTTACCTCATTGCTCCGATTCAGGCTTTGGTAGATGCCTCGAAGCAACTCTCTCAGGGGGAAGTGGTCGAGAGTCTTGGGGGCAATAAGAACTGGACCCCCAAGGAACTCAATGGCTTGCTGATGGCTTTTAACCAAATGGCTGCGGAAGTGTCGCAGTCACGGCTGATGCTACAAGAGAAAGTTGCTGAGCGAACTCTTGAGCTGCGAGAAGAAGTGGAGGAGCGTCGCCGCCTGGAAGTAAAACTGATCGAAATGGCCAACCATGACGAGTTGACGGGGTTGCCCAATCGTCGCTGTTTGCTCAAGCATTTAACGCTGTTGGTGGTTGATTCAAGTCCCGGTGAGGATTCTACGCTGCTGTTGTTTATTGATTTAGATGGCTTTAAGGCGGTGAATGACACCTTTGGCCACCAGGCTGGCGACGAATTGCTAGTGATGGTGACCTGCCGCTTGCGCGAGTCGTTGCAGGCGGATGATGGCCTATATCGCCTGGGGGGAGATGAGTTTGTCGTGACTCTGCCTCATCAGGAGGAGTCAGGGGCAGTGGAGTTGAGTGATGTTTTGATTCGGCAACTCAGTCAGCCCTTTTGGTTGAAAGGACAATCGGTTCAGATTGGTTGCAGTATCGGGATTCGCGAAATTCACCCAGGGATTGAGGACTTGACGGTGGATCGTATTTTGGCAGAAGCCGATGTGGCGATGTACCAGGCGAAGGTTAAGCGTAATTGTGCTGTGGTGTTTGAGTCAGTGGCTGCGAGCTAGGCTGGCCATGGTTGGGGGCTGACTATTGGCCAGGTTCGATGAAATTTCGCTCTTGTAAGAGGCGTTCAATTTTGGCGCGGTGGGCCGTTTCCCAGTCCGCTAGGGAGGTGGCTTCATCTTTGTCGGCGCGGGCCTTGGCGATCGCGTAAACCTGCTCCACCTCAGATGCGGGTACAACAGTGATGCCCTCCTCATCGGCAACGACCATATCCCCAGCTTGAACCATCACCCCGCCACATTGAACGGGTTGTTGCAATTCCCCCAGGGTTTGCTTGACTCCAGGGATAGGGATGACGCCGCGAGCAAAGACAGGGAATTGGTGATCGCGAACTTCTTCTAAATCTCGCACCACGCCATCGACAATGAAGCCTGCAATGCCATGCTTTTGGGCGATCGCGCAAACGTTCCCTCCAGACACCGCAAAGTCGTTGTTATCCGCCTGAACCACAATGACCGAGCCTGGCTTGGCACGGTAAATGGCGGCATGGAGCATGAGGTTGTCGCCGGGGGCACAGCGCACGGTGTAGGCTGGCCCGGCGATGCGGGGCATGGGCTGCCACAGGGGGCGAATGCCGATGTCCATGAACTGTTCTCGGCCTAAGCCATCGGCATAGGCGGTGGGGGAGATCGCACGGAATTTAGCGTAGTCAGTCATGGAATCGGCAGTGGCTAGAGCGGCAGGAGAAGCGAGCGAGTTAGCTGTGCTCGACAGCGTAGGTTGCCACTAGCTTATACTCCGCCCCGGCGGCGACCTCAATCACCTCATTAGCAGCATTGACCGTTTCAACGCAAACCATCGTCTTGTAGGCATCGTCTTCCAGGTCAGCGGAATTCTTCGAAATCTCCGCCCAGGGATTCCAAATTACAGCGGTCTTGCTGCCCTCGGAATCAATCTTGATGCTGCGGCCCAGGGCTGCGTCTTCAATGCTGGAAGCTGGAGCGACATCCTTGTAGATGCGATCGACTTCCTGGCCAATCTCAATGGCACCGGCTTGTGCTTTCTCTGCGCTGCCATCGACTTTGTCGATGTACTGGGTGCCACCGAAGCCTTCGACTTTGGTTTTGCTGATGTCACCCACTTGGAAGTAGGTGTGCAGGGCCTGGGTGATCGAGAAGGCCTTGTCGCCCGTGTTGCGGGTGATGAGTTCCAGCTTGGCTGTTTTTCCGATGGTGATGGCGATCGCCAGTTCAAAGCCATAATCCCAAATCGCCCTGGTCTCATCGCTATCGCCGAAGCCCAACACAACCTTGGTGCCGCCATCACCCAGGGACTCCGTACTCTTCACCTCCCACATGCGATTGCGAGCAAAGCCATGGGCTGCACGACCCTTGCCTTCGGGGTCAGGGCCAAACCAAGGCCAGCAAATGGGAGCACCACCCTTAATAGCTTTACCAGGCTTGTAATAAGCGCTGGGGCTGAGGAACAGAACATCTTCCGCTTCACCTTTAGGTTGGAAGGAGAGGATTTGACCGCCGTAAACCGAGATGGTTGCTTTGGCGAGACTATTGCTGATCTCAATCATGGGCAAGCCGCCTTTGCCTTCTACGAAGGTGAGTTGGTCGGCGAGGGCATAGTCGCTGTTGAGCTGCTCAAGGGTCATGGCGTCTTCCCATAGGTAATAGATCTATTCCCTAGTATGGAAGCTCGGGGAACGATTCCCACTTAAAGGTCAGACCAATGGCCTATCGCCATGGGCCATCGGCCAAGCCTGGGCGATAATAGCAATGCCTTTCAACCCGCTGTGCCATGTCAAAATTTGAAGCCGCCGCCGAGGCCTACCGCACCTTCACCGACAACTTCAACAGCATCGTCCTCAGCACCGTCAGCGCCGACGGCATTCCCAACGCCAGCTACGCCCCCTGCGTCATCGACAAAGCCCGCAACATCTACATCTACGTCAGCGGCCTCTCCACCCACACCCAGAACCTCAACGCCGTCCCCAAAGCCAGCATCCTCTTCCTCGAAGACGAACAAGACACCCAACAAATCTTCGCCCGCAAACGCCTCAGCTACGACTGCACCGCCAGCCTCATCCCCGCCAGTGATCCCGAATGGACCCAAGTCGCCGACCAATTTGAGCACCGTTTTGGAAAGATGGTCGAGCTACTCCGCAGCCTGCCTGATTTCCGGATCTTTAAGCTGACGCCTACGAAGGGTCGGTTTGTGGTGGGCTTTGGGTCGGCCTTTGCCGTGGATGCCAGTGACTTGACGAAGTTGGTGCATATCAAAGGCTCATGAGCCCACAGCCTCCTCTTCCCCTAGCCCCTACTCCTGAAGGAGCAGGGGGACCGAGCCCAAGGTTTAAACCTGCCGTAAGCCCCAGCACTTTGATCCGCGTAAGCGGTAGCCTCAAACCAACAGCCTCCTCTTCCCCTAGCCCCTACTCCTGAAGGAGCAGGGGGACCGATCCCAAGGCTTAAACCTGCCGTAAGCCCCAGCACTTTGATCCGCGTAAGCGGTAGCCCAAACGTCACGACCAGCCCAGAGAAACGCACGTCAACCTGCAATCTCCTCATCCTAGAAGTCATGAGCCGCAAGGTTCAGGGGGTTAACCCGTCTGGGGGATAATCCCCCAATCGGCGGGAGTTTGAGGGCAGGGCCCTCAAGGCTGCTGGATTTGCCGCTTGCCTCTTAGCAAGCCCAGCTGAAGCATCAACCCACCGCCCGCTGCACCAACCAAAGCACCACCGGCAAACTCCCAAAACTCAACACCGTCGACAACACGATCGCCCGCGCCACCCGCTCCACATCACCCCCCAACTCCGCCACCCAAATCACCGAACTCACCGCCACCGGCATCGCCGCCTGAACCACCAACACCTGCAACTCCAACCCCGACAACCGCAACAGACACCCCACCCCAAACGCCACCAACGGCGACACCCCCAACCGCAACCCCGCCGCCACCAACTCCGCCCGACCCAGCGCAAACCGAGTCCTCGCCAACTGAATCCCCAACGTCACCAGGGCCAACGGAATCGCCGCCTCCCCCATCATCACCAAACTGCGCTCCAACGCCACCGGCAGTTGCAACACCAATAACTGCAATCCCACCCCCGCCACCGTCGCCCAAACAATCGGCAATCGCAAACTAAACCGGAGTCCCTGGGCCAGCCCCTCACCCCGCAACGTCACCGGCCCCACCATCGCCACCATCAACGCCGCAGCCACCATATAAACGATCGCCCGCTCCAACCCCGCCTCCCCCAAAGCAAACAACACAAACGGCAACCCCATATTGCCCGTATTGCTAAACAGCGTCGTCGCCACCAAGCTCTTCTGCTCATTCGCCGTCCAGTGGCAGATCCGAGCCGTGGCGATCGCCACCCCATACAGCAGCACCGACGTCAGCCCCACCCCCGCCACCAAGCCCACCGCACTCGAAACGTCCAAGCTAGAATCCTGAAGACCCGTCAGGACCAGCGCCGGAAACAGCACATAGAGATTCAACCGCGACAGGGTCTTAATCTCTAGCTCAAAACAACGACCGACAATCACCCCCGCCAACGCCACCAGGGCAATGGGTAAAATAGCAGCGCGAAGAATTTCCATTTTTTCCATCAGCGGAGCATGGCCAAAAGCGTAGAGGAGAGGGAACTACTCAGTTCCCTCTCCTCTACGCCCATCCCACTATGGCATTGCCCTAGACGCTTCTGCCTCTTGAGCAGTCTTGAGCCTAAGCGATCGCCTGTTGCTCCACTCGCCCTAACCACTGATTCATCTCGTGACTGGACAGAGGCTTGGAGAAGTAATAACCCTGGCCATAGGTGCAGCCCATTATCTTGAGTTGTGCTAGCACCTCCTCTGTCTCAACTCCCTCAGCCACGGTGTCCATCCCAAAGTCTCTGGCCAGATTGACGGCGGCCTTGATGATACGTAAATCGTGATCGTTGGGAGCAGCATTGCTAGTAGAAGTGCTAGACTCCTCCGCAGCACTTTTAACGGGAGGCGTCATAAAGCAGCGATCAATCTTGAGCGTATCTACCGGAAAGCGATGGAGATAACTTAGGGAAGAGTAGCCTGTGCCAAAGTCATCGATCGCTAGCTCGATGCGACGCTGCTTGAGCCCTGCCAAGACGGTTTGGGCCGAGTCCGCATTCTCCATCAGAGCGGTTTCTGTGATTTCGAATTTGAGGCGATCGCCCTGCAAGCCCGTGCTCTCTAAAATCTCGTCTAGTGCGGGAATTAAATTGTTGCAGGAAAACTGCTTGACCGAGAGATTGATGCTCATTTTCCAAGGCTTTTGGTATAGCGGGAATGCCGGATCCTGAGCACAAATTTCCCACTGGCGAGCCTGGCGGCAGGCTTCCTCCAAGACCCATTGGCCAATGGGAATAATCAATCCGGTTTCTTCCGCAATGGGAATGAAGTCGTCGGGAGAGACCCAGCCATGTTTGGGATGGTGCCAGCGAATCAGCGCTTCAAACCCCGCCACCGATTCGCTCTCCCCTTGGATATCCATAATGGGCTGGTAGACCAGCGCAAACTCCTGCTCCCGGATCGCCCGACGCATTTGATGTTCTAACTGAAGGCGGCGTAAAGCCCGCTGGTGCATCTTGGGATGGAAGGCTTGGGAGTGAGCTTTGCCCTGGGCCTTGGCCTGATACAGGGCCGTATCTACATCCCGCAAAATATCTTCAGGTTGGTCATAGCGCTGCTCACCCAGAGCAACCCCAATGCTTACCGTGATATACAGCTCATGACCTGAGAGGTAGAAGGGTTGACTGAGCTGCTCCAGAATTTGTTCGGTGAGGGTTTCCACTTGTAGGGGACAAGCAATGTGACGCAGCAACACCATGAACTCGTCACCGCCGGGACGGAAGAGCTTTCCATCGGGGGGCAGGATTCCGGCGAGGCGCTGGGCAATGGCCATCAGCAATTGGTCTCCCATGGCATGACCGAGGGAGTCATTGACCAGCTTGAAGCGATCGCAGTCCAGGAACAGTACGGCAAACTGGTAATCCGGCTGGGTTTTACTCAGCTCTAAAGCTGCTTCAATTTCTGTGAGCAGATAGGTTCGGTTCGGTAAATCAGTCAGATCATCATGGAACGCCTTGTGGCGTAGTTCTTCCTGGGCCGACTGGCGCTGGCGTACCTCTTCTTCCAGGGAAGCGTTGGCTGACTGTAGCTGGCAGGTACGCTCTTCCACGCGCTGTTCTAGCTCTTGGTTGAGCTGAACGACCTCTGCCCGAGCAGCAGTGAGGTTGAGCTGATTCGCGACACGTACCAGCACTTCCGAAATCTCAAATGGCTTTGTGATGTAGTCCACGCCACCGGAAGAAAATGCAGTGACCTTATCAAAGACATCATTGAGGGCGCTGATGAAAATAACAGGAATGTTTTGGGTGACAGGATCTGTCTTTAGTTGCTTGCACACCTCATATCCATTGATGTCCGGCATCGTTATGTCCAGCAAAATCAGGTCTGGCTGGAACCCCTGAACTGCCTGGAGAGCAATCTTGCCACTCACGGCCCGTCGCACCTCGTATTGTTCCGCTGACAGCATGGTGGTCAAGAGATTTAGGTTGTCGATTTTGTCATCGACAATAAGAATCTTGGCGCTGCTTTTAGGGCTTAAGTGGGAAGACGTGAAGACCATGGTGAAAAAGCGGTGCGGTTAATAATGAAGACTGGCAAAGAAGCGGAGCCCAAGGTGGGTTTAGGCTTGGTAGAGGCTGATAGGAGCAAAGCGTTGGAGCCAAGGCTGAACAAAGCACTGAACTCAAAGGGTTTAGGTCGAATTTTGAAAAGGCTTCTGGAGTAGCTCCGCAATCTTGTCGAGGCGTAGCATTTGGGACCAATTCTGTAGCATCAGTTTGAGCTGTTCATGCTCTGGAGCAATGGCATTAATCTGTTGCTGGACTCCCTCTTCGTCCAATGTGATGGCTGCATGGTAAAGGGCGTCTTGCCAGCTTGCCCCCATGGTTTGGCATTGCTGCTGGAGATTGGCTTGTTCCAGCTCGCTCAGATTTACGCTGACTTCGGGTAAGCTCTCGGTCTGGGTCTCTATGCTTTCGTAGCAATATTGGGTGCCCAGATACTGGGTGATTTTTTCGAAGATGAAATTTTCCTGGAAGGGCTTACGAATGAAATCATCAAAGCCAGCCTCTAGCGTTAGGTTTCTAGTTTCTTCGAAGGCACTGGCTGTGAGGGCGAGGATGTAAGTCTCACGATCTTGGGAGGGGATTAAGTCTAAAGTTGTTGACACATCTAAGGAGTCACCTGCTCCACCCTCTGGGTTACTTTGGACGATTCCTGCAGAAGTTTGCAGTGTGAGTGCCCGCTGCTCTGCTTCCAACAGTCTGATCTGGCGGGTCGCTTCAAAGCCATCCATAACCGGCATCTGTAAGTCCATCCAAATCAAATGGGGCTTCCAGTCTTTCCATTGCGCGATCGCAGCTTCGCCATTTTCTGCAGTTCGTACCGAGAAGCCCACGCATTCCAACAGCTGGGTGAGCAGCGTTCGATTTTCAAGGCGATCCTCTACCACTAGAAGTCGATAATTCGGTTGGTCGGGAGCGACATGGCTGACGCGCTGATCCTTGGGAGAACTGGAGATTTTGCCGACCACTGGCGGCACCACGATTGAAAACTGGGCTGTGGTCCCTCGACTCTCCTGACTTTCTAGGGTGAGATCACCCCCCATTAATTGAACAAATTCGCGGCTAATGGCTAGCCCTAGACCTGTTCCTTCCTGGGCCTGGCGGCCGCTGTCCGTTTGGGAAAAGGCATCAAATAGTTGGTCCATTTCTTGGGCAACGATGCCCTGACCTGTATCTGAGACGGAAAGCCACAGCTCTACAGGGGCGCTGGACAGACTGGTCATCGGGTTGAGACGGACTGCCTTGCCCTTCCACAGCTTGAGCGTAATGCTGCCCTGGTGGGTGAATTTGAGACTATTGCTCACCAGGTTCATTAGAATCTGACGCAGCTTGCGCTCATCGCTGTGAATATATTGAGGAACAGATTCGTCTCGCTCAAGCTTGAGCTCTAGTCCTTTGGATTTGGCTTTGAGACGAAACATTTCATAGACCGAGCCACAGAGGGCATGGATGTCGAAATCAGTTTCATGGAGAACCATGCTGCCGGCTTCGATTTTGGACATGTCCAGGACATCGTTAATCAGAGAGAGTAGATGGGCCCCGCTGCGATTAATAATGTTCAGTGTCTTTTTTTGATCCCTTGTGGCGCTTGGATCTCGATGCATGAGCTGGCTGAAGCCTAGAATGGCGTTGAGGGGAGTGCGCAGTTCATGGCTCATGTTGGCCAGGAAGCTTCCCTTGGCCTGGTTGGCCGAATCGGCTTTTTCCTTCGCGGTTTTGAGTTGCTTCAGCAATTCTGCCTGTTGGAAGGCAACCCCTAACTGGCCAGAGATACGTTCTAGAGAGCTTAGATCTTCAAATTTCCACTGGCGGGGGCCGCTCTGTTGGTAGGCGCCCATCAGCCCCCAAAGCTGATCGCCGACAAAGATGGGGACCACGATAAAGGCACTAATGCCCTGTTGGGCAAAACATTGAATATGCTCGTCGGAATAGTCTGATTCGTAGATGTCTGCGACTACGACACTTTCGCCATTGCGATAGCGGCCCCCTTGGTTTCGTTGTAGGTTGCGATCAACAAAGGTGCGAACAGGCTGGCTTTGTTTGAAGGCTGGCAAGGCTGGGTCGTAGGATTCGTGGGCAATTTCCCGATGCCAGTTCGGGAGGAAGCGATAGATTAAAACGCGATCGCATTGCAGCAGGCTACGGGCTTCCTCGGTAGTGGTGGCCAGAATCTTGGTAATATCTCGCGTCTTATGGATTTGCTGAATAACTCGGGAAACGATCCTTTCCCGTTCCGCGATGCGAGATTGCTGCTTTTTCTGGCGCTGGACCGTTTCTAAAACATGTTGAAGTCGTTCTGATCTCTGTTGGGCTTGGCTCAGCAGATCAGCTTGTTGAATGGCAATGCTGAGCTGTAACGTGAGAGCCTGAACAAAGCTGACTTCTGACTCTTGCCATTGACGCGGATTGGAGCATTGTTGAATATACAACATTCCCCAGGGCTGGCTAGTCTGAGAATCACCATCACCTCCCATGATGGGCATCGCAATGCTGGCCTGAATTTCTAAGGCTTCGAGTATTGCAATCTCATCATCATTGAGCCCAGCGTAATAGATATCCTCGAGTAAAACAGGAGTGGTGGGATTATCTGGACTTGCAGAGAGGCAAGAGGGATAGCTTGCCCTAGATGTTTGGGCTTGTGAAGAATGTTCTTGAGTGGGAGCGAAGGGTTGGCCATCTAGCGACAGCCCAAGGATGGAGCGAAAGGGGGCACTTACCTCTTCAGCGATAAAGCGATCGTGGAGATCTTGCGGTAGAGATGGACTGGCATCGCTGTTTTCATCTTGTTTGGAAGACGACTTAAAGCGGAAAATCGCCACACGATCTGCGATGAGTAGTTGACGCAACTGAGTGACTGCTGTCTGAAAGACTTCTTGGATATCTAGGCTTTGGCGGATCTCTTGGGTGATTTGTCCCAGTAGTAGCGTCTGCTCTAATTTGCTGCGTAGCGCCGTGGCAGAGCGATGGCGATCCATCGCAACTTGGGTTAATTCCACCGCCTTCGCCATCAGGTTCTGGTCTGTATCACTGGGATATTGAGGTTGGCTGTAGTACATCCCCAGCACAGCCACAACTTTCTTCCGCACCAAAATGGGGCAGGCCCAGCAGCCTCGTAGGCCATGCTGAAGTGCTACATCATTGACGTAGTGAGCATGGGTGTCGGTGGAAATATCCGGCACAATGATGGTGCGCTGACCGTAGGCTGCTGCTGCAAATGCCCCTCCCTGGGGGGTAATTGGCAAATCATCCATGGTTTCGATGAAAGCCGGAGATAAGCTGGGGGCTGCCCGGTGTACAAGATGACCACTCATGGAATCCACTGTCATGATCGCGCAGTGGATATTTCCTGCGAGACGTTCAGTGAGTTCTGCGATCGCGGTCAGGCTCTGGGCGAGGGGAGCGCCATTGACGATCAAATTGAGGATGTTGTTATTGCCATCCAGGCGAATATGCAAAGCCTTATTTAGGGCGCGCTGTTCCAGCAATGACTGTTGCTGGAGCTGCTCGCGTTCCTTCATTTGGCGTTGCTCGGTGATGTCCCGGCCCACAAACAAATAGCGATTAACCTCACCTGTGGAAGTTTTGAGAGGGATGACATTGGTGTCGAGCCAATGGTGATCACCATTGCGAGCACAATGGCGAATTTCACCGCGCCAGGGTTGCCCTTCTGCAATGGCTTCCCAAAGCTTTTGGGCCTCTGCCTCAGAGCTTAGGTGGGATGCAAATTGACTGTAGGGCTGCCCAATCAGTTCTGACGGTTCGTAACCTAGAAGCTCGCAGAGGCATTCATTAATTTCAAGAATTTTGCCTTGAAGATCTGCTAGGGCGACCCCGGAAAATTGAGACAAAGCATATTTGTAGGCTTGAAATTCGTCCCCCTGAAGGACGGGGGAGGTAGAGCAGCGTTGGGATGCGGAACTGACAGTGAGGGTCATCTCGAAAGGTTACGGAATAGATAAGCTGGGAGGGCCTTCTGGAGCATCGTGCCGCTTTAGAATTGGGCGGTCTCAGAGTAAAAGACCCTCTATGCACCTCGGTCATGGGTCTAAACACTCACAAAGTGATTAGACCTACATAATTGACTTTTTTAACCTACTTGCTGATTGTTCCCAGGCCTGAACCTTCGAGCACGTCTTTATTGGGTTTCTCGTGATTCGGTTGAGGAACCCTGACTTTGAGGCTGTATAGGGTCTAAGCAGTGCAGGGAATGTTCTGCTGAGGCCGTTAGAACTGAATCGGAGAGGGTAAAAGATAAGGAAGTTTGTAACAGTCGCCTTTGGGGCAGAAGCAATCTTCAGGGACTAAATGTTGGGACTTTGGGGGGCTGGCTAAGCTGCTGTAGGAGTGGCGACTCATAGAGGCCTGTAACGGTTTCTTGGGGCAAACTCTCTCTCACGTCGGCGCTAAGCCGATGTCGGTGTATATTAAGCAATGTTGCAGGTGTACCTCTAGTGGCCAACTGGGTCGGCTCAAGCGAAGGGGCTTGACTCAAGGTTTAATGGGGCGACTGCCGATATTTCATAATTGAGAGGATTTAAGATCATGGCGACTTTTAAGGTCACCCTCGTTAACGAAGCCGAAGGCATCAACTCCACGATTGATTGTGCTGATGATCAGTACATCGTCGATGCGGCTGAAGATGCAGGTCTTGACCTGCCCGTTTCCTGCCGTGCTGGCTCTTGCTCCACCTGCACCGGCAAGCTGACCTCCGGTACCGTGAACCAGGAAGATCAAGCTTTCCTCGATGATGATCAAATCGAAGCTGGCTTTGTGATGACTTGCGTGGCTTACCCCACCTCTGATTGCACCATCACCACTCACCAGGAAGATGAGCTGGACTAGTCGCTACTAGTTGAGTTGGCCTGCGGATGAACCGTTAGGTCGTTTGCAAAGTAAAGCCCCCAGGAGAACTCTCCTGGGGGCTTTGTTGATCTAGACCCAGTTACAGTTGCTCGGTCTCAGGTCTTTATAGATGGTGTTGAGAAATGCAGAATCCTATTATTCTGTCTCGGGGGATTCTGCGGGGCTGGAGCCTACGGTTTTCTTGAGCTGGGTGATCGTGGCTTCGATGCCGTGATACAGCTCAAGCCGGTCTGCTTCAGGCAGGGCGGCTAGCTCTGTTTCACTGAGCATGGACTTTGCCAGCAGAATCAGTAAGCGTTTGGCCTGGTTCTCATCGGCAAATTCGCCTGCTGCACTAATGCGGATAATGCGCTGAATTTCGGCGATGCGTTCGGATAGGGGAGCTTTTTCGTCCATGGGAGGCAGGGAAGGGGCGATCGCTATTTTATCTAGATATTGCCTAGGAAAAGGGCGATCGCCGAACCCTTTACTTCCAGCCCGCTCGATCCATCACCTCAATTGCCTCCGCCCCATTTTTGCCATAGGCCACCACATTGATAGGCGACGCATTGAATTCGCCAAAGCCTTCTAGCACAGGGTCGAGGCCAATGCCTTTGGAAGCAGGGAACTCGTTGTTTTGTAAGGCAAAGAACTCCTGGGCTTGGGGACTGGTCAAGTATTCGATGAACTGCACCGCATTCTGACTATTGGGGGCATTGGTTAAGACGCCTGCCCCGCTAATGTTCATGTGGGTTTCATTGGGGAAAAAGGCCGCTACTTTTTTCCCCACCAGTCTGTCCTTCGCTTTTTCAGACTTGAGCATACGGGCCAGGTAATAGTGATTTACCACTGCAACCTCGCAGCTTCCCTGGGCAACGCCCCGAATTTGGGGCACATCTCCCCCCTCGGGCTCCCGCGCAAAGTTGTTGACCAGTCCTTTGGCCCAAGCTTCGGTTTTATCGACACCGTTCTTTTCGATTAACCAAGCGACTAGGGACTGGTTATAGATATTGCTGGAGCTACGAATGCAAACTCTGCCTTCCCATTCGCGGCTGGCGAGGTTTTCATAGGTGGACAGCTCTTGCTCCGTGACTTTTTCTGGGTCATAGACCATGATTCGAGCGCGCTGGGAGAGGCCGAACCAGAGCCCTTCGGGGTGGCGTAGATTCTCAGGGATGTTGTTATCCAGCATTTCTGAGGTGGTTGGCTGGAAGAGACCTTCTTCCTCGGCGCGCCATAGGCGTCCTGCATCCACGGTGATGAAGACATCTGCAGAGCTGTTGGTTCCCTCGCTTTTGATGCGCTCCAGGAGTTCGCTGTCCTTGCCTTCAAGGATATTGACTTCAATTCCCGTTTGTTCAGTGAAGCCTTTGTAGAGCTGGCTGTCTGTGTTGTAGTGGCGGGCTGAATAGACGTTTACGACTTTGTCACCTGTGCTGGCAGCGATATCCTCGCTGCCTCCAGAACTCTGAGGCGATGTCTGGCAGCCCGCTAAGGCGAGGCTCAGGATGGCAGTCGTCAGGCCCAGCTTTTTGTACAGGCTCATAGTCGAATAAAAACGTTATTGATAATCGTTATTGTTTAACATGTGGTTGTCAGGGCCTGCAAGATTTTGAGGGCTTGGAGAGCTTTGGGGAGGGATTGATTATTGGAATAGGAAGATTATCCCTGCGATCGCAATCACCACGCCCATCGCAGCTCGAATTGAAACCCGCTCCCCCAGGGCCAAGCTAATGGGCAGGATAAACAGCGGGCTGGTGCTGGAGAGCGCCTGTGCAATCCCCGCTGGACTGTATTTCAGCGAAGTTTGCTGGAGCCAAATGGCCAGGTAGGTGCTGAAGAAGGCCGTGATGGCGATGATGCCTAAGAGGCGTAGGTTCAAGGTTTTGAGGCCCAAGAAACCAGAACGGCCTTGGGCCGAATGTTCTGAGGATTGTGGCGCTGCCATCATGGGGACTGCCTGGGCGAGAGGAAGCCAAAACACCAGCAGCCCTAGACCTGCGACTAGGCGTAACAAGGTGCTCCAGAGCGGGTCCATGGCTGTCTCTGCTAGGCCGGCTCGGGAGAGCACTGCGCCGCCAGCTTGGCCTAGGGCCGCCAGGAGCCCAAATCCTAATCCTTGGCGCAGGCTTGCGTTGTGGGGAGTAGATATTTTTGAGCTATTTCCCTGGGAGAGTTGCCTTGAGTCTGTTGAGGCTGGGTTGGGGCTAGAGGCTGGTTCCATGCGCTCGCTAACGACCCAAACTACGCCCCCTAGGGTGAGGAAAATGCCGGCAATGTTGGCTAGCTTGAGGTTTTCTCCCAGCCAGAGGAAAGCGAGGATGGCAGACAGCGGCGGGGCTAGGCTTTCCAGGAGGAGCGATTGCCGGGCTCCGATCAGCCCCAGGGCACGAAAGTAAAAGGTATCTCCCAAGCCAATGCCGATGGCTCCGCTGAGGAGCAAAAATAGAATGGCACGGAATTCAACTTCGGGAAAAGGTCGCTGAAGCAGAAGCAGCGTTGCCCCAAGAAGCGCCAGCGCAACTATACCTTTGGTGAGGTTTAACGTTAAGGGAGCTACGCGAGCGCCGAGGCGAGCGAAAATCGAGGCTGCGATCGCCCAAAGCAAGGCTGCTGTGAGTGCTGCCAGCTCCCCGCCGTATTTCCCTATCCCTGGTAGCATTTCAGCCCCCAGCCCAAAAGCTTGCACCACCCTGCCATTCCTCATTACTGACCCAGGGAGCAACACCCTCCAAATCCATCCCAATGCACCTGGAAGGCCTTAGCCCACTCCAGTATGATGGGGGAACGTTGCAAACCTAGACTTGACAGTTTGACATGGCGATTTCGGATGCGATGGAGTTTTTTCAGCAAAGTGCAGGGCGGTGGAAATCCCAGCGCACCACGCATCATCTGCCCTTTCGTCGAGCTGAGAGCGGCTCTTCTTCCATTCAGGTTGAATCTTTAGATGCCCAACATCCCCAGGTCATCGAAATCTGCAAAATGCATGAAATCGACCCAGAGCTCACCATTGGCGGAGCCCATGTGACTTGGAACGGTGAGATGGAATGGGATCGTGAAGGCGAAGGGCAGCACACCGGTGAAACGGTATTCGCCTTGGTGCCTGATGAGGGGAATCCTCGCCAGGGTCGCCTGTTGCGGGAGCGCGGCTATGCTGAAATTGCGCCCGTTGTGGGCCGCTTTGAGCTGGACGATGAAGATGGTTTGGTCCTCACCACGGACTATGAAACCATGAGTGCTACGGAACGCTTCTGGTTTGCCGGGCCCAACCTGCGTTTACGCAGCAGCACTGTGACCCGCTTTGGGGGGCTAAGCACGGCCTCTTTTTGTGCTGAAACGCGCCTTGTGGATGACGAAGCTCAGGCTGATGCGGAAAAATCTTGGCAAGAGACTGCGCTTTATTCCAGTTTGGGCTGGTAGCAAATCGTCAGTTTCTCTTTGGTTTTGAGGGCTTCAACAATTTGTTTTGGCAAGCTGACTTTGATAACAGGACTGATCTTTCTCTCTGAACTATCCTGAAGTTCATTCTGAACTCAGTAGTAATAGTTGGTAGATGCACCCTGACTCATTAATCCTCGGCTCCGGCTGGGGATTTTTTGTTTTAAATCGAGACCAGCTCTGGCCTTTGAGATAGAAGAAAGATTATTTTGCTATGTGTCCTGAAGTTCATTTTGAACTCAGTAGTAATAGCTGGTAGATGCACCCTGACTCATTAATCCTCGGCTCCGGCTGAGGATTTTTTCTTTTAAAGTCCTATTCCGCTCTGACCTTTGGGATAGAAGAAAGATTATTTTGCTATGTGTCCTGAAGTTCATTTTGAACTCAGTAGTAATAGTTGGTAGATGCACCCTGACTCATTAATCCTTGGCTCCGGCTGGGGATTTTTTATTTTAAATCGAGACTAGCTTGAGGGTAAAAGATTATTTTGCTATGTGTCCTGAGGTTCGAAATGAACTCAGTAGTAATAATTGGTAGATGCACCCTGACTCATTAATCCTCGGCTCCGGCTGGGGATTTTTTATTTTAAAGTCCTGTTCCGCTCTGGCCTTTGAGATAGAGGAAAGATTATTTTGCTATGTGTCCTGAAGTTCAAATTGAACTCAGTAGTAATAATTGGTAGATGCACCCTGACTCATTAATCCTCGGCTCCGGCTGGGGATTTTTTGTTTTAAATCGAGGCCTGCTCTGGCCTTTGAGATAGAGGAAAGATTATTTTGCTATGTGTCCTGAAGTTCAAATTGAACTCAGTAGTAATAATTGGTAGATGCACCCTGACTCATTAATCCTCAGCTCCGGCTGGGGATTTTTTTGCTTTAAAGAGCTGTTATGGATCGCCCTATCGGATTTAGGGGGTGAGGCTTGGCAGATTGTTGACTGTGCTTCTTGATGGAGGTCGGAAGCTGTGGGGGGCTTCGCCTTGAGAGCACTGCCGCCCTCAAACTCCCGCCGATAAGGGACGCCGTCGTCCCCTGCTGCGGCCGGGGGGAGAGTTCCCCCACGGATTTGTGTTTTGCCTCTTCAAGATTTGCGTCTTATCTTTGCCAGCGAACCGCTTCCAGCTTGAACGACTCCCTAAAATGCCCCCCCACTCGGCATCACTCGAATCTCCTCAACCACCGCTGCCGCAGGCAACAACACCGTCTGCACAATCGCCCCAGCAACCACCTCCGGCGTCATCATCCCCGCCTTATCAAAATCCGCATCCACCGTCTCCGTATCCCAAATCGGCGTATTCACTGCCCCCGGCGACACAATCGTCACCCGAATCCCATGCTCCCGCTCCTCCACCGCAAACCCCTTCGACAGCGAAACTAAACCTGCCTTACTCACGCCATAGGCCCCCCACTCTGGGAACGCGTTATAAGCCGCCACCGATGCAATATTCACAATCGTGCCGCTACCTGCCTTCCGCATCATTGGCAGCACCGCCCTGGTGCACTCGAACACACTCCCTAAATTGAGATTCATCACCGTCTGCCAGTCCGCCAAGGGCATATCTGCCAAGCGACCCGTGTAGCCAATCCCGGCATTATTTACCAACACATCCAAACCACCCTCACCAATGAGTGCTTGGAACTGGCCTTGAATCTCTTCAATATTGTTGAGGTCCAGCGAAAGCGTTGCAGCTTTGCGACCCTTGCCCTCCACTTCCGCCGCAACTTTGGCCAACTTGGCCTCATCCCGAGCCACCAGCAAAATGTCATACCCCACATCAGCTAGGGCAAGGGCAGTGGCACGACCAATGCCACTACTGGCTCCAGTGATCAAGGCGCGGGGAGAGCTGGACATGGTAATGCAGAAATAGAGAACGGAATGGACAGGTCAGGATTGAGATGCGTAGGGACATGGCATGCCATGCCCGCTGGGAGGCTGAAACGCGATCTAGGGCTGGTTCAACTTTCTAAAAACACGCCAATGCTGCGGAACTTCTGGTAGCGCTGATCGCGTAATTCTTGAGTCGTTAGTTGATTCAGCGCGTCAAGATTGCTGAGCAACGCCTGCTTCAACGTTTCTGCCGTGGCGAGGGGGTCAGTGTGGGCACCGCCCGTGGGCTCTGGCAGGATCTGGTCAAGAATGCCCAAGCGTTTGAGATCCGGGGCTGTGATTTTCAACGCCTCAGCGGCCTGGCTGGCTTTACCCGCATCCTTCCAAAGAATTGCGGCACAGGCTTCGGGGCTTGCCACGGTGTAAACCGAATGCTCAAACATCATTAAGCGATCGCCCACGCCAATGCCCAATGCCCCACCAGAGCCACCCTCACCAATCACCGTGCAAATGATTGGTACTTCTAAACTGAACATCTCCCGCAGGTTGTAAGCGATCGCCTCCCCCTGCCCTAACTCCTCCCCCTTCACCCCTGGATAGGCTCCCGGCGTATCAATGAAGGTAAAAATCGGCATATTGAAGCGGTTGGCATGCTCCATCAGCCGCATGGCCTTGCGATAGCCACCGGGCGAAGCCATGCCAAAATTTCGAGCGACATTGTCCTTGGTATCGCGGCCCTTTTGGTGGCCCAGCATGACGCAGCTCTGGTCACCAATGCGGGCAATGCCGCCAATTAGTGCTAGGTCGTCAGAGCCACCGCGATCGCCATGCAGCTCTATCCACTCATCGCTCAGGGTTTGGATATAGTCCAGAGTGCTGGGACGCCGCGGATGGCGGGCAACCTGAATGCGCTGGGCAGGGGAGAGGTTGCTAAAGATTTCTTGCCGCAGCTGGGTGTAGCGGGTTTCGAGCTGCTCGAGCTGTTCACTGACATCAACATCGCTCTGCTCAGCCAGTTCCTCGATTTGGACAATGCGAGTTTTCAGCTCAACTAAGGGCTTCTCAAACTCCATTAGGATGGGTTTTCGCTGAGTATTAACCATAACGAAGGCCTCCTGCCTTAATCCGTCAAGCCGTTACGGTATTTCTTCGCTTAGGCCACTTCCGATCCTATCACTGGTCTGTCGGCGCATCATGGGTGTGAGCGGCGGTAAACTGAACCGAAACTTGGCTTGAGCCTTCGGAGATCGGCGTTGTTTCTCCAGGCCATGTCCCTGTGGGGATGTGATTTTTGGGTCTTACCCGGAAGGCATAGGAACCGTTGTGAGGTGCAACCACGCTGTAACTTGGCTTGGTGATTCGCTGCCAGCCCATGGGGAAACTGGACCAGTCATAGAGGGTGAGATAGAAGTCAAATTGCTCCAACACCTCGGGCTCTAACGCCACGCTCAAGGTTTGCCCCTTGTTCAAGCCACCATAGAAGAATTTTGTATCGGGTGCTCCCACTGGCAGATACTCTCGTGTGACCCAGGCGCTAGAAAGATGGCGGCGGTATTTGAGTAGAACGTAGCTGTAATAGTGGAGTGCTAGGTAAAAACGCTTCTTGGGATAGTCTTTGAGCTGATGGTAAAAGTCGTTGGTTTTGGGGTCGGCTAGGAAGGGCTTGAGTAACCGTTCACCGTCCAGCCGCACTGAGGGATAAGTGATGGTCTCAGCGCGATCGTAGTAGCGCACCCCTAGGGTGTAGCGTCCTGGCGGGACGTCTATGGTTACCCAAGGTTCGGCTTCAGAGACTTCTTGACGGAAGCGATGGGAGTCTAGACTTTGCACCGTCTCGAAGCTGGGAAATGCGTAGACAACCACAACCCAAGATTGAGCTGACTGCTGAATTTTGTTGATATCGAGTTCTAAAGATTGGCTGACCTGAAAGGGACCGAGGGTGCCAATCACCGCATGGGTGTTCCAGCGTGGCCCTGTGGTCATGATCACAGGTAGGGCAAAGGGGACATTCTCAATCGTGTTTGTTGAGAGAACGCGCCACTGGAGCTCTGCTTCAGATTTACGGCTCAGGCTAAAGCGGTAAAGACGGCTAAAGATCGCTCGCATGATGCGATACAACAACAGCGAGAGCGTCGCCAGTGGGATTTCCCAAAGCAGTGACCAATAATGCACAGTGTCTATCCAGCCGTAGGGTGAAATGCAGGGGAGTTCAGTGGTCTTAGCCTTATGCACAGGAGTGCTTCCAGACGGTCTCCTCGCTGATTCGCTTTGCTCCCCTTACGCTACTGGATGGGCCGCAAAGCGGGCAATCTTCTAGGAGCCGTGACTAGGAGGTTCGATGGCATTAGGACGAGAGGATGGCGTCCGCGATCGCTGAGGGGGCATCAAAGGGTAAATTGTGCCCGCCCTCAACCACGATACGTTTGGCATTTGTGAGGGCCTGTTGCTGAGCCTGAAGATCATCCTGGCGATTGAACTGGCTACGATCCCCATAGATCAACGTAATGGGATTACGAATCCGTCGCAGCAGCCCCAAATAACGCGACTGGTTAATGCCATTGAAACCAATGCCTGCCCGCGTCCGCAGGAGCGGAGCCCAACGCCAGCGTATACCGCCCTCGCAGGGCTCTGTAATCCGTTTTGCCAACAGCATGGCTAGGCTTTTGGACAGGGCTGGAGTGGCCAGGCGTAGCCGCTCCGCTGCGGTTTCCACATCGGCAAACACAGGGTGCTTAGGGGGGGTAGAAAGATAGTCTAGATGTGCAGCCAACTGCTGTGCCGCTTCATCGTCACTAACATCCGTTGGCAAGATGGTTTCCACCATAATGAGCTTGAGAATTCGGTTGGGGCGCACGCTGGCGAACAGAGCGCCGACGACGGAACCGAGGGAATGGCCCACGAGGGTGAAAGGCTTGTCGGTGATCTGCTCGACGATGCCGTCTAGGTCTGCCAAAAAGTCCATGAGGTTATAGGAATTTCCCTGTTCCACATGGGTGGAATGACCATGGCCCCGCAGATCCGGTGCGACGATTCGGTAGCCTTGGGCGGCGAGGCGGGCGGCCACTTCGATCCAGGAAGCTCCCTGTTCCAGGATGCCGTGGAGGCAAAGGACCAAGGGACCATCCGCAGGCCCCCAGGTGCAAAGGCAGATGGTGGAGCCGCCGACGGAAAGGAACTTCTCTGTCATGGTGGCTGCGAAGGCTTCGAGCTGGGTTTCGCTGGGCTGATGACTGATGGACTCAGCTTGCGCTGCTTCTCGGGGCAGTTCGTAGGCCAACTGTTGGGCCAGCTGCTGGCTCGGTGAACCTAACAGGCGTGGCAATTTGATCTCGCGCCAGGCCTCAGCCAGACTGGCATCAATGGTGCTGCGGGAGGTGAAGTTGGGGTCGCCCAGGGACATGGATTGCTTGTGGACGCCGTCGGTCATGCGATCGCCTTGGTAAGGCGCTAACATCGCCTCTGCAAAGGGCACGCCTAGGAAATCGCAGATGCCTCGCAGCACCTGCTCTGGCTCTCGCACCAGCGCTTCGTAAGAGACCAAGTGATAACGATCTGCAGGAATCTGTTGGCTGAGCTGCAGGGTGTTTTCATTGCTCGCTTGCCAGATTTGCTCCGCTAAGTCCAAGGGAGACTGTTGCCCATCGCCTACGAGCTTATCCATGCGCATGCGACAGAAGGATTCCAGTACGGCATAGGGGTGCCGCACGAGGTGGATGTATTTTGCACCCTCGATGCAGCGTTCGGCACGGGCTAGGTTGGCGGCGTCGCTGGCGTAGCTGGGAGATTTGTCGATCAAGAGGCGATCGCCCGCGAGGGTTTCGAGCTCTCTATAAACTGCTTCCAGGGGGAGATCCTGCGCTTCAAATTCCTCGATCAACGCCTGGCTGGCTTCCGTATCCAGGCCCTTCAAATCCATCAAGGCTCGCTGGAGCCCCTCGCCTAGGCGGGAGACGCCAAGCTGCTGCTTGCGATCGCCCAGGGTCTCGAAGGGGAGCAAGTGCAATTCTGGCGGGGAGAACAGTGCTGGATTGCCTGCCAACATCACCCGCAGCAGGGTCGAGCCGGAGCGAGGGCTAGAAAGGATAAAGGCCATGGGGCCAGCCTTTTGTTTCACCAACCGTTGGGTTGTAGTTGCCTCTGACGTAGGGGAAGCCTGAAGAGGGGAACGGGCGAGGGGAGAGACACCCGCCTGGCCGGTGCCGGTAGCAGGGTGAGTCGTACTGGCTAGTCCATGGCTCTGCTCAAATTCAGCTGTGAGATAGGCTGTCAGCGCATCCAGCCGAGGTCGCTCATAAAATTCGCGAGGGTAGATCATCAACTGCAAGTCCTGCTTGAGCTGATTGATCGCTTCCATCACCATGAGGGAATCCATCCCCAGATCCAGAAGACTGGCCGTTGGGTTAATCGTGGCGGGGTCGGCTTGGAGGATTTTAGCGAGCACCCCCCCTAGATATTGCTGCAAAATCTCCAGCCGTTGTCCAGCGGAAGCGGCCCGGAGCTGAGCTTGAATGGAGGCGGCTGGGGGAGCTTCCTTCACATTGGATGCCACTGCCTTGAAGTAGCCCAAGTCTCGCAGTTGGGGGAACTGAGCCAGTAGGAAGGACCAGTCGGCCTGGAACAGGCCCACCTGAGCCATCGGTGCAGTGAGGAGCTGGGGCAACTGCGCTAGGTAATCCCCAGCCGCGAGGGGCATCAGTCCCTTATTCAAACGAGTCTGATTGGCCATGCCTTCTCCCACCCAGGGGCCCCAGTTAAGGCTCAGGGCGGGCTTACCCTGGGCGTGGCGCAGTTGAGCCAGGCTATCCAAGAAGGCGTTGGCGGCAGCATAGTTGCCCTGGCCGGGGGAACCCAGGATGGATGCAACGGAAGAGAATAGCCAGAAGAAGTCTAGTTTGTCTGCCTGGGTTCCCTGGTGCAGGTTCCAACTGCCCTGGAGTTTGGGGGCGAGTACTTGCTGCCACTGCTCCCAGGTTTGCCCCTGGAGCAGACCATCGGCAAGGCTGCCAGCGGCATGGATCACGCCTCGGAGCGGATGGGGGCCGTCACGGAGTTCAGCGCAGAGTGCGGTGACCGCAGCTGAATCGGCGACATCTAGGGAATGGACGCAACAGGTCACGCCCTGGTGCGTGAGGGCATCAAGACTGGCCTGCTGTTGGGGGCTGGGGGAGCGCCGACTGATCAACACAAGCTGTCTTGCGCCTTGGTCTGCTAACCACTGAGCCAGCTTTAAGCCCAAGGCTCCTAATCCTCCCGTGATCAAATAGCTGCTCTGGGGCTGGATCGCCACACTGGGGACTGTCGAAGAGTCTAAAGCCGTTATTTCTTGGAGGCGAGCGCCGTAGCGCTGCTGACCCCTTAGGGCGACTTGGTCGTCATTTTCCGGTTGCTGAACCGTATAAACCAGTTGCTCTAATTCTGATGCTTTCGGGGCGGGGCTCAGGTCAATGCAGCCTCCCCAACATTCGGGGTGCTCCAATGCAATAACCTTGCCGAGACCCAGTAGTGGACTTTGGGCGACATTGGGCTGGGTTGCACTGTTGACGCGTTGAACGCCTTGGGTGATGAGCCACAGCTTAGCTGGCGTTTGGAGGGTCAATGCTCGCAGCATCGCTAGAACAGGCGCACAGCTTTGGGATTGCGCCGCCATTAGGGAGGCATTGGTTAATGAAGTAGTTGTGGGGGCATCTATCCCCCAGCTGTTAATTACGCCCTGGAGCTTGCTGCTGGACTGCTCTATGGTAGCTAAAACCGCTGTCAGAATGTCGCCCAGTAAGTCAGGTTGATCCGTCGGTATTTGCCAAAGGTTAGGTTCAAGCTGTTGATAGCGATCGCCGACCACCACCCGATAGACGTTATGGCTCTGGGCTTGGAGTTGAGTCGTAATGCCATGGCCAACTCCGCTGCTATCCTCCAATACGAGCCAGCTTTGCACGGGGGGATTGGGCTGAGCTGCGATCGCACCCAACTCCTGCCAAACCACTTGATATTGATTGACGGTATCCCCAGCGCTATCCTGCGTCGTCGCGCCAGAAGCGATGCTGCCTGCTGTCTGGACCTTGGCACTGGAGACTGCGGAGGGTTGAGCCAAACCCTCTAACCAGCAGCGCTGTCGCTGGAATGGATAGGTTGGCAAATCAAGGCGCTGGTGAGCGGTCGTGGAGTAGAAGCTAGACCAGTTGACTGGGACGCCCTGGACTGTCAGTGCCGCTAAACTATTGAGCAGCTGTGGCAAATCTTCTTTGCCGGGGTAAAGGCTGGCTAGCCAGACGGGGTCAACGGCGGTTTCTGAAGTCTTCTGGGCCTGGAAGCATTGTCGCCCCATGGACAACAGCGTGGGGCGTGGGCCAATTTCGAGGAAAATGCGATCGCCTTGCTCAGTGCTGCGAGCTTGCAAGCAGGCCATACTGGCTTCAAACAAAACGGGTTGACGAATATGGCGAACCCAGTAGCCTGGCGTTGCGATCTCATCCGTCGCCAACTGCCCCGTGAGATTTGAAATGAGTGGCAGTTGAGGCGCGTGGTAAGTCACCTGGCTAGCAACGGTCTCAAACTCTGCCAGGATGGGCTCCATTAGCTGGGAATGGAAGGCGTGGGAGACCTGTAGCGCACGACAGCGAATGCTTTCGTCCTTGAGTTGTGTACTCAACGTTTTGAGCCCCGCCTCAGGGCCAGACAGGACGATTAATTCTGGAGCGTTGTAGGCTGCGATCGCGACTTCCCCATCCATCGCCTTGAGCAATGCCTCAAAGCGTTCTAGCTTGGCAAAGACCACCATCATCCCCCCCCCCGTGGGTAGGGACTGCATCAACTTGGCCCTCGCGGTGATCAGTCTCAGCCCATCTTCGAGGCTAAAGACACCGGCCAGACAAGCTGCCACATACTCACCCACGCTATGGCCCAACACCACTGAAGGCCGAACGCCCCAGGATTGCCAGAGCTGAGCCAAGGCATATTCAATGGCGAATAGAGCGGGTTGCGTGTAAATCGTTTGGTTGAGTTCACTGCTGGCACTGCCGTAGAGCAACTCAATCAGGTTCAGCTCTAGTCGGGGGGCGAGGATCTCGGCACAGCGATCCAGAGCGGCTTTGAATACGGGCTCGGTTTGATAAAGCTGCTGGCCCATGCCGGGGGACTGAGAGCCTTGACCCGTGAACAGAAAGGCCACTGTGGGATTGGGCTGGGCCTGGGCTTGGTGTAGCTCAGAGGGCTCACCCTGGATAAAGGCTTGGAGCTGGGCTTGGAGCTGTTCAGGAGACTGAGAAAGCACCGCCAGCCGATGTTCAAAGGCCGTTCGCCCTGTATTGGCACTAAAGCAAAGGTCGCTCAGTTTTGCATCGGTATGGTGCGTCAGCCAGTCGCTGTAGCGTTGGGCGAGCGCCATCAAGGCTGGAGCCGTCTTCGCTGAGAGGGTCAGGAGCTGATGGACTTTATCTGGCTCTATTGTCTTGCTTTGATTAGTTGCTTGAGCAATTGAGGCGTCTTTGCTTAGGGGCGCTGCAACTGGAGCTTCACCCAGGATGACATGGGCATTTGTGCCCCCAAAGCCAAAGGAGCTGACGCCTGCCAGGCGAGGCCTGATGCCTCTGGGCCAGGATTGGGCTTCAGTGGGAATTTTGAGGGTTTCATTCAAGTTGATGTGGGGATTCAACTCCTGCAAATGCAGATGGGGAGGAATGACCTCCTGTTGTAGAGACAAGATTGACTTGATCAGGCCTGCCACCCCCGCTGCGGCTTCTAGGTGGCCAATATTCGTTTTGACTGAACCAATCCACTGCTGCTTCGATGCTTCCGCCTCTCCAGCTTCTGCTGTCAGTCCCTCTGAAAAAACGGCCTGCAATGCATTCAGTTCAATGGGATCTCCCAATGAAGTGCCTGTGCCATGGGCTTCTATGTAGCCGATGTCAGTTGCCTTAGCATCTGCCTGGGCCAGCGCTTGACGAATAACGGCCTGCTGAGCGCGGCCATTGGGGGCTGTGAGGCCGTTGCTGCGACCATCTTGGTTGATGGCTGAACCTTGAATCACGGCTAGGATGCGATCGCCATCCCGCTCTGCTAGGCTCAGTCGCTTCAGCAGCAGCAAGCCGCAGCCCTCACCCCGCACATAGCCATCGGCCTTGGCATCAAAGGTTTTGCAGCGGCCATCTTCCGCCATCATTCCGGCTTGGCTGAAGACTTGGGTGAGGTCTGGAGAGAGGGTGAGGTTCACGCCCCCCGCGATCGCCAGGTCACAATCGCCATTATTTAAACTTTGACTGGCTAAATGCACCGCCACCAGGGAAGACGAACAGGCGGTGTCCACGGCTAGAGAAGGCCCTTGCAAATCCAAGAAATAGGACAGACGATTGGCTGCCACGCTATGGGCATTGCCCGTCCCGGAATAGGCATCCACCGGAATGCCTTGGTTCGACTGCAACTGAGAATAGTCACTGCTACTGAGACCGACAAACACGCCGGTATTGCTCCCAGCCAACTGGGGAGCTGGAACGCCCGCCTGTTCCAAGGTCTCCCAGGCAACCTCTAATAGCAGGCGCTGTTGGGGGTCCATGCGCTGGGCTTCTCGGGGAGAGAGACCAAAAAACCGAGGCTCAAACTGATCTACTTGCTCCAGGAATCCCCCCCATTCCGGCTTGCCGGTTGGCCAGCGATGGGTGGGTTGAATGGCATCTTTCCCCTGGATTAACAGGTCCCAGAAGTCTTGGGGGCTATTGGCACCAGGGAAACGGCAGCCTAGACCGACAACCGCGATCGCTTCATGCACCGCTGATTTGCGAGGCGAAGCTGCTTGGGCCTGGGCTGTTGCCTGGGCATGCTGTGCAGTCTCTGGCTCGAGTTGATGGGCTAGATAGCTAGAGAGACTATCAATGGTGGGGTAGTCATACACCAGCGTTGGAGATAGTTTTAGCCCTAGGAGATCTTCTAGCTCCGCAGATAGCCTGACAACCTTTAAAGAATCCAGGCCAAAGCTAGCCATGGGCTCTTGGTAACTCAGGCCCTGGGGCGAAACGGCCATGAGTTCACCGAGACGATTGGCCAGCCAAGTCGCAATTTCTCGCCTGCGAGGATTGGCAACGGGGCTAAAGTTGGTGGGTATTCGCCCATTAGAGTTCGCCGAGTTCGTCGATTCTGCCGGTACAACAGCCTTTTCACCAACAGCAGCATTCGCTTGATCCGATGGGGCGTCGCCTGCTTGCCACTTTGCGACAACCCGCAAACTATCCTTCAGAAAGCCGTTTCGACAGGCATAGCGTTGAATCTTGCCGCTGGATGTTTTTGGAATGCTATTGGTGCGGAGCAGGAGGACTGCATGGGGCTGGAGGCCATGGTGCTGAATAATAGCCTGGCGAATGGCTTGGGTGACCTGATCTCCCTGGAGTTTGCGTAGGGCTCTTCGGTGAACCTCTTGGACAACCACGAGCTGCTCGTCACCGTCGATGTCAACGGAAAAAGCTGCGCTAGCGGCAACCTGCAAGTCTGGATGACTCTGGACGACGGTTTCTTCAATGTCCTGGGGATAGTGGTTGCGCCCCCGAATGATGATCAAGTCTTTCAGACGTCCTGTGACAAAGAGTTCCTCGTTTTTGAGGAACCCAAGGTCGCCTGTGCGCAGAAATTCTTGCTCCTGAAGGCCGTTGTCTTGGTGATCTCCATTCCGATGGTTTGGGAGTGCTGGAACGGGGACCTCGGCCACTTTGGCTTGGAAGCAAGAACGGGTCAGTTCTTCGCGCTTCCAATAACCCTGGGCAATGCTGGGACCGGAAACCCAAATCTCTCCCACCTCTCCATCCGGCAGCGCGGCACAATTCTCTGGATCGACGATCAACATTGACTGGCCCGCGAGGGATCGCCCGGAGGCCACAAGGTCCAACCCTTGATCGGCCTGCTTCGGTGCATAGGTCTGGCGCTGCTCCAATGCCTGACCGTCCACAGTCGTCAGGATGGGCTCTACTTCCCGATTCCCCCCGGTCACCATCAAGGTGGCCTCTGCCATGCCGTAGCAAGGGTAAAAGGCGTTGCGCTGGAACCCGCATTCTGCAAAGGCTTCTGCAAACAGCTCCAACGTGTGAGCCCGCACCGGCTCGGCGCCCGTGAAGGCAATCTTCCAGCGACTCAAGTCTAGGTTGGCTTTCTGCTCGGCTGTGATCTGCTTTGCACAAAGCTCATAGGCAAAGTTTGGGCCACCACTGGTACTCCCCCCATAGTCAGAAATGACCTGGAGCCAGCGTAGGGGCCGCTGCAAAAAACTGACGGGTGGCATAAACACCATGGAAGCGCCCAGATATAAGGGCTGGAGAACGCCGCCAATCAACCCCATATCGTGGTACGGAGGTAACCAGGAGATCACCTTACTATGGATATCGTCCTGGAATCCTTGATTGATCAAGGCAGAATTGTGGATCAAGTTGCCATGGCTCACCATGACGCCCTTGGGAGATCCGGTGGAGCCACTGGTGTATTGCAAGAAGGCTAGCTCATGGCCAGCAGGATTCGTTGGCTGCCAGGCGTCTGCTAGGCCTGCAATGCCATCCACACCGCCTAGAACTTCATCATCCGTCGCTAAGCAATGAATCTCTGTGGCATCGGCTTGGATGAGCTTGCCTGCGAGCTTGGTTTTCAACTCTCCCGTGGTGAGGGCAAACCGGGCTTCCGCATCATTAATAATGGCCTGGAGCCGTTCCATGGAACGATTGGCTCGGGGCGGATAGGCGGGGACTGCCACTGTCCCTGCGTAGAGGCAGCCAAAGAAAGCTGCCACGAAGTCTAGACCCGGTGGATAGAGCAACAGCGCCCGCTCGCCCTCTGCCCCTGCATTTCGTAGCGTTGTGGCGATCGCCCTGGCTCGCTGGTCCAAGTCAGCATAGGAGAGCACTCCTGTGACGGTTTCCCCGTCTTGAAGAAAGGTAAAAACCGTTTTGTCTGACAGGTTCTGCGCATGTTGACGCAGCAACGCTACAAAATTGGGGAAGGAGTGGGACATCTAGGGATTCAGCGACTTCTCTGAATTGTTAATAATCTCTGAAGATCGAGATCTAATCATACTGTCTAAGGTCTGACCGCTTCTACTCACCCCTGTGAGCCCTGGAATCAGGCAACCTCTAACCTCCTCGTCTCGTTCTCCTCGTTGGAGGATCGGTCGGAAACTTAAGGTCTGTTTGGTTTGGGGAAGGCTTGTTCAGTCTTGAAACAGGACTGATGCACTTTCTGAACAAGGGCTTTGGGTTAAGCCATGAGGATTGATGAATCCCGCCATCCAATTTGTTGTTCCCCTTAGATAAAGGGATGGTCTAATTGGTTTTTTGTTCCAAAGCGGATTGAGACATCAATCGTTGGCGAGGATTGAGGCCATCATTTTCTAACTGGCTTGAGCCTCGTCAGGCAGCCATGGCATTGTCGTAGCTGGACATGCTCAAGACTTCTTGGAAGCTAAAGCCGATGTCCTGGAGCGTTTCGCCGTACTGAATCGTAAATTCCTCTTCCAACGACTCCAGGTCCATGCCCAGGCGAGCTGCATCTTGCCCAATCCTCGTCAAAATTTGCCAAACGATGGGCAGTATTGTCTGATTGACAGCTTGGATCTCAGTTTTGACGGTCTCGAAATGTGCTTTGAACCAGGCTTGGCCCAGTTTCAAATGCTCATGCTCGTCCTTGAGGGCGGTTTCAGTGACCCTGCGGGAAAAATCGTCGGCTACGGGGAGATAGGCGTTGTAGAGCGCGATCGCCAAGCATTCCACCACGAAGGACTGAATCAGGAGACAAGGGACCAGCTGCTCTTGAGCCGATGCTGCTGCAAACCGTTCGCGCAGGGGGGAAAACACATCCTCAGCCCAATTAAAATCTGCCTCAATCCCTAAATGTGTCCCACAGGATTGAAATCCATTTTGGTGCCTCCGCTCCATGCGAGCGGCATTGAGGAGTTCATCGCGATGCTGGGGTAACATCTCCGCCAGCCTGAGGTAATTGTTGTGGGCTTCCTGTTCACCTTCAATTACGATGCCGTTCAAGCGGCTATAGGCTTCTCTGTAGTCGGCACTGTCGTAGTCCGGCGTAAGAGCGACGGTTGGATGGACCTTGAGAGGGAGCATGACGCGAGGTTCTCCTGAACAACTGCGACGTTAACCTAGATCCTGAGGGGAATACCTGAGGAGGACTGGGATTACGCCTAGTCTATCGGCTTTGGATCAGAGGGGCCAGCTTGGAAGTGATGTACGGCTGTGAGCGCCGTGACCCAGCCCTGGGCGAGATCGGTGAGAATGCGATCGCCTTTCTCTGGGTTGGCCGCTGTCGCATCTCCAATGACGCCACTGCGACTAATATCTCGGGTGACCCAAGAAACGGGTAGCTTTCCCTCTAATGAGATCAACCCGTCCTTAAGGCGTTGATCCGGATATTCAGCCACAGCATTATTCATCTTGACCGTATCGGGCAGTAACGAGAGTAGCAAGCTGGTTTCCGCATCTCCAGCATGGATCCCCTCGGCCAGCTCCTTAGGACTGAGCCAGTCGGCAACGCGGTGCTCTACATTCCAGATGAAAAACGGAAAAATCCAAAAATCTGGAAACCGCTGATGCAAATCTCGGGCCACAATGTCCAAAACCTGCGGCTGTCCTCCATGGGCATTGGCAAAGACTAACTTTCGAAAGCCTGATTGATAGAGACTCTCCGCTGTTTCTGTTAGGACTCGACCCAAGGTCTCGGCGCTGAGCATGAGGGTGCCAGGGAAGTGGCAATGCTCGTTAGATTTGCCGACGTATTGGGGAGGCAAGGCATAGGCTGGGATGGCTGGGTCTAGCGTTTCCAGGGCATGACCTAAAACGCCCGTGGCGATCGCGCTATCCACCGCCAACGGTAAATGAGGCCCATGCTGCTCAATTGCCCCCAAGGGCTGTATCAGCACCACGTTTTCCTTGTCGGGCATCTCCTGAACATCGGTCCAGCTGAGATAAGCGTAATAACGATGGGGAGGGATGAAACCGTGCATCATGGCGGTGAAGGTCTTGCCTTGTAAAGCTTTGAAGGAAAATTGGAGATGGGCAATCCAACGGCTATTAATCCAGCGAAGCCGCTGGGCTAATGCCTGAGGAAATAACGGCCATACCTCAATATCATTTCAAAAGAAAGACCGAATGGTTGCAAAGCAATGCAGCGCTTAATATGGATAAACCTCTGACGAACGATTTAGTGCTATCTAATACCCGTGGATGCGCGTCGAGGTGAATTATTTCCCAGGGAGCCCTGGCTTTCCAAGGGGATAACTCCGCTATTTAGCGACTTGCATCGTTCTTATTTTATTAACTGGTTTGGTTATGAGCTCGGACTCTCAAGCTTCATCCTCCTTCTCCATGGAGGACTTCGAAAAGGCCCTATCGTCCCAGGAATTTGATTTCCAGGTGGGACAAACTGTGAAGGGCAAGATCGCTAGCCATTCCAATGAAGGAGCCTTTGTTGATATCGGCGGTAAAGCCGCAGCGTTTTTGCCGACCAATGAAGCCTCCCTCAAGAAGGTGATTGACCTGTCGGCCACGCTTCAGGTCGGCGATGAGATGGAGTTTGTGGTCATTCGTGACCAAAATGCCGATGGCCAGGTGACCATTTCCCTGCGTCGTCGCTTGCTGGATGAGGCCTGGGAGCGCCTCACGGAGCAGGCTGACGCGGGGGGCAGCTTTGACGTCAAAATCAACGGCAGTAACCGAGGCGGCGTCACCGCCAACGTGGAGGGTTTAAAGGGCTTTATTCCTCGCTCCCACTTGTTGGAAAAAGAAAACCTGGAAGCCCTCATGGGGCAAACGGTGACGGTGAAGTTCCTAGAGATCAGCAAGGAAAACAAGAAGCTGGTGCTGTCCGAACGCTTAGCAGGGCAATCGGCTCGCATGGCGGAACTGGAGGAAGGCCAGTTGATCTCGGGAACGGTGGCGAGCCTGAAGCCCTTTGGTGTCTTTGTGGCCTTTGGTGGCACGACGGGCCTGCTGCATATCAAGCAAATCAGCGACAAGTATCTCAAGTCGATTGATACGGTCTTCACGCCGGGCCAGGCCATTAAGGCGATGATCGTCAATATTGACGAGGGTCGGGGTCGGATTTCGCTGTCGACCAAGGTGCTGGAAAGCTACCCTGGCGAGATTCTTGAGAAGGCCGAGGAAGTCATGGCCAGTGCAGAAGAGCGGGCTGAGCGGGCTCGCAAGAAGATTGAGGCTGAAGAGCAGGTCTAACGTTGAGAGATCTCGCACTGTAGGTCAAACCTGCTGTTTGCCCTTCATTGAAAAGCGAAGCATTGGTTCGTGGCCCTCGGATTCAACCGAGCAAGTCCCGCCCCAATGCTTCGCTTTGTCATTGTTAATGCCTGGGCCTCAGGGATGTAGAGCCTATGCCTTAGGCTGATATAAAGCGGATTGAGGTGAGCCCATCCCGCTATTCACGATTACCCATCTCCTAAAATTACCTCTCCTCTATGTCTGTCACCTGGGAACTCGACTTTTACTCTCGCCCCGTCCTGGATGAGAATGGCAAAAAACGCTGGGAAGTGGTGATTTGCGAAGGGGCCAAGGGGGTCCAAGCAGACCCAGAAAAGAGCTTTCGCTATACCCGGTATTTCACCAGCAAGGAAGTTAACTCCATTTCCCTCAAGGAAGCCTTGATCGAGGCCATGGAGCAGTCTGGCCAGAAGCCCACCCAGGTGCGTTTCTTCCGTCGCCAGATGAACAATATGATCGTGAAGGCCTGTACGGACATGGGGATTGCGGCCAAGTCCAGCCGCCGCACCGTGGCCCTAGCAAGCTGGTTGGACCAGCGCTATGCCGAGGTTTACCCCCAGGAAGAGGGCTACCAGGAAGTGAGGGGGGCTTCGGTGAAATATGCCATTGAGCGCCCCACGGGATTGCCCGATGCCCTGCGAGGGGACAGTTGGCGGTTTGTCAGTCTGCAAGCCTCTGCCTTTGATGATTTGGCGGACTGGGATATTGATTTTGGTGAGTCCTTTTCCCTCCATGAAATGGGCCTGGATAAGGACACGCCCATTCCCGGTTTGTTGATCTATTCGGAGCGGGCGAAGCCCCTGGCTGCTTGGATGTCCGGTTTGGACCTAGCCTTTCTCACCCAGGATGTGGGCAAGCGCCCGGCCCTAGTGCTAGAGACAGGTGCGAATGACCGTTGGCTGCTAGCTCCTTTGCTCAAGCCGGAGCTGGTGGAGGAAGTGACGCAGTTTGAAAAGGCGAAGTTGGCTGCCAACAAAATTCACTTCATTGGCGTGCAGAAAAACGCTGATTCTGAACGCTTTGAGGGCTTCTGGCTACTGCGTCAGATGGATTTGGGCTAATCATGCAACTCTGCCTCTATCAGCCTGAAGTTATCTACGGTGAACCGGCGGCAAACCTCCAGCGATTTGAGGCTTGTTTAGAGGCCCAGGCTGAGCAGTTGGCCGATGCGCTGGTGCTGTTGCCGGAGCTATTTACGACGGGCTATGTCTTCGAAGATCGCGAGCAACTATTACCCCTGGCAGAGTCGATTCCGGATGGCGCAACTTGCCAGCGTTTGGCCGCTATGGCTCAGCGCTATAGCTGCACAGTGGTGGCAGGGCTGGCGGAGCGGGAAGGTGATGCTTTATTCAATAGCGTTGCAGCCTTTGGTCCTGGTGCTGATGATAGCTCTGGGGGCTTTATCGGTCGCTACCGCAAGCTGGCCCAGACCAATATTGATCGGCTCTATTTCGAGCGAGGTGGAGAGCCAGGCGAAGGGCCGAGAGCGGAGTCTTCTGAGCCAAAGCTGGGGGAAGTGGGAAATTTGCTGATCTTTGACTGGACGGTGGGAGAACAAACCTTACGCTGTGGCGTGGCGATTTGCTTTGATATCTGGTTTCCCCAGATTGGCCAGGCTTACGCCCGCGAGGAAGTTGACTTGCTGCTGCACCCGGCGAATTTTGGTGGACCTCAGACGTTAATGGTGGCTCGGGGCCAGGCAATTGAGGCAGGATTGGCGATCGCTACTTGCAATCGCGTCGGCCAAGAATCCGCGCGGAATCTCAAGGCCAGCTATCGCGGTGAGAGCCAGGTGGTCAATGGCCAGGGGGAAATATTGGCCCAGGCGGGTGGTGAAGCTGAGTTTTTGAGGGTGGACTTGGACTTTCCTAGCTATGCCGAGCGATCGCGGCGGATTTTGGGCGTGGATTGGTGGGATGAGAACCAGGCGATCGTGGAGCGACTGAAATAGCGCTGCAAAACAATCCATCTCGATTCCACCAGTAGGGGCAGGTCTCCCTGCCCATGCATTTGCTATTTGCCTTAGGCGGGGAGACCCCGCACCTACGCGACCGGCCCCAAACAGGACTAGGCTTAAACCAGAGCCTTTGATCCCTCCCCTTGGATCGCCCTGATGAAGTCCGTTTACCGTGCCCGGCGCTGGTTTCAATCCCTATCGCGAGGACTGCTCAAGCCCAATCGCTTGGCCGTAGTAGAGGCCTGCTTGATTGGGCTGATCTCTGGCCTTGCTGCGGTCCTGCTCAAGCAGGGCGCTGCGGAAGTGAATCGCTGGCGACTAGCCAATTCCACTCCCTTTCCCCCTTGGCTTTGGTTGCCTCTAGTGGGTTTAATCTGCTGCTGGGTGGCAGGCCTGTTGGTTGAACGCATTGCCCCAGAAGCCTCGGGTAGCGGCATTCCTCGGGTCAAGGCAGCCCTGTCTCAGATTCCTGTGGATATGAATCTGCGGGTGGCTCTGGTCAAGATGGGAGGCACAATTCTGGCCTTGGGCAGCGGTATTCCCCTGGGGCGGCAGGGACCGACGGTACAGGTTGGAGCAGCCCTCGCGGGGCAATTGAGTCGCTGGGTGCCCACTTCGCCAGAACATCGTCGGCAGTTGATTGCAGCGGGGGCAGCAGCGGGATTAGCTTCGGGCTTTAATGCCCCCATTGCTGGGGTGTTATTTGTCATTGAAGAATTGCTCCAGGATCTTTCGGGCCTAACCCTGGGCACGGCCATTATTGCTTCGTTTATTGGAGCTGTGGTATCGCGCCAGTTGGGGGGCCAGGGGTTGAACATGACGGCGAGCCTCCAGGCTGCCCAGGCCAGTATTTCCCTGCAAGAGATTCCGCTGTTGCTGCTGTTGGGGGCCTTGGCAGGATTGCTGGGTGGTCTGTTTAGTCGGGGGATTTTGCTAAGCAGTCGCTTTGCCCAGACTCGATTGAACCAACAGCCCGCTCTACGGATGGCCCTGGCTGGGTTGATTTGCGGTGGCGTTTTGGCTTTATTGCCGATGGAGTTCCGCGATGCCGATGGCCTGCAGGGCTTGGTGTTGAGTAGTGGACTGGGCTGGGAGATGAGCGCGATCGCCTTCATCGTCAAGTTCACCCTCACCCTCCTGGCCTACGGGGCTGGCATTCCTGGCGGCCTCTTCGCACCGGCTCTATTACTGGGCTCCAGCCTTGGCGATCTGCTGGTGCTCACCGTTCAAGGTCTCAATGCCATTCCCGGCTGGCCTACTGCACTCTCCGTCGTGATCAATTCTCCGGCCACCTATACCCTGGCGGGCATGGGAGCCTTTTTCAGTGCGGTGACGAAAGGGCCGATTACGGCGATCGTCATCGTGTTTGAGATGACCAATGACTTCAACCTGGTTCTGCCATTGATGGTGGCGGCGATCACGGCCTATGGCGTATCCAATCGCTTGGTCAAAGGCTCTGTTTATAACCATTTACTAGCGATGGAAGGCATCGCCTTGGAGAAATCTAAGGAGGGGCAGAACCTCTGGGAAACCATCACCGCTGCTCAAGTGATGCAACCCAAAGTGGAAACTCTAGATGTCAACTTGCCTTTGAGCCAAGTCTCCCAGACTTTTCAACGCTCCCACCATCGAGGTTTTCCTGTGGTGGATCGTGAAGGCCGCTTGGCTGGAATTATTTCCCGCTCCGATCTCACCACCCCAGCCAATTTGGAGTTGCCCGGTGAGACGCCCCTGGTGGAGCTGATGACGGCCCAGCCCGTAACCGTGCCGCCCGAGGCTCCCCTGGCAACGGTGCTGTATCTGCTCAATCGCCATAAGGTGAGCCGCTTACCCGTTACCGAGGGTGCTCGCTTGGTGGGTATCATCACGCGGGCAGACATCATTCGGGCAGAGTCGGAGCATGTGGAGGGCACGGCAGCGGAACAGCAGCAGCGCTTGGACCCCAGCTATTGCGTGTACATGACGCGATCGCCCAGCGTCGGTCGGGGTCGCTTGCTCCTCCCCCTCGCCAATCCCCAAACGGCTCCCACGCTGATGCAAATGGCGGCGGCTATTGCCCGCCATAATCGCTATGAGTTGGAATGTGTCCAAATCATTCCGATCCCCCGCCATCGCAATCCAGTGGAGACAGAGGTCTTTGCCGAGGGGCGGCGGCACTTGCTCAAACAAGCCCAAGCTCTGGGCAAGGAATGGAATATTCCGGTGCATACCCAGATTCGGGTAGGTCATGATGTCGCGGCGGTGATTTTGGAAGTGATTCGCGATCGCCGCATTGATCTCACCCTCCTGGGCTGGCGAGGTAAAGCCAGCGGCACCGATCGCATTTTCAACGATGTCTTGGACACCTTGATTCGCCAGGCCCCCTGCGAATTGATGATGATCAAGCTGGGTGAACAGTTCAAACGTTTCGATGCGCCCTACCCTTCACTCCTAGCTCGCTTGCACCTCAATCGCTGGCTGGTGCCCGCTTCCGGTGGAGAGAATAGCCGCCATGCCCTCAAGCGTTTGCCTGGCTTGGTGAGCCTCAGCGGCACCCCCCGCATTCAGCTCTGTCAGGTCTCCCATCCCCATAGCGGCTCCCTGTCTCCCCAGTGGCTGGAGGGGAGGGCGAGGACATTAGAGGGGCAAGTAAGCTGTTGCGTTTCGACGACTTTGGTTTGTGCGCCGGGGGTGGTGGAGGCGATCGTGGATCTGGCGGATAAGGACCAGTGCGATGTGATTGTTTTGGGGGCGAGTCAGGAGAGTTTGTTGCAGCAGGTGATTAAGGGGAATGTACCTGAGGCGATCGCCCACCAAAGCCGCTGTACCGTAATCCTCGTAAGAGGTCCGCTGAAGTAGACCAAGGTTTGACTACACGCCCAATCCCGCTTCATCCTTATTTCCCAAGGTCAGCCTGAGGAGCGACGGAATCAGAATCAGCAAAAACAGCGCTAGCCCGATGGTGCAGGCATAGCTCATCTCAAAATCCCCAAAAGCCGTCTTGTAGATGTGAAACACCATCGTTGAGGCGCTATTGCCCGGCCCTCCCCCTGGCAGCATCACATAGACTTCCTCGAATACTTTGGCTGCTGAAATCGACGAAATCACAGCAACCAGCACCAAATAGGGCCGCATCAGCGGCAGCGTAATATCCCAATGCTTCGCTAAGCCATCGGAGCCATCAATCGCCGCTGCCTCATACAAATCCGGCGGAATCGCCTGGAGCCCCGCCAGATAGACAATCATGTAATACCCCAGTCCTTTCCAGACCGTCACGGCCATGACGCTAAAGATGGCCAGTTTGGGACTGGTGAGCCAACCAATGGGAAAAAACTTGGCCGCCAAGGCACCATCGCCCAGGAGCAAGCGCCCCAGCTGATTAAATAGGCCATTCTCGGCATAGAGCCAGCGCCAGGTAATGCCCGCCACCACAATGGAAATCACCACAGGGGCGTAGTAAGCCACCCGAAACCAGTTGATGCCTCGCAGCTTGCGATTGACCAAAATGGCCAATCCCAAGGGAAACGTCACCAGAATGGGGACAACGCAGATTAAGTAGATCACTGTATTGCGCAGCACCTGCCAAAACAACTCGTCTCGCCACAGCTTCTTGAAGTTGGCGAAGTTATTCCAAACGGGCGGGCTGAGCAAATCGTAATCCGTCAGGCTGTAGTAGAAGGCCTGGGCCGCAGGCCAAAAGATTGTTAGCAGCAAGACCACCATGGCTGGCAGTAGGAATAGATGCGGTGTGAGCTGCTGTACAAACCGCTGTTGGGCCTTGGAAGAGTGCCGAGTCATGGGAAGTAGATGGGAAGGTGCCTGGGGAAACTGGGATTTATAAGGCTTGAGGAGTCGCCTCTGGCTCGCTACTCGGGATACCAGAACATACCTTTAATGCCTTCGGGATCCACCACGAAGCCCAAGGTTTCGTAGAAGGTCACCACCTGGGGATCGGCGAATAGGGTAATGTTGCTTATGTCTTCGGCACGAAGCTTCTTAATCATGTGCTGCATGAGGGATTTGCCCAGGCCTTTCCCCTGATACTTCGGGCTCACAACCACATCCCAAATGGTGGCGTTGAAGGCATGGTCTGAGGTGGCGCGGGAAAAGCCAATCAAGCGGCGACGCTTGCCCAGGTCTTCCCAAAGCGTAACCACTAGAAAGCTGTGGGCGATCGCCTTTTTCACCTTTCTGAGGGGACGGCGGGACCAGCCGACGGCATCGCACAATTCCTCTAACTCGTACAGATCAATTTGCCGATCTGTGCTGAAGTAGAGGCGGCAACCGTTTTCGCCCTGTTGCGGTAAAACTTCGACGAGGCGGCTGTCAAGCGTCTCGATGTCACTGTTTGCCCCGGAGTTCGCCTCTGCATTGGAGCCTGTGAATAAATTTTTCCAGAAACCCATGCGGCTAGAAAGAGCGCGATCGCGGTTAAACGGCAGTGCTTGTTATCACGAGCACCAGTTTTAGATTGTATCTCCCTCCTGCCTCGATCCCCTGCCAAACTAGGACGACCTCTGCCTGATATGTCCCCCAGCCTCAAGCCAGCCACCCAGGAGAAACTGCGACGCTTCAGTCAACTGTTCCCCGAATTCTATGAACAGTTTGTCTCCAGTGACACCCAGTACGACAACCTTAAACTGGCCTACCAGCTCTATAAGCAGAAGCAAGCCATCATCACAGCGGAGTCTGCTGGGGAGCAAACTTCCCTCAGCCTGGCTGCGAAGAATCAGCCTGGCTTGCTGCGTGATGTCTTCGGAGTTTTGGCGGCTTACAACCTATCGGTGCATAAACTAGAAGTCCATGGGCAGGTGGAAGCCCCCATGTTGATTTTTATTCGTATGAAGGTTTCCCGTGGGGGTAGAGCCCTGGCGGGTAAAACCGCCGACAATGTCCGCCGAGCCCTGCGAGAAGCCCTGGAAGGGCGGTTTGAAGTGGAAGAAATGCTCTCGGTTGAATTGTTTGAGAATAACCGGCTGGGCTCGGTTCAAACGGAATTCTACATTGACCAGCGTTTTCACTTGCCTGCCTTGTTAATTGAGTCGGACGAAGAAGATGGCATGTTCTTCAAGATGACCAATGCCATTTGCCCTGAAAATCTTCTCGTGGTGAATGCCAATCTACTGCTGTGGCGGGGAAGGACTCGTCTCATTCTCTATGTCCTAACGGATCGCACAGGCGGTATCCCTGATTACCGGGGACAGAAGATTGCCGAGCGGGTAAAGGCTCGCCTGCTGGGTAGCAGTGGCTCTGCTGCATAAGCTGAAATAGAGCGGTCGTGGTGGCATTAGCACGAGCTTTTAGTCTCTGGCCCAGAAAATTTTGCATAATGTGATCGGTGTCTGTGCAAAAAAAGGGGCGACATGCCCTACCGAACGGCGTATAGTGATGGGTTCTCAATCGCTAGGCAACCGGCTAGGATAGTTCTATGCCAAGCCTTGAGATCCGGGGTACATCCCATGTTTACGATTTAACGGCGCCAGCGACCTCCGATGTGGTGCTGGTGTTTATTCATGGTTGGTTGCTGAGCCGCAGCTATTGGCGTCCCTTAATTGAAAAGCTGTCTCCCCAGTTTCAATGCCTGTCCTATGACCTGCGAGGTTTTGGGGATTCTTGCCAGGTTTGTGAGGTGCAGGGTGAGGCCTATAGCCCTGCTGACTATGCTGAGGATTTAGGTCAACTTTTAGACCAACTTAAAATAAAGAAGGCCTGGCTGGTGGGTCATTCCCTTGGCGGAACCATCGCACTGTGGGGCGCGCAATCTTTGTCCGATCGCATTGCCGGAGTGACCTGTATTAATGCTGGCGGTGGTGTTTATCTAGAGCAAGAGTTTGAGCGCTTTCGAAGCCTGGGCAAAAATCTGGTGCAGTGGCGTCATCCGCTGCTGGGTAAGCTGCCCCTGCTGGACTGGATGTTTGCTAAGGCAGGCACGGTGCAGCCCATGGCTCGCAATTGGCGGCGACAGCGCTTGCTGGATTACGTCGGAGCCCACAGCGCAGCGGCTCGGGGGGCCTTGTTAGAGAGTACGACGCGGGAGCAGGTGCATCGTTTGCCCCAGGTGGTTGCTCAGTTAGAGCAGCCGGTCTATTTCTTGTCAGGCGATCGCGATCCCATCATGCATCCCCGCTATGTTCGCCACTTAGCCAGCTTCCATCCTGGCTTTCAAGCCTCTTGTGGCGAAAATCTGACAGAAATCGCTGACTGCGGCCATATGGCCATGGTGGAGCAAACGGAGCGAGTGGCAGGGCGACTACAGGAGATTTTGGCAGCCCATCCCATCGCCGTCGAAGCCTAACCATTGACCCGTCGCACCGTAGGGGCGGGGTCTCCCCGCCCAGGCTATGGAAATGCGAAAGCAGGGCGAGAAGACCTCGCCCCTACCAGGGTTGTGAAATTGGAAATGGGACCCTTGCGTTGGGCCGTTATGCGCTGGTGAGGAAATGCATCACATCCCCTTCGGCCACGACGTATTCTTTTCCTTCGCTGCGGACTAGGCCTTTGCTTTTGGCTGCGCCCATGGAACCGTTATCCACTAAGTCTTGGTAGGAAACCGTCTCAGCCCGAATAAAGCAATGCTCGAAGTCGGTGTGAATCACGCCAGCGGCTTGGGGAGCGACCATGCCTTTGTGGATGGTCCAGGCGCGGGTTTCTTTGGGGCCGGTGGTGAAGTAAGTCTGGAGGCCCAGGAGGGAGTAGGTGGCGCGGATTAGAGAGCGGAGGCCGCCTTCTTCAACACCGAGAGATTCGAGGAATTCACCGCGCTCTTCTTCGGGGATCTCAACGAGCTCAGCTTCTACCTGGGCGGAAATGATTACGACTTGGGCACCTTCGGTTTCGGCGATCGCCTTGACCTGTTCAACCCACTCATTACCGCTGGACAAATCATCCTCGGACACATTTGCGCCGTAGATCACCGGCTTGCGTGTCAGGAAGCCCAAAGCTTTGATGGCTAGCTCTTCGTCTTCACTCAGCTCTACAGAGCGGGCGGGCTTGCCTTCATTGAGGACGGGGACCAGCTTCTCCAGGGCATCCACTTCGGTCTGGACTTCTTTATTCTTGCGAACTTCCTTGCGAGCCCGGTCTAGGCGACGCTCCGCTTGGTCCAGGTCAGCTAGGGCAAGTTCCAAGTTAATGACTTCCATGTCACGGCCCGGATCAACGGAGCCAGCCACATGGATGATGTCGTCATCGTCGAAGCACCGCACCACATGAACGATGGAATCCACTTCGCGGATATTTGCCAAAAACTGGTTGCCTAGGCCCTCGCCCTTGCTGGCACCTTTCACGAGACCTGCAATATCCACAAATTCCACTCGAGCAGGCAGAATCTTCTCGGAGCTGGAAATATCTGACAGAACTTGGAGGCGGTCATCCGGAACTGAGACGATGCCAACGTTCGGCTCGATCGTGCAGAAGGGGAAATTGGCCGCTTGGGCCTTGGCATTGGCCACGAGGGCATTAAATAGCGTTGACTTACCAACGTTGGGTAGTCCAACAATTCCCGCTCTTAACATGGGGATGCCTCAGCATTCTCCGGTGAATTTTAACAATGTGTACTTTAGCAGGTTCTGGGGGGAGCCGGAGTCCTTGGAAGGTCCGAATCACCGAACCTGCCGCTGTCCTAGTCCCCATTCCGGTCACCCTCAATGGGGGTGCGTTACGATGCCACTGCAGATTGTGCTCGTGCTTGCGAGGGGGGACACCGCGCCTTAGCTGACTCAGCACGCTAAACAGACCAGGAACTATCTAGATATCGGCATGGGAAGTGAACGCAAAGTATCGCCTTGGCTTGTGGGAGCGATTTGTTTGGTGCTGGGCTTAGGAGCCGGTGGTCTAGGCATGTTTGCAGCCCGGCGAGGGGGCGGACTCCCAGCGGAGGAGTTGGAACGGCTGACGGTGGAAGCAGCGCGATCGCCCCTCACCCTCAAAATCCGGGTCAATGGCAGCGTTGTGCCAGTACGCAGCGTCAACCTCAGCCCCAAGAACGCAGGTCGCCTGGAGCGATTGCTGGTTAATCAGGGTGATGTCGTTGCGGCGGGGGATTTGATCGCGGTGATGGAAAGCCGATCTCTGGATTCCCAGTTTGTTCAGGCTAAAGCTCGCCAGATCCAGGCTGAGGCGCGTTTAAAGGAACTCCAGGCTGGGGGGACTGATGTGGTGGTGGCCCAGGGCGAGGAGGACGTTCGCCAGGCCCGTACCCAGATGGTGGTGGAAGCGGCCCAGGTGCGAGAGGCAGAAGCACAAATCGCTGAAGCCCAGGCCCAAGTGAATGAATCCCAGGCTCAACTCGATTTAGCTGAACAGCAGCTCAAGCGTAATTTGGCGCTGGAGAGTGAGGGGGCGATTTCCCGCGATCGCCTGGATGAACTCACCACCGCTGCCAACCGAGCCCGCGCCAACCTAGAGCGCAGTCGAGCATCTCAAGTGCGGGCAGAAGCTGGCTTCCTACGGACTCAGGCTGCCCAAGCCCAGGCCCAATCCCGCTTGGATTCGGCTCAGCTCCGCCTGCAAGACACCAGCGCGAGCGAGCGCCCCGAGCTGATTGAACAGGCTGAAGCCCAAGTCTTTGAAGCCCTAGGCCAGGTTCAGGCCGTGGAAGTGCAAAAGGAAGACACCCTGTTGCGGGCTCCCTTCGATGGCATTATCACCCAGCGCTATGCGGACCCCGGCGCCTTTGTGACGCCCACGACTTCGGCCTCTAGCACGACCTCGGCCACATCAACTTCCGTTGTGGCCTTGGCTCAGGGCCTAGAGGTGCGGGCTAATGTGCCAGAGGTGGACATCAATACGGTGCTTCCGGGGCAGATTGTTGAGGTGTCTGCCGATGCCTTTCCTGAGCAGACTTTCATTGGTCAGGTGCGGCTAGTGTCGCCAGAAGCTGTGGAGGAGCAGAATGTCACATCCTTTCAGGTGCGAGTGGCGCTTAAGACCGGGCAAGAGCAGCTCCGCTCTGGCATGAATGTGGACCTGACCTTTATTGGTGAAAGCATTGGTAATGCCCTGGTGGTGCCCACGGTGGCGATTGTGACCCGAGAAGGAGAGCGCGGGGTGCTGGTGCCCGATCGCAAAAATGAGCCGGAGTTTCAGCTTGTAACAACTGGGGTCAGCATTGGCAACGAAACCCAAATTTTGTCAGGTATTGATGCAGGAGATCGAGTCTTCATTGATCTGCCCAGCGATCGCCGCTTCCAGGAAGAGGAGTAAGACCCAAGTTAATTTCAGTGAAACCTGATGGCCATCCGTTGAGCCGTAGGGGTGGAACCGACGTTCGCCCACAGAGGATTCAAAGGTCAGCAAGTAGGATTTGGCATGAGTTGTAGCAAAGCCCATCCTATGGACTTGTGATTCGTTTCTCAAACAGCAGAAAAAGACGGTGGACTTCAAGTCCACCGTCTTTTTCTGTAAATCAAACCGAGCCAAGTGAAGCTGCGTCGCCTTACTGACGCGGCAACCCTAGAACTTGTTTAAGTCAATGCCCGCTTCCTTCGCCATAGCACCGATACCCTTCTTCTCAAGGGTCTTAATCGCTTTTGTGGAGATGCGCAGCTTGACGAAACGGTTACCTTCAGGCCACCAGATGCGCTTGCTTTGCAAGTTAACGTGCTGGAGCCGCTTGGTGCGGATGTGAGAGTGAGATACGGCAAAGGCATTGTTAGCCTTCTTGCCGGTGAGTTGGCATTTCCGCGACATTTGGAATTCTCCGGAGCCCTAGATAACTTTTTGCAGTCTTCAATAATACAGGATGTCGGCCAGATCTGATCCCCTGAGCTCTTGACTGTAAGTGGTGCAGCTCGGCCTCGCGGAGCCTCTGAGTGGGTAGAAATAAGGCTAAAACGATTTTATAACCATATAAATATGGATGATATTTCTGGATGATCAAATCAGCTAATGCTGCTTTTTCGCTGTTTGAATTGAATCGCTTTGTGCTGATGAATAAGGATCTAAAGGAGCCTTCTATTTCTGCATTAAAGTATTCTGCCGAACACAAATTGAATAACGTCCTGATTAATTTATTTCTGCTAAGGAATAGAATGTGCGCCCGCCAATTCATATAGGTTTCGAAAAGGAATTTTGAGCTTCTTATCAGTAACCTGTCAGTGTTAGACATTT
Organism: uncultured Pseudanabaenaceae cyanobacterium; assembly: GCA_938002085.1. Classification (GTDB taxonomy): domain Bacteria; phylum Cyanobacteriota; class Cyanobacteriia; order PCC-9006; family JAAUQQ01; genus JAAUQQ01. The sequence continues at coordinate 50,056 of CALLAT010000060.1, forward strand.
GGCTGACACTGAGGCTATGGTTGTTTAAGCTTTCTCGGTAAATACGCAGTTTTCTGGGTATTTAGTCGTTGCTGACATTCTCTGCTGTTAAAAAGGATGCTGCAGTGGCTTCTGAGACTGCTTGAGTGAGGGCGCTTCTCTATGTGATTTCCCATGGGTACTCCAGCTTGATTAGCTGGCTGTTTGCTGGTGGTGATGTCTTGTACTCATTAAGGAAGCGTTTGGTGTGGTCAATTTTAATGGAGCTGTGATCGCCTCTTATGGCGTCGATCAAGATGCAGCAGACTCGACTGCTTTAGTCGGAGATTTAGGACAGACTTTAAGCCTTCAGGGCAATGCTTGGAAGCGCATTGACTTTGCCTACGACATAACGGCAAATACCGTTCTTGAATTTGAATTTCAACTCACTGCCGAAGGCGAAATCCACGGCATTGGTTTTGACACCGATAGTGTCCAGAGTGCAACGGACATTCTCCAGTTAGGCGGTACAGATCCTTGGACAACAGAGATTCGTCCCTTGGGACTGGCCCAGGGGGAGTCCCTCGTTATTGGCCAATGGTACAAATACACCGTTTTTGTTGGGGACTACTTTAGTGGCACTAAAGACTATCTGACTTTTATCAACGATCAGGACGTAGCCAACCCCACTGCCGCTAGCGCCTTTCGCAATGTGCGATTGTATGAAGCGGCCGATACCCAGCCCGTTGCGCCGCTAGATTTCTCCGCTGCGACTATTACCAGTTACGGCGGTCAAGATCGCCAGACCCAATCTGAGATTCAAGATGGGGGAAACACGCTAAAGCTTTCGCAGAATACTTGGAAGAAGCTGGACTTTGATTACACCATTACTGCCGACACGGTTCTGACCTTCGACTTTAAGAGCAGTCAACAGGGGGAGATCCATGGCATTGGCTTTGACGATAATAACCGTCTGAGTCGTAATAAGACCTTTCAGTTAGATGGCACTCAAACTTGGGGGCGCCAGGATTTTCGTGACTATGCTGCTTCCGGCGAGGGGAGCAATGGCGATTGGAAGCGCTATGAAATTTCTGTAGGGGAGTTCTACGCAGGAGATTTCTCCTATCTGACCTTCGTTAATGATCACGATCGCAGCCCCCGTAACGCTGAAAGCTTCTTCCGCAATGTGCGGGTCTTTGAGCGGGGTGAGGAAGTTAGCACTGAACAGGCGACTGATTTGGGCAATCTGGCGGGCATTAGTAGCCGGGCTGATGGCTTGAATGCGGCAAACCAGAGCGATCGCTTCAGCTTTAGCTTGGACCAAACCCGTGACTTCAGCGTCATCCTGGAAGGCCTAACTGCCGATGCCAATCTGTCCTTATTCGATGAGACGGGTGAACAGCTCATTGTGACATCGGCCAACAGCGGCAACATTACTGAGCAGCTGAGCCAGACCTTGGCAGCAGGTAATTATGAGCTGCTCGTAGAGACAACCAGTCCTAATGCTAGTACTGATTATGACCTCGTCTTTTCAGCAACGGCGGATGAAGTCGGCCAGAATCGCGACCTCCAGGTCAGCACCGCGACCTACTTGGGAGGTGTTTCCCAGGATGAAGCGGCTGCCGTTGAAATTTCGCTGCGCAATGAGCTGGTTGTTGCGGGGAACTTTGGCACGGCCCAGGGGGCAGGCCAGGCATTTCTTGGAGCAACGACTAGCTCGGCTGGACAGATTGTGCGCATGTCCCTAAGTGGCCGCGAGGTTCTGTCGGTGACTCACCTGGGCGACGACATCAATGACATGGATGTCAATCGCACCACTGGAGCGATTGCCGCAGTGGGTGACTTTGGCGTAACGGTGCTCAATCCCACGGGGGACCAAGTTTATTGGTCTCAGGACTTGGGGGCACCCGTTGAGCGGGTGGCGATCGCCAACAATGGCACCATCGTCACCCTCCACAACAAAACCATCTCAGTTTGGAATCCTGGTGGCCAACTGCGCGCCCAAACTACCCTGACGCGCTCCTATGTCAATGATATTGCGGTAGACCCTGACAGCGGCAAAGTGTACGTGACGGGGTTTGACAATAAAAACAACGTCAATAACTTCAACAACCCGGTTCAAGTCACCTACTTGACCAGTTTGGATCTGGACCTCAATGTCAGCTGGCAGACCTGGGGCTTTGATGGCAATACCCTGACAGATGATGTCAACGGCCAAGGTCAAAACGATATGGCCGATACGCGGGGCTACCGCGTCACGATTGGTCGCGATGGCGAGCTATATTTCCTGGGCGAAGTGGCGGGTGGCAACTCGATCTATCGCTGGAATGGCAAGGATCGGAGCACGCCTACCCAAGTCAAATACGACGCCTACAACGACCCCTATAACTCCGCCAGCCCCCACCAAACTTATTACGCTCGCATCAACCCGGAGACTGGAGAAGTGATGCGGGGGCAACTGGCATTCCCCCGCTACAACGGCGCTTCCAATGCCTTCCGCGTGGAGAATGGCACCATTTCTGCGGATGAGCAGGGCAATGTCTATATCGGTGGCACGACGTTCTCTGGTGTAGATGGGCGAGATAATAATGCGATAGCCGGTCAATCCGTCGGTTCCTATGCCTTTCGATCCGAGGGAGACCTAACAGCCCTGGTGATTTCCAGCGATTTTCAGCAGCGTCGCCTCTGGACCCCCTTTACCGATAATGCGGGCAAGGGAAAAGTCCAAGGTTTTGCAGTGGGTAATGGCCGGGCTGCATTGCTGGGAACGGTGGTTGAAGGTACAACAATCACGTCGGATGCATTGAATGCCAATGCCTTCAACGCAGATACCAGCGTCTTATCTGACGTTTACCTGGCCACTTGGGCTACGACGGACACTGCGACAGGCTTTGCCTCGGTTCAGCATGGCACTGCTGCCGCTGATAATTTGACCGGTGGTTCCACTGCGGACCTCTTTGTAGGTGGCCTCGGTGCCGATACGTTACTGGGCGATCAGCAGCAGGCTGGTGGTGGCAGTGCGGGGGGAGCGGATGTCTTTGCTTATAACAGCCCTGCGGAAGGGGGCGATACCATTCTCGATTTCCAAGCCCAAGACCAGATTCGCATCTCTGCTAGTGGTTTTGGCTTAACAGCTGGCAGCACTGCGGTGTTGGCTGCGGATAGTCAATCGCTGGGCAGTCGCAAGGGGTTTGTTTACAGCGGCGGGCAACTGCGCTTTGACGCGGATGGCGCTGGGGCGCAACAATCGTCAGTCCTGGCCACCCTTGAAGGCTCCCCTGCCCTCAGCTCTAGCCAGATTGAGATTCTATAGGTTTCAGCCTGACCCCATTTCGATTGGGAGATGGCATCAATTTGTCCGCTAAGCCCACCAGCCCTCCGCAAAGCATTTGAACGCTTTGCGGAGGGCTGGGCTTTTGAGGGGGCGTTCTGGCTGGGCAAGCTTCCATTGAAGTGGCCCTCTAAACTAGGACTATTCCATTGATTACTTCCCATGGCCCAGCAATCCAGCCCCCTGCCGACTGTGGAAGTGGCGATCGCCATTCTCCATCAAGGCAATCAGTTTCTCTTACAACTACGAGATGATAACCCTGCCATCATTTACCCCGGCTATTGGGCTTTTTGCGGCGGCCATCTGGAGCCTGGCGAAGATGCTGATACCGCCGTTCGCCGGGAGCTCATGGAAGAAATCGCCCACGTTCCTGGCGAGCTGAAGCTCTTTGAACGTTCCACGACGGAAGGGCCAGACAAGATCGTGATTCGCAACTTTTACCAGGCTGCCCTCACGGTGCCGGTGGATAGTTTGGAAGTGAATGAGGGGCAGGAGCTGGGCCTGGCGACTTTGGCTGATATTCAGCGAGGCGATCGCTTCTCCCAAGTCCTCCAGGAAACCCGGCCCATTGGCCCGCCTCACCAGGCCATGTTGCTCAAGTTCATGGCTGAGCAAGGGAAATCCTAGGCCCCAGCGAATAAATCGTCAAAAAAGGGAGCCAAAGCAAAATGCTCCGGCTCCCGGTGTGGTGTTAGTCGTACTTTTATTAAGCCTTGCTGATCTAGGTGTGGCCTTAGCAATACCTTAAAACTCCCTGAGAGGGCCATCAAGGCTAGATGAAGTCGCCTCAGTCGGTAGAACGATAAGGGATGAACAAGGCTGAATGCCTGAATCCGAGCTGGTTGGCCAAGGCCTTGGGCAGATGCCTGACAACCCATCTGGTCCATAAAACTATGGGGGCTCAACTCACTTGAGCTGCCTAGAGTTTTACATCTGATGTCGGAGCAAATTCTCAAATAACCTCTCAGAGTAATTTTTTTGTACTATTAAGTGACAGTCTCCCCTGGCGATCGCCCATGGCTCCCTTCGACACTGCTCCTGCCCTTTCCAAAGCTGCGATGGCTGCCCAAACATTTCCAGAATTGACTGCTAGCCAAGTCGTTGGCACCGTCAAAGGCCCCGGTGAAGACGGCAACCAATATGTTTTCATTACCGCCGACAAACGCCAGGTCAAAATCGGCGAATACGTTTACTACACCCTCACCCAAAGCTTTGCCCCCGGAAAGCCCGTTGAATCCCGAAATATCATTGGCAAAATTTCCGGTCTCACCCTCATTGACCACCTGCCCGATCGCATCTTCGCCGACACTGAAACTAGCCCTGAACTGATCGCTGCCCTCGTGGGCTTTACTCATCAGAATCCTGAAATCTACGAAGTCACCGTGGATGTTGTGGGCTATTTCGACAAGAACCTGGGCTTTTTGAACCTGCGCAAATCCCCAGACCCCGGCGCCAAGGTTTTCATTGCTGAAGACACCATGCTCCAGCGCATCCTTAACAAGAAGCAGAAAGGTGACATTGGCTCAGCCCAGATCGGCTCGCTGCTGCTGCGAGAGCAGGATGCGGTGCAGGTGACCCTGGATGTGAAAGAGCTGGTGAGTACCCACATGGCCATCCTGGCAGGAACGGGGGCGGGTAAAAGCTATACCGCTGGTGTGCTGATTGAAGAATTGTTGTCGCCCTATAACCGGGCGGCGGTGATGATTTTTGACCCCCATGGGGAATACAGCACCCTGGAGGATCTGCGGGGGCATCCGGCTTTTCAAGGGGATGATGGCTATGCGCCTAGGGTGCAGATTCTGACGCCGGATGATATTCGCATTCGCATGTCGTCGTTGGATTACTACGATATTTTGACGCTGTTGCCCAGTACCAGCGATCGCCAACAAGCCATCCTCAGTAAGGCCTTTGCTCTACTGAGGAAACACAAAACAGGCAATGACTATCGCTGGGATGTGCAGGATTTGATCGCCGCCGTTAACCAGGCCGATACCGATGTGGATGACGAAGGTAATGAAACCAAGGGCTCTTCTGCCGGGGCGCTGGAATGGAAGCTGAGCAAGCTGGATAACTCACCTTACTTCCATGCCATGGAACACCTCACCCCGCCGAGCCTGCTCCAGCCGGGCCAGGTGACGGTGTTGCAAATGAGCGAAATTAGCCAGGAAGAACAGCAGGTGATCTGCGCGGCGCTATTGCGGCAGATTTATCATGCTCGCCTGAATACCCAGAAGGAAAACATTGGGCCTGAAGACGAGAACTACTTGCCCTATCCGGTGTTTGTGCTGCTCGAAGAAGCTCACCGCTTTGCGCCAGCCCATGAGCCTGCTCGCTGTAAGCAGGTGCTGCGGACGATCCTGGGCGAGGGTCGCAAGTTTGGCATGGGCATGGGCATGATCACCCAACGCCCCGGAAAGATTGATTCTGATGTGCTGTCCCAATGCATGAGCCAGTTCCTCATGCGCATCGTCAACCCGGTTGACCAGGAGAGCCTTAAGCATGGCGTTGAGGCTGCGGGACGGGATCTATTGCAGGAGCTGCCTGCGCTAACCAAAGGCCAGGTGATTGTCTCGGGGGCCTGCATTAATACGCCGGTGCTTTGTCAGGTACGGCAGCGGTTGACGACCCATGGTGGCACGACGCTGAATGCACCGGAGATGTGGATGGGGCATTTCTCGGCCCATCAGCAGGCAGCGCGGATGGTGAAGGAAGCGCCGAGGGCGGGGCGGAAGAAGGCAAAGACCCATCGAGGGGTGAGCATAGAGTAGTAGAGCGCGATGAGAGCCTCAGCTCAATGACGGCTTCTACTTTCCTGCTTTCTTGAGGGCCGTATCACTGTTGTTCTTATAGCTTTCTACCCTGACCTTGGCAGCGTTATAGCGCTCATCATCTTCTCCCACCTGGGCCATATAGTCCGAAGCCTTTTGCCAGCGTGCGGCTAGATCCAGCCATTCTGCAGAACTGCTTGCAGTCTTGCCGTCCTTGCCCGCCTGCTCCGCAATGCGCACCGCTTCCGCAAAGGGGTCATTCTCTGGAGCTTGTTCTGTTGATTCGGGCTCAGCCACCTTATTGCCCAGGGAAAATAAAGGTATTTCCCGGCCACTCCAAACCGTGAAACTGGCTAAGGCTACTGTCCCGGCCGCTCCAGCAGCGATAAGTGAGGCCAGAATTGCCCAGTTAAAACTCAGCTCTTTCTTGTCGTTGTCACGAATGCGCTTGAGAGACTGTTCCTTGGTTTTCTCCCGGCTACGCACCCAGTCTCCCCACATACGACGCATTAGAGGGGGAGGATTGAGCTTAAACTCTCGGGTCCAGAGGAGGTCGTCTGGGTTGTCCTTAACTTCCTTGAGCCACAGCAGCTTTTGTTCCTGAACGAGGCGACTGTAAATGCGAACGCGCCCAACGCCCCAGGGGGAAATTTCGTTGAGAATTTGTTGGACCTGGGGCGCTAGCAGGTCCTCGGCTAATTGATCTTCTTTGGCCGCTTCGCACAGGAGTTGAAGTCGGCCACCTTCATCCATGGCTCGGGTTCTAACACCAATGCCTGCCAGACGGTCATTTAGAATCTGGATAATTGCCGTGATGCTACCAGAACGAGCCTGGTCAAATACATCGCTGGTGGAAGGTACAAAAGAGGATGCAGTCATAAGCCCTTTCAAACAACAGCACAGCCTCAGAAACGCAATGCAGCCCCCAAAACATCAGCTTTGCTGGGTCGAGCTTGCAGCGGTTTCACCCGACTCACTCAAAGTCCATACCAGTCTATAGCAACGACTCTAGGCGCTGGCAATAGGGAAATATACGAATTTTCACTAATCAACGAGCATGGAGGGATTCGAACCCCCGACCCTCAGAACCGGAATCTGATGCTCTATCCAACTGAGCTACATGCCCGAACGGTTTCGGTGAGCCCAATTATATAGCAACGCCCTCACTTGTTAGGAGGTTTGCAGGTGACATCTTTGCTGATGCGCTTTGACGGAGCTTCGCTAAGCTGATCTGAAGTGAGATAGCCGTTGCAATCTCGGATAATTTCTATGGCTTGCCCCAGGGCTGCAATGCAAGGGGGACAGCCCTAGGGCTGGGTTGGTCGCTAATGTTGAGCGCTTGGAGCCTGGCATTCTCCTCTATCCTGAACAGGTTCGATGTCTGGTCTGGTCCGTTGGGTTTTGCGCTGCCAGAAGCACCATCGAGATTTCTATTTCTGTATGTTTCTCACCTCTATTCACCTACGCCAGTTTCGTAATTACGCCGAGCAGTCGGTGGCGTTTTCAGCACCCAAGACAATTTTGGTGGGGGAGAATGCCCAGGGCAAGTCAAATTTGCTCGAGGCGGTGGAGCTGATTTCAATCATGAAGTCCCATCGGAGTAGTCGCGATCGCGACCTAGTCCAGGACGGTCATCCCCAGGGCCAAATCACCGCCACCATCGACCATGGCCCCCCCGAGGCAACGGCTCCCATGGGCGTCCGCATGACCCTGCGAGCCAGCGGTCGACGCACCACAGTACTCAACGGCGAAACATTACGCCGCCAGCTCGATTTACTGGGGACGCTCAATACGGTTCAGTTTTCCAGTCTCGATCTAGAACTCGTGCGAGGTGGCCCGTCCCATCGGCGCGATTGGCTCAATGGCTTGCTCGTTCAGCTCGAACCGCTCTATGCCCATTTGCTTCAGCAGTATGGCAAGGTGCTGCGCCAGCGCAATGCTCTGCTGCGCAAGGCGGATAAAGATGAATCGGGCTTACCCATTCAGGACCTGTCGGCTTCCCTAGCGGTGTGGGATGCCCAGCTAGCAGCTTTGGGCACGCGCTTGATCCGCCGTCGTGCCCGGGCCTTGGAGCGCTTAACCCCTTTGGCCCAGCATTGGCATGAGCAGATTAGCGGCAGCCGGGAAACATTGCGCATTTGCTATCGACCCAGCGTGGCGCGGGAGCAGCCGGAACAGTGGGATAGTCCGGAGCTGTTGCAGGCCAGTTTCTTGGAGAAGATTCACCAACGGGCGATCGCCGAACAAGTCAATGGCACCAGCCTCGTAGGCCCTCACAGGGACGAAGTGGACTTCCTGATCGACGAAACCCCGGCCCGCCAATACGGTTCCCAGGGGCAGCAGCGCACCCTGGTCTTATCCCTCAAATTGGCCGAGCTGACCTTGATCGATGAAGTGATTGGCCAGCCACCGTTACTGCTGCTGGATGACGTTCTTGCAGAGCTTGATCTCAATCGCCAGAACCAACTGCTGGATGCGATTCAAACTCGCTTTCAAACCTTGATTACGACCACTCACCTCAGTGCCTTTGATGCTCAATGGCTTAAGTCCTCGCAAATCCTGACCGTGGAAGCGGGCAAAATCATTACCCCTTGAGGAAGTCAACAATGGTGCAGGGATTCTGAGACAAGTTGCTCTCCCTTTCGCAGGCGCTAATGTGTAAAATCTTGCTTTATTATTAAGAAAGTAAACAATTTCTTTCGGAATATTTGCCTGATGAAGCAACATTCGCAATCTGCTCAACGGGAACAAGAGTACGCTGCCTCCGTTGGGACTCACTGTATTTTGGAACTGTATGGTTGCCCTGCCACGGTTTTGAACGATGCTCAAAAAATTCAGCAAGCCCTGCGAGAAGCATCACGGGTTGCGAAATCAACATTATTAGGTGAAATACACCATGCGTTTCAGCCCCATGGCGTGACTGCTTTGGCCCTATTGGCTGAATCCCATATCTCGGTCCATACCTGGCCTGAAAACGGTTATGCGGCTGTGGATGTGTTTACCTGCGGCGACCACACCATGCCAGAAAAGGCCTGTGTGTATTTGGCGGAGATTTTGGAAGCTGCGGACTATAGCCTTCAGACCGTGGCCCGTCGTCCACCTGCTGTTCCCCTAGCGAAGCAGGAGCCTTCGGTGATGGCTGTGGGATAAGTCCCGCTGTGATTGATGGGATGGCTACATTCATAGATACAGAGAAAGGCCGATGCTGCCACAGCATCGGCCTTTCTCTTGGGAGGTTAGGCGATCGCCGGTTCCTGCAATACCCGATTCAGCTTGCCGCTCTGAAAGCCTTCCAAGTCCAGCGTGACAAATAAAAAGCCATAGCTCTGGAACTGAGCGACTAGCTCTGGCAATGCCATCTCCCCCATAAATCGCTGAATCTCTTTGGGGGGAAGTTCAATACGAGCGGTGTCCCCCTCGGAGCGGACTCGCATGGTTTGCCAGCCCTGCTGGCGCAGATACTGTTCTGCCTGGCCCACTCTGCGCAGCTTTTCCACGGTAATTAGCTCGCCATAGGGAAAGCGAGAGGAGAGGCAGGGCTGGGCGGGTTTATTCCACCAGGGCAAGCCTAGCTTTTGGGAGAGTTCTCGCACTTCTAGTTTGCTTAATCCCACTTCGGCGAGGGGCGATCGCGCCCCCCTTTCCTTTGCGGCTTGAATGCCAGGCCGATAGTCCCGCAGGTCATCGGCGTTCACCCCATCCACCACATAGGGGTAGCCCCGCTCCAAGGCCATGGGCTTGAGGGTGTCATGGAGTTCGCTTTTACAGAAGTAGCAGCGATTGATGGGGTTGCTGGTGTAGTTGGGATTCTCCATTTCCTGGGTATAGGTCAGCTCGTGGGGGACGCCCATCTCGGCAGCTTGGGTTTTGGCATCTTCCAAGTCTTCGGGCATGAGGGAGGGGGAGACTGCTGTGATAGCTAAGGCGCGATCGCCCAACACATCAAAGGCAATCTTGGCGACTAAAGTGCTGTCGATTCCACCGGAGTAAGCGATTAAGGCCTGCTCCATCTCGATGAAAATGGCTTGGAGGCGCTCATGCTTGGCATCGATTGCCGAGGGATTGCCATACTGCATCGGATTGCTGTTCTCTCTGACTTCGACTGGATTGCTAGAAACCCATGGGAGGGACTTCAGACTTACTTTTCTAGGGTAGCGCCGTTGCTAAATCTTTATCCTTTCCCAGGGCTGGGCATTCTAAGTAAAGTCAGGAGCACTTGCCAGTTCAACGAGCCCAGGGTAACGAACCTACTCTACAAGATTGATCTGATCGGATCGTTAATGCTCAATGCCTGTAAGCGCCTCTCCTTCTGCTCAATTTACGGTCGCGATTCGGGCCTATAACGCGGCTCAGCGTTTGCCTGCTTTACTCGCGGCGCTCCAGGCTCAGGTGGCAGTGGAACAGCTCGCCTGGGAAATTTTGATTGTCGATAATTGCAGTACCGACGGCACGGCTGAGCTGGTGGACCAGCTCCAAGCCGATTGGCCTGCAGGCTGTGCCTTGCGCTATTGCTTAGAGCCTCGCCAGGGGGCGGTGTTTGCCCGTCGCTGTGCAATGCAGCAGGCCCAGGGGGAATGGGTTGGATTTTTAGATGATGATAATTTGCCCAGGGCTGACTGGGTCGCAGCTTGCTACGCCTTTGGCTGTGACAATCCCCAGGCTGGTGCCTATGGCAGTCAGATCCATGGGGTGTTTGAAGTGGAACCACCGGAGCATTTTGAGCGCATTGCCCATTTCTTGCCGGTGATTGAGCGCGATCGGGCCGTGTGCTTTACCGAGGGCATCTATGCTCGCAAGAAGGTGCTTCCTCCTGGGGCTGGTTTGGTGATTCATCGGCGGGCCTGGCTGGAGAGCGTGCCTAACCGTCTCAATCTGCGAGGCCCCATTGCCCATGGTCTTGCTGCTAAGGGAGAGGATATTGAAGCTCTCTCCCATATGAAAAAAGCGGGCTGGGAGATTTGGTTTAATCCAGAAATGCACATTGATCACCTCATTCCCCAATGGCGGTTTGAGCGGGATTATTTACTGCGCTTCTTCCGAGGCGTGGGCTTGGGGCGTTGCTTTACAAGGCTGCTAGATGTCCCCCTGTGGCTGCGTCCTGCTGTGACGCTACTGTACTTCTGCAATGACTTGCGTAAGTGGTTCACCCATTGGCTCAGCCATGGTTCGGTGGTGAAAACTGATGTGGTGGCGGCCTGTGAACAGGAAATGTTTCAAGCCAGCTTATTGAGCCCGCTGCATTATTACAGGGGGCGGCAATGGTGGACCTCGTGAGCATCGGCAATCGCCGCAGGAAACAGGAGGGAGGTCCGTCTGGGCGATCGCCGATCTTGGTCTATCGCGATCGCCTCTTGCCCTATTCCGAAACCTTTATTCCTGCCCAGGTCAATGCCTTGAGCCGCTATCAGGCTCACTATGTGGGAACATCCCAAGAGGCTAAGGGCTGTGGGACCATGGCTGAAGGCGGATTTAGCCTGTTGGAGCACCATGCAAAATGGCCCCAGCTCAGTAAGACTGCATTTCGCCTGGCGGGGCTGATGCCTGGGTCGTTTCGCCGAGAATTACAGGGGCGATCGCCCCGGCTGATCCATGCCCATTTTGGACCCGATGGTGTTTTTGCCGGGGCGATCGCTCGTCAGTTGCAAATACCACTCATTGTCACCTTCCATGGCTACGATGCTGCCCTCAAGCTTTCACCAGAGCATTTAGTCGGGCCTAATCCCATCGCCCAAGCCCATCAGTTCCTGCGTCATCGGGGCACGTTTTACAAGCGCCGCTATGTGGAACAGCGCCAGCAGCTCTTTGCCGAAGCGGCCCAGGTGATTGCCGTCTCGGACTGCATTCGAGAGCATTTACTGGCCCAGGGCTGTCCCGAAGAAAAAGTGCAGATTCACTACATCGGGATTGATCGCAGTCAGTTTGAGCCAGACCCCGCAATTCAGCGCCAGCCCATTGTGCTTTTTGTCGGGCGCTTAGTGGAGAAGAAAGGCTGTGGCCAGTTGCTCCAGGCCATGGCTGATGTGCAAAAGCATCAGCCTGGTGTGAAGACCATCATCATTGGCGATGGACCTTTGCGCGGCCAGTTGGAACAACAGGCGCAGCGCAGTGTAGAACGCGTCGAATTTTTGGGTGTTCAGCCCGCTGCGGTGGTGCGTCACTGGATGAACCAGGCCCAGCTGTTTTGCGTGCCGAGTCAGCGCACAGCCCAGCAGGATGTGGAGGGGTTGGGCATGGTCTTTGCGGAGGCTCAGGCCATGGGATTGCCGGTGGTGAGTTTTGCTTCTGGTGGCGTACCGGAAGTGGTTGACCCTGGCGTTACGGGGTTGTTGGTGCCGGAGGGTGATGGGGCGGCATTGGGCCAAGCCTTGCATTGCTTGCTGGGCGATGGAGCTTTGCGGGAGAAGATGGCGATCGCGGGACAACGCCACATTGCTCAGCGATTTGACATCGCCAAAAACACGCCGCTGTTGGAAGCCATCTATGACCGAGTTTTGGGCTAGGTTGCCTGCCCGAGTCGGGTAGATGCTAGACGCCGAGACTGTGCTTCTGCTGATTGTGGTTGGAGAGCTAGCTCCACTGCTACGCGACTGTCCGATCTTATTCACTGTCCGCTCTTGCCGCTGCCTGCTTTGATGGATGGAGCTCCATCTGTGCAAACCTGAGTTCGACGGCTCGCAAAAGCATTGGCGAAGCAAGCTAGGAACAAATTTCCAGCCTAAGAGCGAAAGCCCACTAAAGTGGGCTGCAACCCTCGCAGGTGGGCTGTTCAGTCCGTTTTAACGGACTTGAGCTGTTAGCCGTGAACTTTAGCTCACGGCGGCAGAGCCAAGCCAGCCTTAAATTTTTCGAACTCAGGTTGTGCAAGGATTTCAGCTGGCTTGAGTCAGCTTTTGCTTTGAGCTGTGGACTTAGCTCCAAAGCCTCTAGGCCACCACCATTTTGGCTAGCTGCCGAACTCAGGTTTTGTGGCTAACTAACCGTCTGGGGTGATGGCTGGCTTTGGTGATGGCTTGGTGTCTTGCGATCGCAGACTTTCTCCCACCCCAATTAGCCCGAGAACATTAGCCCGAAAACTTCGCCTTCAACATCCAGCTCCGTAATTCAGGGAAGTTGGTCAGCAAGATATCCAGGTTCGCCTTGGTGTGGTCGGCTTTAAACGTGCGGGAAAGGGGAAAGCGTGCCAGTAGCGTCCGAGCCGTTTCCTGATCGCCATAGCTGGCAAACCTTCGCGCCGTCATGATGGCCACCTGGGCCAAGTAGCGCTCTAAAAACAGCGCATATTCTTCAGGGCAGCTACGGCGTAGAGCTTCCGGCTGGCTCAAAATGGGATTGATCGGAGCCTGACGGTTCCAAATGCCCAGGGCAGAACATTCCGTGTGATACCACATCAAGGCTGTGGGGTTGCGGTAAATGGAATAGCGCAGCTGGGCTTGCAGCCAAAAGTACGTGTCTTCGCCATAGGTGCAGCCCACTTGGGAGTAGAAGCCCCCCAATTCGTCGAAGCCGTTGCGGCGGATGACGGTCGCCCCAGAGAATACGAAGTCCACTGTGGGTTTCATCACCTGGGGAGATAAATCGAGCGGAAGTCGCCAAGGACCGGGCTGGATGCCCAAGAGCTTAAAGCGTTTGTTGAGGTTGCTTTTTTCCTCCCCCCGGAATTGTCCAAAGGCGGCCAAGATACAGTCTGGATGCTTCGTTAAAGCTTGGGTGGCTTCAGCCAGAAAGTTTGGCATCCATTCGTCATCTGCATCTAAAAAGGCCAACAGGGCAGCAGTGGATTTCGCTGCGCCTCGGTTGCGGGCGGCACCTGGCCCGGCTTGATCTTGCTGGATCAGCTGGCAGTGGATTTGGGCCTCGTTTAGATGGGGCTGATGCTCCTTGAGCCAAGACTCTACGACGGTGAAACTGTCGTCTTTTGAGCCATCATCCACCACGATGATTTCGCTGGGTGGCTGGGTTTGATTTAGGACCGATGTGAGGGTGCGGGCAATAAAAGCTGCTTTGTTATGCAGCGGAATAATGACTGCGATTCGATTACTCGTTTCCTCGTTGAGCTTGTCTGCGATCGCCAGCCCAGAAGCATGTTCACTATGTTCAGCCGAAATTGGAGTGATGGCTGATGAGTCCGGGCGACTATCTGGCGCGATCGCGACTGCTTCGCTCGGGACCGACCCAGACCGACCCAGAACCTGCTGAATTTTCGCTGTGGCAGCAGACCAGGAATAAGTGGAGTGAACCAGTTGGGATGCGCCTTCGGTCAACTGTTGCTGTAGGTCTGAGCTGGACAACAGCTGAGCGATCGCAGTGACCATATCATCCACTTCGTCCCGCAGTAGCAAATGCTGACCATCGATGACGGTGAGGCCTTCTGCCGCCTTATAAGTGCTGATGACCGGGAGCTTTGCAGCAAAAGCCTCCAGCAATTTAAGGCGGGTGCCGCTACCCTGGCGCAATGGCACGACCATGACATCAGCCGCTTGCAGATAGGGCTCGACCGCCTCCACTTGGCCCGTGACCACAATATTGGGATTGGCTTGCGCTGCCGCTTCCATCCAGGGCTTGGGTCCGCGACCCACCAGCATCAGTTGGGCCGTGGGATGACATTGCTGGAGTTTGGGATAGACCTGCTCAATTAAAATGCGAGCGGCTTCCTCATTGGGCTCATAGCCAAAGCTACCGAGGAAGAGGATTTGGGGAGCTTTGGATGTTTCAATTTGCTCCTGGGTCTGTCCCTTCAGAAGCTGGGCTGGGCCGGATTGTGCGGGAGTCGGAGCCCCATAGTTCTCCACATCGACGCAGTTGGGGATGACTTTAATTTTGGGGCGCAGTGCTTGCTGGGTTGGAGTCTTGAGGTACAGCGATGCCATGGCAGCCGCATCGGTCTCGCTACAGACCCAGACTTGATCGACCTGGCTGAGGGCCATACGCTCCATTCGACCTACGCTGCGGGCATTGAGCGCTAGGTCAATCTTCTCCTTTAGGGATGCAGGCTGTTTACTTTGGTATCGATCCTGAGCTAGCAGCGCTTCAACATTGTGGTTGTCGAGGATGACTTGGCAGCCTGGATGGCGATCGCGGTAGGCCAGGGCAATGGGCAAGTAGGGAAACAGCCACAGCTCAGCCAGCAGAATCAGCTCTGGTTGGACCTGATCCAAAAACTGCTCAAACTTCCGGGCATGGTGAGCTGTGTGAATCCAGTCAGTGTAGTACTGGCCCTGGGGACGCAGCCAGCGGAGACGATTGCGAAGCTTTTCCTGGGGCGATCGCTGGGGCTGATTAAGGTCGCAATGTTGCCAATGGGCCAAGCCACCATAGCTCTCCAACTTTTGTTCTCCCTTATACAGGGAAAACAAAGACACCGAACCCAGCTTTTTGAGGGCTTCTAGATTCTGAAGATTTCGCAGCGGAGACCCCCCCAGGGCCGGATAGGGCTGAGAACGAATGCAAACCAGCGAATTCAAGGGCTGGCCATGGGAGCTTTGGAGGCCTGTGTCAGTTAACTGCTGTGAAAGTAGATTCAAGGTTTATGGGGGAGCGTATCGATGAATTAGAGATGGCTAGTGCTCAAACGAGTCGTCTCTCATCGCTTTACTGGTAGCTCTCGTATGCTGAACCCTCATTATTAAGATGCCCATTAACTTCGGCTTTTGTCCCAATGGAAGCGATTCGGGATGAATGTTATAAGTGAGGCATCTAGCCCTGGTAGAACTACTCGATTCGCTGTGTCCCTATGGCATTCGTGGATCCTCGCTTTGTTGGTTTTTTTATGCATATCGGTTATCTCCAGCTTTCGCCTCCCCAAGACCATGAGAGTGGCCTTGCTCGATATGGCCGTTACATTGCCCAAGCTGTCCAGCAGCGACCCCAGCTAGAGACTCGGGAAATTGTGTTGGAACTAAGCGATCAAAAAGACTTCCGACCTGACCTTAAAAAGGCATTAAAAACATTTCAAGATTGTGAGGTTCTCCACGTCCAATACAGTAAGTATGTGGGGCTAACAGGGTGGAAAAAACTTGATCTACTGAAGAAGATTCGCCAGGGATTTAAGGGCAAGCTCTGCATTACGCTGCATGATGTTTATTCCGATCTGTATCCAGCCTATGGTTTACAAGAGGCTTGGGGATTCGAGAATAAAAGATTGCGGGGATTCTCTAAAAATAAATCCTTAGCCCTGCGCAGTACGGCAATTTACCTCTGGCAGAACTACTTGGCGGATAAGGCGATTATGCAGTGGCTTTTGTCCCATTGTGAACAGCTGATTGTCTGTAATAAGACCGAAGCAGAGCGGCTTCAGCACTTTGAAGGCGCTGAGAAAATAACTGTTATTCCCCATTTTGTAGAGTCGCGATCGCAGATTCATTCTCCTACTGAAGCGAAAGCTGCTTTGGGCTTTGGCCCTGAAAAAATTATTACCCTGCAAGGCTTTATCTATCGTTCCAAAGGTCATGCCACGCTATTGAATGCCCTTAGCCTTCTACCCGAAGACTACAAGGTCATTTTTGCCGGAGGTATGGCTCCCAATCAAGATGCCTTTAAACGAGAACTCGATTTAAAAATCAAGCAGTTGAGATTGGGCGATCGCGTCACCATTACAGGTTACTTGTCTGAAGCGGACCTTGAGCTTCACCTTGCCGCAACGGATTTAGCAGTCTGTCCATTCCAAATTGCTTCTGCCTCGGGCTCCCTCTCCACTTGGATCTCCATGGAGCGACCCATTCTCGCCTATGCATTGCCTCAGATTGAGGAATTGAATGGGTTAGTTCCAGAGGCTATTTCTGTCTTTTCTGATTACAGTCCAGATGCTTTAGCTAAGGAAATTCGAACTTGTTTTGAGCATGGCATTGCTTCGATAGAAGTTGCCTCTGCTTCGCCTTTGCAAAAGCTCAAAGAGAGACTCTCTCTCTCTCGCATTGCCCAGGAGCACCTGGCTGTGTACAGCGGTGAGGACTATCTTCCTGCAGCTTCTCCCCTCAAAGAATTGGCTTCTTCCACTTCGTAAGTCGAGAGAGTCGTTGCATTCTTTGTGATGAAC
Source organism: uncultured Pseudanabaenaceae cyanobacterium (assembly GCA_938002085.1). Taxonomy (GTDB): domain Bacteria; phylum Cyanobacteriota; class Cyanobacteriia; order PCC-9006; family JAAUQQ01; genus JAAUQQ01. Next base: position 67,145 of record CALLAT010000060.1, read on the forward strand.
CTGTCCCATTCTGGCTGTTGGATGGATGCCAGAATATCCCGCAATGGCTAGAGCGGAAATCCCTGATTCTGTTAAGGCTTCAAGAGTTTTGCTAGGAGAGGCTTTACAGCTTGAGCTTGAGCTTCATACTGCTTGAGTCCTCTGGCGATTCCGTCTTTGGCTAGTTGGGGCTGAGCTAGGATCTGGTCTAGCAAAGGGATGATGCGATCGCGTTTAAATTCTCGCAGCGGCACTGAATAGTCTGATTGACCAATCTCGGTCATAAAGCCCGTCACTTTGGGGTCATAATCCGCTGCAATGACCGGTACCCCTAGGCCTGCCGCAATAATCAAAGAATGGAGCCGCATCCCCACAACAACATCTAAGTTGCTGATCACTGCGGCTAGCTTTGCGGTGGAGGGGAAGTAGCGATGTACGACAAAATCGGGAGACTGACGACTGTGACGCAGCATTTCTAGGATGGCGATGTAGTCGTCATCATCATTGCTGTAGTAGTTGTCGAAGGCTTGGAAGGGGAGGAAATGGACGACTGCGTTGTGTTTTGAAGCGGCGTAATCTGCGATCGCAGCCATTTCTTTCTGTAGCTCAGCATAGGAATAATCCACTGTCTGGCCACGGTTACTCATCCAACGCACCGAGATGCCTACCTGCAAAGGTCGACTCGTTTCGGCTGGAGGTTTTGCCCCTGATGTTCTTGAACTCGCAGCTAAGGACTGGACGGCTTGCAGAGCCAAGTCAGGGATGATGTGGACTGGATTGGTTACACCCAGGGCTTCCAGCTTTTGCTTAGAGGCTGAATCACGGACGGTAATTAAATCCACTTGGTTCAGCACCCAAGGAATCAGCTCTTTGGTTTCGGGCTTCCAAATTTCCCCCACGCTCACCCCCAGTAGAGCCGTGCGGCGCTTGAGCTTGATGGCTTTCTGCATGGGCCATAGCCAGAACTGAGCAACTGGCCGATCTGCCCCATCTCGTAGCAAATCCCCGCCGCCCAAGACAAAGACGGGGTTCTCCTTCATGGCTTTGCGCTCCGGGTCTTGCACCTTATTCCGAATGGCATCTAGCCGACGGCGAGGGGCATGGGTTGCAACGGTGGAAATCTTGTGGCGACGCTGGGTGTCTTCGGGATTAAACGTTAAAACCGTGAGAGGATAGTTCGGATCTTGCTGACGCAACAGCTGGACCATGCCGGACAGCATTGCTTCGTCCCCGGTATTGGAATATCCATAGAAGCCACAGATCAGCGCGCCTTGATGGGCCATCAGATTTTATACAAGTAATGTTGTTGCCGAGTCTACTAAAAAGCCGGGGCATTGCGTTAGTGCAATGCCCCGGCTTGAAGGGAGGGGGATTAAGGAAAAGGTGAACGTTCCTTTTCCCGACCTCTCTTGTTACTGAACTTGGGTCGAGAAGACCACGGAGCCATTAGTCGAAGGTGCCACATCACCCACGGGGAAGATCACAGCGCCTTGAGTTCCCGATGTGCCATCAGGGCAAGAACGACCTGTGGTGTCAGCCAAAGGTAGCGGGGTCAGTGCGCCGATGAAGCTGCCACCCGTAATCGGTAGAACCGCTGTGAGAGGCGAAGGCAGGGCATCGCAAATCTCTAAGCCAGGGAAGGTTGCAGTACCGGAGTTGTTGAAGTAGTAGATGGTGTACTCAACGGTGTCTCCGGGCTGGAGCTCATTAGGAACTTGAGAGCTTCCTAGGACGCCAGCAGGCGCACCCGTCAGCTGAGTGGTAATCGGACCGAAGCGGGAGGTGGAGGTGACCGTCTTGAACAGCTGCAATGTCGGGGATGCTTGCAAGAGTACAGGCGTCGCATCATCCGCACTCTGGCCAGGAGCGCCATCACCCAAGATGCCAGGGTCAGGTGTGATGAGATTCGGGTCGGTTGCACCCACTTGTGGGATATCGTCTGAAATATCAGTATCCGTTAGGCCAGAACCATCATTCGCGGTACCTACGACTGTGGCAGTGCCGTCATAGATAGTGTTTTCCTGACCTGCTTGGGGGGTCACTCGAACCACTACGCGGGTTGTTGCAGCTTCACCAGGATTAAACACCGTTGGGGTAACGGCTGCGAGGGTTAAGTTGCCACTGTTAGGGCCAGTGCCATCAAGTGCAGGGTTGTCCGCCAAGGTTGGTCCACCCGCCGTTTCGGCAGCACCTGGAGTCACGCTAATGACCTCATAGTTGGTGACTGCTGAGGGCTGACCAACGTCGAATTGAGTGTCGTAGTTGTCGGTGACATCAATACCGGTCAAAGGAACAATACCAACGTTTTGAACCCGATATTCGAAGGTTACATCGATAGTGCCATCAGGGTTCGTTACAGTGCTCACAACCTGCTTTGTCAGACCAATCTGTGGGCCCACGGGGAAGGTCACGACAGTGGGGTCATCTTCACCTGGCCCCCCACCTCGGTTGCCATCGGTGGGAGTGGGGTCAGGATTGGTGCCGTCGTCGGAGAGGTCACTGACAGGAAGGATACCCGTAGACACTGGAGCATCTAGGGTTCCATCTGCACCAGCGTCACCTACGACCGTGAGAGGGTTACCTGTGACAGGGCCATTACCATCAGACGGAATACCCGTGCCTGATGTCGTGGAGCTGCTGCCGTAGGGGCGACCATCGGTGGGGTTAATGACCTGAACCTGGTAGCGCAGGGTTGTGGATTGGGTTGGGTCTAAGGTGAGGGGAGTACCGGGGTCGATCAGTTGAGGAGTTCCCTCGCCATCAAAGGCTGGATTCACTGTGGCAGGTACGCCTGAAACCTGAGTAACAGGACCCAAGACAGTGGTGTCGCCTGCGGGCAGGTCATCAAAGACGGCATCAATGTTGTCTTCAGTGACTTGAATACCGTTGAGGCGAATGCCGCCCACGTTTTCAACCGTGACATCGTAGCTAACGATGTAGGGGTCAGCAGCGGTGCCGCTGCCGGTTACATCACTGATGTTTTTGGAGATGGCAAGTTCGGGGAAGCGAACCGGAGTGGGATTGTTTTCACTCGCCTGGGTTGCGGTCGTAATGGTGTTGCCATCAGCATCGATGGGCTCCAGAGTTTGGACACCTTCGTTGGCGTTCCCGTCACCATCGGGGTCTAAGGTTTGAGCTGGATCCGTTGCGAGGGCTGAACCGTTAGGGAATTCAACGCCGTCGTCAGAAGGATCGGTGACCGTTGTCCCGCCTAGGCTGGTGGCGTTTCCTGTTGCGGTGGCTTGGGAGGAGAAGGGAGAATTGTTGCCGCCGTAGCCCTCAGTGGTATTGCCGGGGGTGACGCGTACCACATAATCCACCTCACCAAATTCGCCAGGTTGGAGGGTGTCAGCACCAGTTAGCAGAGTATTGCCGCTGTCCAAAGCTGCTGGGGTTCCCGCAGTGAGGGTTACGCCATTGACTCCAGTAGGTGCAACTGCGGTTACGCTCTGCACTGTTGCAGCAGTGGCACCGTTGGGCTGACCCACGCGGAAAGTGTCAGAAATGCTGGCGTCTTCTGTAATCTGGACAGCGTCCAGGGCAACAGAGCCGATGTTCTGGACAAGCTGGCGGTAGGTGACGTCGAAGGTACCGTCGGGGTTGGCCGTGACGTTGGTGACACGCTTGGAGAGAGCGATCGCAGGCTGACCAAAGGCAACAGGCGTAGGATCGTTCTCTGTTCCCTCGTTTGCAGGGCTGGTTACATTGGGCGTATCTGCAGAGGTTGCAGGTCCGGGGGTTCCATCACCAGTGCTACCGTCGGTTGTATCACCATCGGTATTGAGGTCGTTAGGCAGCTCTACAGCGCCATCGCCAAACAAGGTGCGATCGTCTGAGAGGTCATTAACAACGACATTCGGGTTAGCACCACCTGGGACAAATGTACCTGCCGCAACAACGGTGCCATCGTATGGGGGGTCAGTGGCATCGGGTCCATCGCCTAGGTTTGCACCAGGTGTTACACGCACGATGAAGTCAACCACACTAAACTCACCCGGGTTCAGGGAGTTTGTTGCGCTGCCTGCATCCAACATTCCTTGGGTGGCTGTGCCATCGAAAGCTGCATCAGGAACAAGCTGCTTGTAGCCAGTGGTTCCTGCGATGGGGTTGGCAGCAGGAGAGTTAATGCCAGGCTGAACCACAAAGGATGTGACACCATTACCCGCCGTGCGGAAGGTTGTGTCTAGGTTCTCGGTGAGCTGAACTGCACTGAGGGGGACAGTGCCCTGGTTGCGAACAATTTGGCGGTAGGTTACATCAAAAACGCCAGGACTCACTGGCACCGGTAAGCCTACAACTTGCTTGGTTACACCAATGAGAGGGGTGCTGGGTAATTGTGCAACGGTGACTGTGTCGTCACCACGGTTCAGAGGGTTCGTGTCTGTAACAGGTACCGTTCCACCATTCGCTGCGGTTGTTGTTGCAGTTGTTGGGAAATCAACGTTGGTGCGATCAGAAGTAGGGTCAAGATCGCCAGCACCATCTTCTACGGTGGCGCCATCGTTGGAGATGTCAGTTGTGGTACCACCGTTGGGGGTGTTGCCAGTCGCGCTAACTTGGGTGTCATAGCGCAGGCTACTGCCAGCACCTGGGGTGACCTGAACGGTGTAGGTCAGTGTCTTGGTTTCACCAATAGCTAAGGTGTTACCGGCACCCAATAGCTGAGCGTTGGGGGCAGTTGTATTACCACCGTCATAGCTAGGGTTCAGCGTCAGGACATCAGCTGAAGCTGGAGCTGTCACAATCGTGAATGGATCTGAGCCTGTCGATGGGCTGAAAGTGTTGCTGGTAATTCCGTTGCCAGGAGCAATCAGATTGTCATCGAGTTGAACGTTGCTGAGATCAGTCTCACCTAGGTTCTGAACTCGGACGGTGTAGGAGATGTTGAAAGAGCCATCGTTGTTATCTACAACACTGGTGACTTCCTTCGCCACACCAATGATGCCGGGGTCGAAGTTGAAGTCGCCTAGGAAGCCCATACCATGGATGCTGGGTCCACCGTTTGCATCACTTCCGTATGCAAGGTTGAAGCCCAAGCCATTGTCTGGACTGTTTTGGGGGCCATTGCCATAAACAATCTGAATTTGGTCTGCGGCTGCACCTGAGTAGTTGATGGTTGCATTGCCTTCCGCATCTGTGTTGCCTGCTTCAACACCTTCATCATCAGGGGTCGCATTGCCCAAGGCTTCTGGATTTGGGTCTGTAATGCCACGAAATGTTATGGCACCAGTGGGCTCAGGATAACCAATGCTAGCGGCAACTCCACTAATGTTCTCAACTGTTTCACCTTGAGCAGTTACTGTTCCGCTTACTGGAGCGCCATTTAGCAAAGCTACGCCAGATACGACGTCTTGCCACGTGCGGCTATTGTCTCTGTCAATATCAACCAATGTGTAGCGCAGATTTTCTACTGGTACGTTATTACCTGCAGCGTTGACGAAACCGACATTTAAGTTGAGTCGGTCAGAGACATTAACCGAATCAAAAGCTACTAGCAGATTGTCATCGGGCAAACCACCCGTAAGAATAACTGGGAACGGAGTTGCAGCGGTAACGGTTGGATCGCTGCTAATTGTTGGGGTATCCAATTCCAACGTGCTACTACCAATAGGTGTCCACTGGAATTCGAGGGTTACGCCACTGAGTTGGTAAGGGTTTGCGGTTCCGCCATCAAGAGTTGCATCGTTTGCATCTTCTGCAGAAGAACCTTGCCAGCCTTGAGCTGACCAGCTGAAAGTAGCTGCTTGGGCAGGGGCCGCCAGGCCTACAAGCCCACCTAAAGTAACTGCAAAAGTAGCTGCCTTCAGCATTGCCGGAGATAGGCTTCGGCTTTTCTTGGAGAGGCTGATCTTCCGAGAGCTAGTCATGGAGTTCGTCAGAAGGTCTAACAAAAATTGGGGGCGAAGTCGGCTCATAATTCAGTCCTGACACACACGTATGTGGGGCAATTCAGCGAAAACTTGAAGGAAAAAAGGGAGGCAGCTATTGATTCAATAGCTGCCGGATACCGCCGTTAGAACAAGGCGCGAGGAATCTCTTGAGCATCGTCTTCCGCTGGAAGCGCTTCTTGAAACTCAGGAGTCACCGATTCAGCCGCAGGCGCGGCATCTTCCTCAAAGGGGTCGCTGTCGACATTGTCGAAAAGCGTCTCTTGGGAGGTTGAGGCCTCGAAAGCCTGAACGTCATCGTTGTCAGGCTTGGCAACGGGCATTTGAACGCCGAAGTCGTTGAACAAGCGATTGACCTTGAAGTTCACACCGCCATAAATGCCGCCGTCTGAGCGATAGCTGCCAAAGTCGCGGTCGTTATCAACGCTACCGAAGCTGTAGCCCAGGTAAGCGCGGAGGTCAGGATTGAGGTAATAGCCCAATTCACCGGCCCAGCCCCATTCGCTGAAATCAGAGGTAGGTTGGTTAATCCAGCGGGCTTCGCCTGCCACGTCCCAACGGTAGTCGAACCGATAGAGCGCACGGGCTTGAGCCAAGGAAACGCGGCTGTCGTTACTGAAGCCACCGTTCAAGCTGGTTTCGGTCCAGCGCATGGCGTACTTGCCGTAGAACTCCCAGCGCCAGTTGGGGGCGTAAATGCCCTCGGCGGAAAGGAGCGTTGCGCGGGACTCTGCACCTGTGCCAATGGAATCCGGAGTGATATCGCCGTTGACTCGGTGCTCCAAACGCAGCAAGCCGTTGAAGCGGTCATTGATGGGGTCGCGGTAAGCCAAGCCCAGGTCAAGGTCGAGCGTATCGCTCAGACGATCCACGAAGGTTTGGTTGGTTGCCCCGGCAGATTCGATGCGACCCAGAATGGAGAAGCGATCGTTGATTTTGCCCACACCCGCTGCGCTTGCGAGGAAGAGGTCACCATCGTCAGTGTCGCGATACTCCAAGCGACCGTTCGCCTTGAAGCGATCGTTAGCGGTGTAGTCTGCGCCGATGCTGTAAGAGCTGCCTTCGCTGAGGCCCAGCACAGCTGCTGTTTGACCTTGGGTATATGCCGTTTCCTGACGTATGCCTGCACCAGTGCGGTTGAACAGGTCATCGAAGATGCGCTCGTAACCGAGGTTAATCTTCAAGCCAGGGGAGACGGTCCAGCGGTGGTTAAGGCCAATGGAGCCGTAGTTGTTGAAACCATTCTGGGTTCCGGCAACGGAGTAGCGGCTGGTGAGCGTTGTGTCGTCTGACAAGGCACGCTCAACAATCGTGTCCAAGCTTGTGATGGCGCTGTTGTCGGTGATACCGCCACCAAAGAACTGGTGAGCTAAACGAAGCTTGACGCCAGGGAAGGTGTCCCACTCAACTCCTAGGGTTGTGCGGTTGGGGTAGAGCTCGTCACCATCTTCGGTGAGGTTGATCTCATTCTGAGCGCGGAAGGCAAACTTCTCGCCTAAGGGGACTCGCAGACGGGAGACCAGTTGGTTTGAACTGCTGCTTAGGCTGGTGTCCTTGTCGTCGTCCCGATTGCGATGAACGAAGTCGACTCCCACGTCAGCATTACCCACTTTTTGAGCAATGCCCGCTTTGGCGGTGAAGATGCTGTTATCAACGCTAGCGTCTGAGGTGACGGTGGGGTTGGGGTCAAACAGGTCAAAGAAGCGAGGCCTTAGGACGACGGAATCACCGAAGTTATTTTCCTGTTCGACATCAAAGCGGAACTGCGTACTGTTGCCAGCCTGAGCAGTACCTTGGATGCCGTAACGAGTTTGGCCTGGTACAAAGCTAAAGGTTGAATCGTTAGCAAAGCCATCTTCGGCGGTGCGGTAGAACACCCGTGCCCGAAGCCAGTCCGTTGGCTTGCCTTCAGCTTCGACGCGATAAGCTGAACCCTCGACATCACCGAGGAAATCTACGCCGTTGTTGGAGCGAGCGTATTCCGCGATAAAGCGACCGTCGCTGCCCAGGGGCACGAGGAAGTCAACGCCGAAGAGGGAGAAGTCGCGATCGTCTTTGTCTTCGTTCAAGTAAGATGCGCCAACCCAGCTTTCTTGTCCCAGCTCGCGGGAGAAGTTGTATTGGAGACGACCAGCCAAGAGGCCGTTGGTGTTGTCGCCATCATCCTCAAATTCGTAGGTAGTGACGACCTTACGCACGAGGGTATCGCCGAAGGGGTCAAACTCTGTGGCGAGGATGGGGCGGCGGAAGATGATTGAACCGCGACCGTAGTCGATGTCATAGTCACGACCTCGAGCCAAGGCTTTACGCTCAACAACAAAGCCAGGGCGGTTAATTTCCTCAGTCTCCACAAAGACAGTTTCACTGCCCGGTACGACCAGACGCTCAGAGAGGAAGTAAAGGCCGCTAGTACCGTTGGGGACAATGCTGTCCCGACGGAAGCCGTCAATGTCATTCGCGTAGGCTGCAGTGACCTGTAATCCACCGAAGCTGTAGTTTGCCTTGGCACCGTGTAGGGTGCGAGTTGTGGCAGAGAACAACTGAGAGGGACGGGAGAACTCGTTGGTTAACCAATCGCCCCACATGATGAAGTCTGGCTCAGCACCCGGAATAATAGAGGTGCGCTCTAAACGAGCAAAGACTTTGTCCTTGGAAGGCGTCAGATTATTAATTTCAGAGCTGTCGCCGTAGACCGGATAGCGATCTTCGCAGCTAGAGCCGGTGGAAAATAGGCTGCCAGTGCCGTCGTCACAGTCGTCGTTTAGGCCATGGTCCAGATTGACTGCACCGGTAAATAGCCATTCGCCCAGGCTGCCGATCGCGAACAGTCCGCCATCCACATCAACACCGTAATCATCGTCGCCACTGAGGAATTCCTCGAAGGGACCATAGAAATTGGTGTTGCCTCTGCCGACGCGCAAGTTCAAGCTACCGGAGACCAAACTGGGTCGCAGGTTGGTGATGAACTCAACAGAGGTGTAAGACTCAACGGGTTTCAAAGACGCCAAGGGTTTATAAGGCGTATTTGGCAAGGCAAGGTTATCCGTTTCCCGAGGAAGCTGATCCCTGTCTAGGTCCAAATCCCACTGGGGGTCGATGGAAGCGCGAACTCTCACCCACTGGGCCGTGAGGGGAGATTGCAGTCTTGCCTGGAAATCACCGTTGCGGGCGACAACCTGGAAACCAGCGCGATCGTCGTCGGCGTCATCGCCCATGAAGCGACCCGCCGCTGCGGTGAGCGTGACTAAGACATCGTCAGTGAAGAGGTTTCCATCCCCATCTACAACCTGACCTTGGATGAGCGCTGTGGTGCGACCATCGGCTGGAGTCCGCTCTACTTGAAGAAACTCGATACTGGGAATGCTGTCGCTAGCGGCTGTGGCGGCGCTATTGGTGAGAGGTTCAACCTCGACTTCTCCGTCGTAGTCAGACCAAGCGGGAGGACGACCCAGGTCTTGGCGCTCCTCGAAGGAAGTACCGCCCACAAAGTCGGAATCTGGGTCGGCGGTGGAAGGCGTGCCCAGCTGGTCACGCTTAATCCATCGGTCATCCTCGTCAGACATATCCATGTCTGACATTTCCATGGAGTCTGAAGAGTCAACTGCTTCTTCAGGCTCAACGGGCTCGATGAAGAGCGGATCAGATTCGCTGGCTTGGGACAGCTGCTGGAAGAATCCCTCCGTTTCTTCGGAGATAGCCTCCGCTGCCGATTCAGTTTCTACTGCCGAAGCAACAGAAGACTTTTCCGGAGAAGCATCGGGCTCAACCGGTGTGGCTAGCTCAGGAGCAGCATCGCTACTTAGCTCGGTTTGCTCCGAAGCTAGGGCGGCGCTTGGTCCGATTAGACCGAGCAAAGAAGCAGTGAGTCCTAGGCTCAACCAGGCACCCTGGCGAGACCAGCGATGAGACTGGTCAGTTGCACCGAGGCCACCCATGCTCCGATGCCAATATTCGAGTAACTCGAGGAACATCAAATTTTTCATAGTCACTTCTGGCGAGGGTCGCGCGACGAACGCATCACGATTGGGGACAAAGGAGAAGTCGATTCGAAATCGAAAGTTCGGCCTTGAACGCTAGAAGAGCGCAGGTACCGGTGCGGGCTGTGGTTCAGGCTCAGGCTCAGGCACTGGGATCGGAGCGGGCTCTGGCTCTGGAATAGGCTCTGGCTCTGGCTCAGGCACTGGGATGGGCTCTGGCTCTGGCTCTGCCAAAGGCTTAAGGCCAAAGTTCATGCGGCGAGTTGCGCCAGGTGCCATGTTGACCCAACGAGAGACGCTGTCTCGGTCAATAAAGTTGGGGTCCGGCGTGATTTGATAGCCCGGCACGCTGGTGTAGTCAATGGTGCCGACTCGACGTCCTGGGCGCAGGCAGCTGACCGAGTACAGACCTTCTTCGTCAGTGGTGATGCGGTTGCCGTCATCCAAGAAAATCACTGCGTAGGGGACGCCGATTTCACCGGGTTGCTGGAAGCCATCCATGTTGTCGTCGACAAATACGCGACCGAGCAAGGTGCCACAGTTGCTGGTGATTCCGGGGCGAATACGCAAACGGTGGGTGTCGCTGTTGGTCAGTGAGCCATTTTGGAGTTCGCCTATGGCAAGGTTGCGACCACTTCCTCTCAGGGCATCTGGGGTGACCTCTGCAGCGTAGACAACATCCAAAATGCCCTCAGGGGGAATGGATACATCGGGAACAATGTCCGCAATGAAGCCTCCGTCTCCATTGCCCTGTACGGTCCCAAATGGAATCTCTGTCGTTTGTCCGTTTGCTCGCAAGATGGCTCGCAGGGAGTCTTCCTCAAGGTTCATACCCTGGGGCAAGTCGTCTCGAATGGCTGCGAGAGTCGCCGCTGCATCGCCTCGGTTGGCGAAAATCAAACGGTAGACCACGGTGTCGCCTGGCTCAGCTGAAGAGCGATCGCCCGTTTTAACCAGTTCCAAATTGGCTTGACCCACGGAGATAATCGCGGGATTCGAAGACACATTTGTACTGGTCGCAGGCGTATTACCAGAACCAAAGGCGGTATTGGTAATCAGGTTTTGTGCGGTCAGGCGAAGCGGGGTCGCTAGGGCGGCCAGAGGAAGCGTGATCGCGAGGATCAGACCACCCCGACTCCGTAGCTGCATCCAAAAATTCATCGGCTTGCAGGGATGTAAAGACACAGAAGGACCGGAAAAGAGCGTTTCTCGAATGCAGGCTTTCCTTACGGAATGCCTAGAGAAGTACTAATGAGGATCGGTAGACCCTGAGCGAGTACTTACTCCTTGTAAAAAATCCCCATAAATCTACATTGATTTTTTCGGATCTACAAGCGCTTACGCAAATAGCGCAGCGCAGCGCTACGGGTTAATACACAAAGCTTAGTTGGCAGCTAAAAGTAGGTTTTGTCTAAGCAACTCGGCTGACTTTCTCTTTGGCCAATGGAAGCACTTTTGGGGCTATAAAGTGCTGCAAAGTTCTATGGTGACTAGCCTGGAGCTTTGTGAAGTGACTTCAACCTTTTGCCTTAAAAAGAAAAACAAAATTAAGACTTTTCTCCCCATTCATGACCTAATTTGCGTTTGGAGTTAGTACAGGTGAGGTTACAGGTGGACTTATGTGCTTAAGATCACTGAGTCTCCAGGGTGCAATTTCAGTATTGTCAGGCAACCGAAAGAATCCGCTTGTCAAGGGAGATAGAGCCTCTGAATGGTGAGGGATATGACCTGGGGAAGCAAGAAAGGCCGTGAATTGTTTCAAATTGCAACTTCTTTAGGCTTGGCACTATTTCCTCTGACGCTAGAGAGCCAGTTGCTTGGGCAATAAGGGGTTGGGCGATCGCGGTTCCTGGTGCATTTGGGATATCAGCACTGCACCTTAAAGTTCATTCTAATTAAAATAAATAGACAGATGAACCTTATCCCTTCCCTGCCCCGAGGGCTTGCTCTACGGAGTGAAGAGATGGTGCATCGCAGCACTCAAGTTGCTTGAGCCTAGATGGGAGCGGATTGAGAGGCTTGTCTTGGCAATGGGCGGGACTTCTGCCTCGGGGGGCATTAGAATTCCCGGCGTTGAAAGATAAGGGTTGAACCTGCGAGTAGAAATGCAATGTAGACCAGGGCATAAAGGGCGAGCGTGCCGAGTCCCTGCGCATTGGGTAAATTGCTGTAAATTGCATCATTGCGAAGGTTCAGGCGGTCTAGGTCCGGGAGCACGAGGTAAAGGCTGCGGACGGCCTTCTGAAGGCCTGGGCTTTCGGCGATGGCAGCTAGCTTGACGATGTCGGGGCTGAGGTGGCCGACGGCGTAAACCGCGAAGGTGAGCAGAGTGGTAAGCAGAGGGCTCATGGCAGAGCCAAACAGCATGGCCACTGCGGCGAGGAGGCTGAGCTCCAGCCAAAGGAAAACCAGGGATAGGAACAGAGGGATGAAGTCGAAGGGGACGGAGTAGGCTCGCAGGAGCAGGAAGTAGATGGCACCCATGGCGGCAATTAGGACTGCCAAGACAGCGGAGAGGCCGAAATGTTTGCCTACGACGAATTCGCTGCGGGTCATGGGTTTGGCCAGGAGGACCAGAACCGTCCGCTTTTCGATTTCTTTGTTGATTAGGCTACTGCCGACAAAGACGGTGACGACGAGACTGATCAGGGCGATCGCCCCCAAGCCCAGGTCCAATAGCACCTTGCTCGTTGCGAGGCTGGCCACCTCCGGAACCAGCTGGCCAGCTAGCAGCATGATGAGCACAAAGACGCCCACGAGGTAGAGGACGCGATCGCGCAGGACTTCGCGAAAGACATTGCTGGCAATGACGAATAGGCGGCGGAGGTTCATGGTGAATGCTCAGGCAGGATGACGACGGATGGGAGGAGGAGAATCTTGTACTGGTTGCTGGGGTTTCTAAAGCGTTGGTGCAGCTTCAATGCCTTCCATCACTTCCTCTTCAACCGGTGCTTCTTGGACTTCGCCAGGAATAATGGCGCTGTCGGGGTCGTTGGGATTGGTCACCACAATGATGTTGCCAGGACAGTTGAGGCTGGCGCGTTTGTTGATGCCAAAGTCGATGGCGCAGGTGTGCTTGACCATGTGACCTGCTTCTTTGACGCGGGGCCCAATCCAGCGGGCACGCAGTTCCACTTGGTAGTCCACTTCGTTATAAGTGGGCTCGCTGACGATGGTTTCGAGTTGCCAGAAGCTATCGTCTTGGAAGCGGGGCAGGCGATCGTCCGTGGTGCGACGAGTGGCCAGGGTATTCATGACGGAGTCACGAAAGATCAAGGGATCATTTTGATTGTCCAAGAGCCAGCGCTCCACCTCTGACTGGGTCTTGAAGGTGGTGTTTTGCTTGAGCTGCTGTTCCATCTCCTGGACGATGTTGCGGCCCCGGGCAAAGTCTCGGTCTTCCCGAGGGCGTTGCATGATGAAGTAGCTGTTGTCGAAGCCTTCACCCCAGAGACCGGGATAGTCCACTAGCCAATCATTAATGCGGAAGCCAAAGGCAATCCAACTGGTGAGGAGTAGATTCACCAGCAGCATAATGCAGAGATTTTGACGGACCCTCAGCTTGCGAGGAATAGAGAAGCCTTTCTCAATATCAATAAATTCAGGGAATGCGGCGATCGCAGCCGAAATCATCGGCCAGGTCATCATCGCTGCCCTGGGCAAGATGTAGTCTCCCCGCACAAAAAGGAAGAGACAGACCAACGCCCCTGTAATCCAGGGGCCTAAATTCTGTCCCAAAAGCTTGACTGGCTGGACTGCGGTGAGCCAGCCCACGGCCAAGATCAAGAACATCCAGCTGAAGCTGGTGAGAATGTCATGAACTGAGATGGGAGCCTTGACTTGATCTGGAGCCCTGGCAGCCTGGGCTAACAGCCAGGCCAAAAGGCTCATCCACAGGGACGTCTGCCAGGAGTAAAAGCTCGTTGGGCGCAGCATTCCCCACAACGATTGCCAAAACGATTGCAGCAGAGTCTTCATGGGTCAGGTGATTGGCCGGGGAGACAGCATGGAACGAAGATTAACCGATGGTTCGCCAATGGGCAAAGTATCAGAGCTGGGTCGGTCTTAGCATCGAGTCATGCAGGTATATACATGCTCCAAGGAAACGGAAAAGAGTTAGCGCTCCACGCCATTCGGTTTAGATGAAGTTCGCTCGCTGGAGCACGAGGAGCATCAAGAGAATCGCACCATAACTAAAACCATTGGCTCGCAAGATGGCATTGCTGCGGTAGCGGGAGGTCTCGGAACTGCGGTAGCGGCTCAGGCGGTCAAAGTTAACCCGAGTGGTGTCATGCTGCTGAGGCGGGGTGGGTGGGGACCAAATGCGAATGAAGAAATTCATTGCCTGGAGCTCAAGGAACAATGTTCCAAGGAAGGTGCAAAAGGCCAACACCGGCGCAATGACAGAGATATCTAAATTGCCAAAGACTTGATTGAAGAATACAAAGCTCATGGCTGCCATGCGCCAGTCATCGGGTAAAAACGGCTCCACTCCAAGGAAAATACTCCAACCCACCACGGTGCTAACAAGGTTGATCGCGAAGGAATAGAGCACGCTGCCGGACTTACTAATACCGAACTGACGCTCGAAGACGACGGCTTCGATCGCCACTGCAACGGTAAGAAACAGGGCCTGGAGCACGATAGCCCGCAGTGGGAGCACCAATTCGAGGGGGGACATGGCTGGCTGTGCATCAAGTCTGGTGCATTGTAGTGCCTCCGGGTCAAGCTGCCCATAGGTTGAGCACAATTGGCTCCTGCTGCGGCCTCACCTCACTTCGTCAAGGTGGCGGATTCCAGAAGGCAATAAGTAACCAATAATAAGGAGATGAGGTCATCATATAGATAGATAATCAAGCTTTTTAGGTCTACAACTTAAACCGAACGCGATTACCCCCATTAGCCACTACCTCGCTCAAACCTATGACCCAAGCGGGAATCGGAATTCGCACTGCCCAGGAGACCTCGGGTCGCGCCACGGGCCAGATCCATGTCTATGACGGGGCAGGCAAGGGCAAGTCCCAGGCTGCTCTGGGGGTGGTGCTGCGCTCCATTGGCTATGGCATTAATAGCAACCGTCAGACGCGGGTGCTGTTGCTGCGGTTCTTGAAGGGGCCGGGGCGAACCTATGACGAGGATGCGGCGATCGCGGCGCTCCAGCAGGGTTTCCCTCACCTTATTGATCAAGTGCGTACCGGCCGGGCTGAGTTCTTCAGCGCAGAGGAAATTACCCGCTTTGATAAGCAAGAAGCCCAGCGGGGCTGGGCGGTCGCGAAGGGAGCGATTTCTTCGGGACTCTACTCCGTGGTTGTGTTGGATGAGCTGAATCCACTGTTGGATCTAGGCCTGTTGCCTGTGGATGAGGTGATTCGGACGCTGAAGAAAAAGCCCCAGGGCCTGGAAGTCATTGCGACGGGACGGGGAGCACCGCCACCACTGTTGAAGATTGCTGACCTGCATTCTGAAATGCGGCCCCATCACCATGACAGCCCGGCGGTAAAGGGCATTGAGGTCTATACCGGCGAGGGGAAGGGCAAGTCCACCAGTGCTTTGGGTCGGGCGCTCCAGGCGATCGGTAAGGGCATTAGTCAGGACAAGTCCCACCGGGTGCTGATCTTGCAGTGGCTCAAGGGGGGCAGCGGCTATACCGAGGATGGTGCGATTTCGGCGCTGCAAAGGAGCTATCCCGATTTGGTAGATCACCAGAGGTCTGGGCGGGATGCCATTGTTTGGCGGGGACAGCAGCAGGCGATCGACTATGTGGAGGCGGAGCGGGGTTGGGAAATTGCCAAGACGGCGATCGCCTCAGGCCTCTACAAGACCATCATCTTGGACGAACTCAACCCTACGGTGGATCTTGAGCTGCTGCCCCAGGGACCGATTGTGAATGCTCTGTTGCGTAAGCCTCGCGATATCCAGGTGATCATCACGGGGCGTTGTAAGAATGCGCCGGATTACTTTGAGCTGGCCTCGGTCCATTCAGAGATGGTTTGTCACAAGCATTATGCGGAGCGCGGCGTGGACTTGAAGCGAGGTGTGGATTACTAGATTTCGTTCTAAATCCCTATGACTATGTCTTGAATCCTGGGCAGGCGCACGATGGTTGTCCAACAACTCAACCAGGGATGCCGGGTGTCATTTCAAACCCTAATTGCTGACCCTCGAATGCCTTTCGGGTGAACGACGGTGCGCTCCTACGGTTTAACTGATGGGACTAGGGGCAAGGGATCGGGGGGCTGACTACGGATAGGGGCAATGTTCTTCTTGCGATTCCTCTATATTCGCGGCCAATTCAGCCTACTTTTGTGAAATCCCTTTAAGACATGTCCCCCGCAGGGCTGGGACTTTGTGGATTTGAGGTAGCTTCATGGCAGCGGTGTGGACGTGGATGCCATGGCTGGAATCGTTGGTATTAGACGGATTGGCCTACGTTTATTGAATGGCTGGTTGGGGGGATTGTTGGGGGTCGCATTGGCCCTGGCAGTGACACAACCTTCTGCTGAATCCCAAGAAAGGGCGACCTCTTTAGCTAGGCGAGCCAAGCTTCGTCAGATTCAGTCTTTGGAGTTTTTGGGAGAAGCTAAGTTTGGCGGGCGGAGCCTGATTTTGGATGATGCCCTATTGGGAGGGCTATCTGGCTTAACCTACGATGCCGAGAACGAAGTTTTCTACAGTATTTCGGATGACCGCAGCGAGAATGCTCCAGCCCGTTTTTATCGTCTAAAAATGGAGACTGATGGCGATGGTTTTGGTTCCGAACAGATTCGTTTTCTGCGCACCCAAGCCATTAACCAGCCTGATAACAATCTATTTGAAGCCAATACGGTTGATCCAGAGGGGATTGCTCTGACGCCTCGGTCTACCATTTGGGTCTCTTCGGAAGGGATTTCTCCCCAGGGAATTGCGCCTTTTCTACGGGAGTTTGATTTAGCAGGGCAGCATGTGCGATCGCTCCCCATCCCTAGGCGCTATATCCCCAGCCCAGACTGGGGCGTGGCAAATAACCTAGGCTTTGAAAGCCTGACCCTAACGCCGAGTGAGAAGTATTTGGTCACGGCGACGGAGAATGCTCTCGCCCAGGATGGACCCAAAGCGGCGGTGGGGGAAAGCAGCCCGTCACGACTGATGTTGTTTGATCTGGAAACGGAACAACTGGCCGGGGAATATCTCTACAACACTGACCCTGTTGTGGCTCCGCCAAATCCATCCGATGCGCTGGCGGCAGCAGGGCTGGTGGAGCTACTGGCCCTAGATGACGAGCGCTATTTAGCCCTGGAGCGTATGTACGCCGAGGGCTCTGTCGGAATGCCGGGGAATAACGGTATGAATGTGCGGCTTTATGAGGTGGATCGCAGCCGGGCGACGGATATTCAGACGAGTAACAGCTTGTTGGAAAGTGGGCTGGAGCAGGTCGTTCCCGTGGAGAAGCAGTTGGTTCTAGACCTGGCGACGTTGGATATTCCCCTGAGTAATTTGGAGGGGATGACCTTCGGGCCCCGTTTGGCGGATGGGCGGCGATCGCTACTGATGATTAGCGATGACAATTTTAGTGCGACCCAATTCACCCAGGTATTGCTGTTTGGTGTAAATGAGTGATCGGCACAGATAAAGAGTAGGCGTTGCTTTGCCTCTACTGACAGCCCAAGTATTGACTAAATGCCCAGCCCGATTGGCCGGATGCAGTGGTGACTTCTAGCCATGCTCCGTCTCGCTGTTGAGCAGTGACGGTTGCACCGGGAGCCAGGGTGCTGACAACGGGACCGTTGGCATAACTGCGCAGGTTGAGCACGGCATCGGCAGGAAGCTGAACCTGGCGCTGATTGGTCGCGCAGCCAGTGACGCCCGTTGGGGCAATCGCGGCTGGGGCCGAAGCAGCTAGGGCGACAGGAGTGGAGTTTTGGCTCGCGACCGTGCGTTTCGCTCGGGCGGCGGTGGAGTTATTTTGGCCGTTGACGAGGAAGAGCAGGAAGGCTAAACCAAGGCCGATTTTGAGCTGGTTTTGGACGAACTTTTGGAGCATGGCGCTTGAACGGAACAGAGGTGACCAATGGCCGTCTGCGTGAGGGCCGATTAGGGCTGAGCGGAAAAGAAGCCAAGCCCTTGCAGGTGGTGTGTGGTGTGAGGAGTTGGAGGTTAGTGGAAGCTACAAGGAGTGCCTGGAAGATTCCAAATGCTCTAGTAATAATATATACATGACTCTCTCGACATGTATTTTAATCATCTCTTCAAGTAAAAATGGCCAAATAAAAAGCCTCCAAGAATTCTTGGAGGCTTTTTATTTGGCAAGTTGAAAAATCTTGCTGCGATGCCAGGACCGAGATTTGAACTCGGGACACGAGGATTTTCAGGCATTAATTGATACATCTTTGAATGCGTGTGTAGAGTATGAAAGTACTCCTTTGAGAATGGTTCTCATGGCTGCTTTTAACATCGCCGACATCCCCACAAACGTTGATGGCCTCTTAGAAAAGCTGATCGCCTACGTCGGCATCACTGCACGGGACCATGAGCCCAACGGAAAACGAATAGAACGAGTTGGCGATTCTGCGATTCCCACCTTTGTAAGCAATCTAGAGAAATTCCCAGACGGCAATGATTATCTGGTGGTCCGCGCCGTCTTGAAAATGAAAGCGGACTATAAAACCAACGGCCTACAGCTCTGGGAAAACGTCGAAGCAGATCCCAACATTGCCGACATCCAGCCCCAGTACAAAGCCGTTTAACCATGCCTGTTCCCTTCCTCTCGGGCACTCCCTCAACCGGGGGCGGTGCCAGCGGTGGCGGCGGTGCTGGGGGTAGCTGGGGGCTTCCTTCAACACCAGGTGAACCGGGCACGGTTCAGCCATCCAATAACCCCTCTGGGGGCTTTGATATGCAGCCTGGAGCAACCCCTTATCCCTTGCCTAATCCCAGCGGAAACCGACCTTTTACAGGGGGGCAATGTCCTGGAGTTTCATATCTGGTTAGTGGCGCAATACAGATACCTCAAAACGGCACTAATCCCTCTTTTGTGAATCCCTTTGGGCCAATCCGGGTTGCAGGTCCAATTACGCAAGATGAGCGAGAAAGCGGCGGTGGAACCAATACAGCCATTGGCTTTACCTATGGCTCAACCCCGCTGTATTACGTGCTCGCCAGTGCTCGCAAAGCTACCCCGCCTACCTGGGTGAGCTTTGACGTAGTTCGCGCCGATGGCCAGCCCGACGACTGCGGCGACCCGCCCAAGCTCCCAGAGCGCTACACCCCACCCGATTCGACTCCCCCCATTCGAGACCCTCAAGCACCAGCAACCCCAGGGCCACCTGGACCACCAGGGCCACCCGGAGCCGATGGACAGGATGGAGCAGATGGAGAGGACGGTGAGCCATCTAGGCCTATTGCTCCTGGACCTAGCGCCCCAGTGGGCGGCAATCCCAGCGGCGGAACTCCTGGCGTTGGAACTCCTGGCGGCGGCGGTTTTGGCGGCGGCATCTCTGGCGGCGGCGGGGCATCAGCACCGGGCCAGACCATCCCACCGACTGCCCCCAATGGTGAGCCAGAGACGGAACCCGAGACGGAAGACTGCGACCCCTGCGCCAAAATCGACGACCTCATGGCAGAGCTAGAAAAAGCACTGCTGGCAGAGGGTAGCGGCTCTATTCCCCTGCCTGCCTGCCCTCCCCCCTCACCTGTGGAGGACAGCGAAGACACCACCGAATCAACTTCTGTAGATGAATAACTCACCATGCCAACGGTTAATCCGAACACCGTTGGAGTCAATACGATCGGCTCCAACACAATCAGACCTGAGACCGTCAGCCCAACGACCATCGGCCCCTTTACCATCGGTTCCAATACCAAAGGATTCAGCGGTGGCACGAGTGGCGGCGGTGGTGCTGGTGGCGATTTTGGGGACAGTGACGGCAGCACTGACAGCGGTGCTAGTGGTGGCGATGGCAGTAGTGGCGATGGCAGGGACAGCAGCGGTTTCTGCGGGTCTAGCACTGTTGAAAGCACTGAATCTGGCATCACCTGGACCGGACAAGGAATCGCTGGACTCCATGGAGGTCAGGAAGCTTTAGCGGCTGGCATTGGAGCGGTTTACAGCAAAGTTAGATGTCTATCCGTCGGAGAGGGGGAATCAGAGGTTTTCCCACCTCAACAAGTAGACCTTTCAAAGCTTGCAAGCGCCATCGGTGTTGATGAGTTTCCCGTCTCGGTTCCCCTCACTTTCTATGGGGAATCAGGCGATACGATTGAGCTGAATAACATCCCCGATATGATCAGTTGGCTTGCAAGGCAAGTTGATGCGCTCATGGGGCAATTCCCCGCTCAAATTGAGCAAACTAATCAAGCGGGTGAAACTCAAATAATTGAGTTTAAGAACTTAGCCGAGGGGCTAGTCGAACTCTATGGAATCTCAGCTCAAACGGCTGTTGATGCTGACTATGCAGCGAGGGGGGTGATTAGTAATACGGCTGAAACTGTCGCTGCAAAGAACGCTGCTTTAGTCACTCAAGATTATGTTGTCGCCAACTCTGACCACTTGGGATATAGGGGGAATCCCAAAGTTAGAAAGGTTCGATATTCAGTCAATCCAACTGCTGATACACCACAAGAGTTTTTACAACCTTTTGAGGGTGAAATCATTGGTTGGGAGTATCAAGATAAAGGCACGGTTAAAGAAGACTTAATCGCGCTTAGACATTCAGGGGGCATCGTCAAAGCTGCATTTAGTCGCACTGCTGGGCAACTGGCGGAATTAGGATTTGAAGCCATTATCAAAGAATTCACCCAACAAGATGACGGCTGGGATGAATTCATCAGAAAGTGGCGTAATCCCAGAGACCCACGCAACTTAGATAAAGAACCGCCTCGAATTATTGATAGAAGTCAAGGAAACGAAGAATGAGCGATTTAACTTTTGGTGAGCTTTCAAATGCTGGTAATAGCTGTTGTGTTGTTGAGAGTGGGAAAGTCTTTATTGATGTCTCATTGCTCACAGGGGAAACAATTACAACCCTGGATGATCTGGGCGTATTTGAAACTATCGCCAAGCTTATGCAAGCAGGTTATTCCGCTCAAGACGACAAAAATGAAACCCTGCCAACTGGGCAGAAATTAGGGGCTATAGCGGAGCCCTCAAGCAACGTTCCCAGCCTGGACGGTGGGGAAATTGTAGCCACTACGGCTTACAGCATGAGATTGCGTTATTCCCTCGACTTAGATAATCCAACAGCACCGCTATCATGAGCGCCAGTATTGTTAAAAGCGGTTTGCTATCGCGTCAAATTCGAAACGTTGTTACCGAAGGTAGCGGGATTCGGAAAATCAACTTTACCGAAGTTGTTGAAACAGTCAGAAAGGGAGATTTCTTAAAGCGGCTATTTGTCCGAGGAAAGAACCTTTTAGGTTTTGCTGCTAGCTTTCTATTCGGTGATTTTAGCTTTTCTGATGCGGTGGACTGGATAACAGATGCTGCATTTGAATTAGTTCAATTTGACTGGAATCAAACTGATGCAGAGATACGACAGGAACAGGAGCAATTAGAGCTTTCCCTATTCTCAACCTGGGGGGGCTTTATTGGCTCGGGTGCGGGCTGGCTTACGTCCATTGCCTTGGGCTATGGCATCACTGCTGTTTTGCCCGTGGTTGGGTCAGCCAGCTTAGCGAAGCTGGTGACAGCAGCGGCCAGCGATGATGCAGCGGTGGCGCTACTGGGCGAATTAAATGGGGCTGTACGCTCAACGGCTGGCATCCTGGGGCGGAATCTAGCCCTCAGCCAGTTCACCCAGATTCGTAGCTTTCTGAGACAAACCAACCCACGGTTTGCCCGTTGGGGGAGAGAAGGCGGGCCGCGTTTCGTTTTGGCAGAGAAGTATGAGCAGCTATTCGAAAAGATTCCGAGTAAGAAGCTTAGAGCCTTTCTACAGTCTGGCTCAGAGCGTTTCTTAGACTCCTTTCTCGATGGCGTTTATGTCATTGCAGCGGAGCTAGACGCACAGCTCACATCCGGCAAAATTGCAGGCAATCAAGCCCTAGGAGAAACCCGTGCGGTGGACCTCTACCCCGATAACCGGACCAACGAAAGAATCAGGGTAGAAGGGCCACAGAAGCTGATTGAGCAGCAGATTGTAGAAGAGATCACATCCCATCGCCGCCTGGCTGGTAAAGACGTTGGGGTCATCATTGGCGAGGAAGCCAGGTCAGCCCGCACACCCGCCCCAGACAAGCGAGTTTTGCGAGTCACCTACAAGAACAAGTCAGAGCCACCCTGGGGAGCCAGAGAGCCAGAATATAAGCGCTCTATCCTCAAGATTCCCGACCTCAAGCAGACGAGCTGGGAAGAACTTAAGCGCATTCTCAAACCCTACAACTGGGGGCGGTTCTACCATGTGATTCCCTTGGACAATGGCCGAAAAATCATGAGCCATGGCAGCACCCCTGGGGAAGCCAAGCGGAATGCAGAGCGCCTCTTAAAGCTGACGACTGCGAAACCTTTGAGCAACCGGATTGCAGGGGAACAGGAAGACCAGAACGAATTGCGGCGTAAGCGCTCGGTGAGGATGTATCCCGTGGCAGCAACGTTTGAATTTAAGGTGCCTGCGACCGTGGGGGAACAGTCCTACGTTTCACCTGAAGGAAGCTTTTTCGAAGTGGAGCGGGGCACCTTCGATTTATGGCCAATTTCGCGACCCGAAGAGGTTCCTACACGGCTGTAATAATTGTTAACAAACTGGAGATAAGCAGTACCCAAGTGCCCTCTCCCATACTGCTTAGCAAAATTGTCAACATACTATGTCGCTACGAAAGGACGGGGACATTCTGAGAGGCTGTAATCCTTCCCTCATATAGCTTTCCAATCATGGCTTGCGTGTTGCGAGCTTGACCGGTGTGAAGTTATACCTTGACAGGCCAAATTCTTTAGGTCTTGGGGGACTTATGGCGACTGACCTGACTTTTCAGCAAATCTCTGAGGCACTGCCTGCGGGTGCCGTTGCCGTTGATGGTGGCGATGTAAAAATCAGCATCTCTGCATTGACTGGTGACCCGGTGGCGGCTCTGACGGATGTGGGCGTTATTGAAGCTATCTATAAGCTTCTGCAAGGCTGCAACGCTGCCCAAGCAACGAGCAACGAAACCGCTGCTGATGGCGAAGCTCTAGCCGCTTTCGGTGTGGGTGCCTTTGGTGGTTTGCAGCAGCTCGAAAACGGCGACGTGGTGACTCAGGTAAATAGCACCGTCTCTACCATCCTCAAGCTGAATGCTGATGATGTGACCGGCCCTAACGTCTAGGGCGGTTTTGGTTTTGGGGGCTGACTAATTCACTGGGAGTAACGGGTTATGGCACGACGTAGAGGAAATCGAATCCTTGTGTATACGGAGCTTGCGGGGGGCCTGAAATATGGGTTTCAAACCCAAGAGTCCATACACAATGCCTACAAGGCAATCTTGGGGCAAACCACTTATGAAGGCGCTGCGGGTGTCTTCTTTGGGGCCAACAGCCCCAAGCCGGGACGAGCTTCTAAGGAGTTTGCATCCGGTCGGGTGAGCAGCTTTTGCAGCAGCAAAACTGCGACCCGTAACTCACTGCGGGCCGATGGTTGGACCATTAGCCGGGGTGGCAGTAATCGCGGGGTGAAGCTGGCAGGAAAGACTCGCACGGTTTATGTGGACATGCCAGGCGGGTACAAGTACGCCTGGAATCTCACTCGCGCTGAAGTAGCTGAGGCGACGGGGGAACTCGGCGTCAAGCTCGCGACAGGTAACGAGAATGACTTGATTTGGGGTTCGACTCCCAAGCCACCTCGGGCACAGAAGCAGACCGCTGCGGGCTCTGTTTCCACCTTCTCCGACCCCAGCGAAGCGGCTGGAGTCGCAGCGGCTGAGGCTGGCTGGACGGTGGGCTCTTTTGATCCCAAGGACAGCAGCGGCGCATGATTCTGCTTCCGGGTGATCCTGGGTTTTCCGAGACCTTGGCAGCACCTCCCCCCAATTGGGGCGAGGTCGCTGCTAGGGATGGCAGCTCTTATGCGTTTGCGGTTCGCCCGGACTCTGGGGGCGTGGCCGAAGCGGTCACGCTTTCAGAGCTGGAGGATTTCCTCTATAGCGGTGAATACGACGAGCGCTTAGACGAGATTGCAGCAGAGGAAGCCTTAGAGGATGAGGCTTTGCCGTTGATTTGGACACCGTAAAAACGGCTGACTGATGATTGATTTATCGCCCGATTCGTGGAGTTTGCGGGCGACTTTCTCAGTTGCTGAGCTGACAAATTTGGAGCCTATTCGGTTTCAAGCTGCATTCACCAAACGGCTGATTAAGGTTCGAACGACCTCAACCGGAAGCCAGGTTAAACGGACCTGGCGGCGGGGGGGCTACCTTAACCAGTTCTACGAGCAACAGGAACTTGCATCACGTACCGTTCCGCTCAACCGTTCAAAAATTTTGGTCCTTCCGAACTACGGGGAAGGGCCTTACAACCTAGAGTTTCGCCCGGTCGGTCTTTACTTGCCCAATGTCGCTATCTCGATTTGGGAGCACCGAGGCGAGGACGTACCGGGCATCACTCAGGACGGAGACGCTGGCACCGGGCCTGGCTTATCGGCTGAGCTGGAGCAGCGCTTTAACGACCTGCCACAGCAGATTGCTGAGCAGTTCATTCCATTACTTGACGCTGGAGAGATTAACGACTGATGCTGAATGACTTACTTTTGCCCGTGGGCCGTTACGACAGTGAGAATCTGATGCCTGAGCTGAAGTCCGGCCAGATGGTCATTAAGAAGGGCTCGGACGTCAACTTTGATGAGCTGTGGGTGGGGACTTCTCGGGGCAATAGCCTCATTAACCCCCGCACTGTTTTTAAGGGTGAGTCTGAGCCTGCCCACTCTGATGGTTTGGAGTGGATTGAGCTTAAGAGTGATGGTTCTCCTAAGTTTGACTTTCCTTGGGTGAGCAAAGGCGGGATATGGGTGAGTGAACAGCTTTACGATGCTGAGCTTCATGCCTCGTCTCAAGACGATATGG
>CALLAT010000061.1 GCA_938002085.1 uncultured Pseudanabaenaceae cyanobacterium
AAGCCAGTCTATTCCAGCAGCAGCAGTTCTTATTCCAGCTCTAGTTACTCCAGTAGTTCTTCTAGCAGCTCCTCTTCCAGAAGTTCGAGTAGCTCCAGTAGCAGCTCTTCTGGCGGTGGTAGCTTTGGCGGGGGCAGTAGCGGTGGTGGCGGTGCCGGAGGCAGCTGGTGATGCTGAAGCAACTCGATTGGAATGATTGTTCAGGGATATCCAGGATGTTGAAGCGAGTTCTACCATTTTGCTTGAGTTTGGCTCTGGCTCTAGGTGGGCTGGGTGGAGCCGCTTCCCATAGTTTGGCGGTGGCAGTGGCAGTGGCAGATGTGCCGAATCCACGAGAGTTCAATGGCAGCTGGGTGAGCGATCAAGCTGAGCTATTGAGCGAGGAGACGGAGCAACGGCTCAATCAGGTGATTGCTGAGGTGGAAGCGAGTAACGGTTCCGAAATTGCAGTTGTGACGGTGTTGGATACCAAGCCCTCCGCAACCCCCAAGGCATTTGCGACGGAGCTATTTAATGCTTGGGGCATTGGTAAAGCTGGTGAGGATAATGGTGTCCTGTTTCTCGTTTCTAAGAATGAGCGTCGTACTGAGATTGAAACGGGCTATGGTATCGAGTCTCTGCTAACGGATGCCCAGGCTGGGCAAATTTTGCGTACGCAAGTCACGCCAGAGTTTAAGCAGGGCAACTTCGAAGTTGGAATCGTGACTGGGGTTGGAGCGATCGCTGAGCGGTTAAAGCCAGGTCAAGCAGCTGGTGTTTCGGTGAGCGATCGTCCTGCAGCATCACCCGTTAGCCAAGCATCTCCCGTTGCTAAAGAGACTGGATGGCTCGCTCGCTGGTTCACATCCTCCAATGTTTGGATATTGGTAATGCTGACTGCCTATGGGTTGAGTCAGCGACTGAAATTTCCTAGTCCCCTTGGGCTGATGCCTCCTGCGGGGCGGACTGACATTGCGCCGCGAGACGGCTTGTATGATGTCTGGCTGGCAATGCTTCGCGGCTTGGGGAGTGTCGGGGCGAACGGCGCTAGCGATCACCCGTTGCCGATGCAGGAGTTAACAGAACGAAGACTCGCTAAAGCTTTGGCATGGCTCGGCTCAGGAATCGTGTTGATCGCGATGCTGAGTTTTGCGAGTGCTCGTCCTCTATCGAGCTTTTATATTGCGCTCCTGGCTCTAGCTTGGCTCTGTCTTGAAAGCTGGCTGAGCTATGCCACTGCTTTTTGGCGTCGAGATGCTGGCCAGGCTGTCCCACTGTCATCGACCGCTGCTGCCTTCTGTCTTTTGTTTCCTGTCGTTGCGCTCGTTGCCGTCCTCTACTTTCTGTTCCTTGCAGTGGCTCTGTTCTTTTCCCTGTTTATGGGGACTTGGATAATAGGGCTGCCCTGTGGTGTGTTTGCAACTTTTGCCTTGGGTTTACGATGGCGTCGCCAGCAGTATGCCGCGCCTCGTTGCCAGGTTTGTGCCCGACGTGATGGCTTTAAAGCTACCAAATTGAAGCGTCTAAGTCTGCCTGAGTTACGTCCCCATCTCTCCCCAATAGAACAGTTAGAGATGATGCAGTATGAGGCTTATCACTGTCCGGTCTGCCATCCCTTCTCAGCAACTCCCACAGATGGATTTCAACTGCATTTGTTTTCTAATCATCTTTTAAATGGCAAGTATAGAGATTGCCCCGCTTGCCAGGCTAAAACGCTGGAAGTTAAGACTATCCTCACAAAAGCCCCCTCGAAAAGGGGAGACGGCAAGCAGCTGATTCAGCAGCATTGCCACCGTTGTGACTATCAACAGGAAGAGACTAAGGATGTCAAGTACTCCAAGCCTGTGAAGCGATCATCCCGTGGAGGTTTTTCTCGTCGTCGTTCCTGGGGCAGTGGCGACTCTAGCGGCGGCTACTCGGGTGGTGGCTACTCGGGCGGTGGTTACTCGGGTGGCTCCAGCGGTGGTGGGTATTCGAGTGGTGGCTCCGATGGTGGAGACTTTGGCGGTGGTGAAAGCGGTGGCGGTGGTGCCGGGGAGAGTTGGTAATGATGCTGCGCCTGACTCAAAAAAAGATCTATTTGCTGCGGTTTGGCATTCTCTTCGCTGTAGTTATCTGGCTACTGTTGCTGTTACTACTCAAGAATGATGACTGGCGGCGATCGCTCAATGCTGGCTTCGTCGTTGCCGGGACCTGTCTTGAACTCTGGGGCTATTGGCTTCTGGGGCAGTTCTTGCATTATCAATACAAACGCATAACGTTTGAACCTTTCTGCGACAGCCAGGACCCTGACACTGAGCAGGAGCGAGCCCTGAATCTTCAGTCTCTGGCGCGCATTGGCCCCATTAATATTCCTGGGCTAAAGCCCCAAGGGCAGTGGCTCCATGAGCTGGCCATGTGGGGCATGGTGGTCGCCGCCAGTGGCATCCTCAATCTCGCTGCGATGGCGATTCGATGTACGACTTGGTTCCCTCAAGACTGCGAGACCATGCTCCGGTGTTTGCCCCCTCCAGAGGTCTGTAAGAGTGGTTGGGATGTGTTTGGGCTGGGCATTGTCTTTTTGTTGCTCCAGGTGGTCTTGGTGGCAATGACGGCATTGTTGATGCAGCACTATGGGAAACAGTTGGGAGATCGCCAGGGCCTAGACAGTTCTCAAATTCACCGGAATGTACCCAGCCTCCAATCAAGCTTTTGGAAATGGTTGCGGTCTGATCCGGCTCCACTCATTGCTTCGACTGTGTTTGGGCTCCTCTTCACTCCGATTTTACTGTCGGGCTCTTTTGCGGTTTTGAGTGATGGCATGGCGATTTTGCTCATGCCTCCGCTGTACTGGTTAGGGGGCAAGATGTTTAGGCCGCTCTCTTTCCTCCAGGCTGAGCTGTTTAAGCCTTATCAAACTGAACTGTTTTGCACCGCCTGTGGTCAAGTCGCGAGCAGTTGCTCCTCTGAGACGATTCAAGCGGAATTTCGCGAGCAGTGCTTTTCGGAGAAACTGATTGAATGCACGCCAGAACAACTGCCTGAAGGGATTGCCTATAAGCTGGGGAATCTTTCCTATGTGGGGTGGCGCTGCGATCGCTGCCACCCTGAAGATGTGCTCAATGCCTATTACTGGCAGCGTCTTCGCAGTCACGACAACACCCGCTGCCCTGACTGTCATCACGACACAATTTATTTCAAGAGCACTCCCCGTCGCGAAGGCAATCAGCACGACTTACACTGTCATTTCTGCCATTACTTCGACTCCAAAATTGTGCCTCGACAGCAACGTAGAGTGATCAGCAGTGGTGGTTCTGTTGCCGTTGGATATCAGTCCAGCTATACCTTCAGTGAGGCTGGTTCAGGCGGGGATTCTGGCGGCGGCGAAAGTGGCGGAGATTTTGGCGGCGGCGAAAGTGGCGGCGGCGGCGGTGGGGAGGACTGGTAAAGCTATCCCCGAGCATTTGCAGCCCTGAGCTAGGTTATTTATCTTGCTTTTAGGCCCTGCAAAAGCCTCTCCATTCTCGCGTATTCACCGGGAACACTAAGGCTACTAACGGTTGATGCTTTACCTCTCACAAGCCTGATGACTCAAGAACAGTCCGGCATCCAGTCCAATATTCCTGAATCGCTGGTTCCCCAGGTTTTGGAACAGGCAGGCAAGCTATACCAGCA
>CALLAT010000062.1 GCA_938002085.1 uncultured Pseudanabaenaceae cyanobacterium
TCTTCCTTGGCAGGGACTTCGCCATAGCGATAACATCGTGGCATACTAGCATGATTTGGCGAGTCCTTTTAAGGCAAACTCCTGCCGTACCCAAAGACTCCCTTTCTTTCTCTGATGTGGGGGACAGTTCGTTTATGGCCAGCTCCGTCAAACTAAATCTACCGTCCTCACCCCGCTGGAGCTGGGTGTATGGCTGTACCATTGCAACAGCGGGGCCACCAACTAGAGAATCTGACACTGACGTCTGATGGGGTATTCTTGTTACCCGTTGGGGTGACTCCGCCCCCTGTAGTTGCGCCAAGTCTAGGTCACCGATTGGAACACAGGAAGCATACCTCTGACGTTTCTGTTGTGGCTCATCATTACTGTCCGTAGGGATCATGTTCAAAGCGCTCGCAGTGCGAGAATATGGGTTCCGACGTGTGTCTCTGGTTGGTCCCTCTGGCATTTGATGTTGGGGCAGGAGGCCGGGGAAGGGGCGGTCAACAGTGGCTTGATGTGGGGGAGATGGAGTGGGCTCAACTGGACCCGCTTGTGGCCGGAGTAAAGGGTGGCCGCTGGCATGTGATACTTGAGGGGACTGGGCGCCGGCACCAATAGCAGTGTGTTCCGTAGGGAGGGGCGCAGCAGCAGCCGTCGGAGCTGTAGACTCTGCTGTCCCACCAAGGGCTTCTGTTAGGGCTCTAATCTTTTCCTTTTGTTCGTCAAGGAAACCGTTCATCGCTGCCAACAAATTAAATTGGTAATTGTCTGGGAGGGCTCTGATGTTTCTCTCCAGTAGAGTGATGTCCCTGTTGTCCTCAAGCTGTAGATCGTAGCTGCGAGGCAGCAGATATGCTGGGTCCCTGTAGTGAGGGCTATTTTCAGGGACACCCAGCATGTGCTGCACAAAGTATTCCGCGAGTTGGTGTATTGTTCTCAGGTGTGTGAGCCTATGAGGCATTGGGGCAGTCACTCTGTGGGATGTGTCCCCATCACCCTCAACTATTCTCTGCTTGAATTGCGGGACACTCTGCATCTTGGCCAAGTCGGGGTGCTTCTGGAGAATTTGCTTCACCTGGGCAAAGTCCTGCTGGTAGTTCTGTGAAATTGTTAGATCACTGTGGCGACACTCCTTCCTGATACAGGTCACGTCGCCGTTGCCCAGCAGGTCGTGCAGGTACTTCGACACACGGGGGAGTGCAGACCAAGGTTCATGTGCTCCGAAGCTGGCAGTTCACGTTCCTTTAGATACGTTAGAGCGCGCATCAGTTCCTGCTCAGTGGTTGGAATGGTAGCGTGGTAGGGGTCCCCACCTGTACTGACGGCCTGTACAGCTTCCATGAGCTGCTCCCGGGGGGGGAATAGGTACCCAGACTGTATGTTAGTGCAGTGTATGTAGACTAGAAAGTGCCTGGGGAAACATCGGGTGGGATGACTGTCGCAGAAGCTGTGCATGTAGGTCACTGGGGTCTGGTCTGCCTTTCCCATCACCTGTTGGTGGAAGCCGCCAATGAGGTCCCTTTGTATCAGCCAGTGCGCGTTCGTGACGTTGAAATCATCTGCCTTGACCTCGCTGTAAGTGTCAAACCTGAGGCCTAGGTCGATTGAGTTAAGGATAACAACGAAATTGCGCAAGTGGTATATGTTAAAGTCTTCCCTGCGTAGATGTGCCTGGATGCAGACAAGATCATAGGGGAGGATAGGGGACCTGTGGTCAGGGGTGTAACCTAGCTCTTTTGTCCTTTTCTTCAGCCAACCGCACAACTTGGTGATCTGTCCGTCATGAGCGGGGTTCCCCGTGTTGGTGTAGGGTGGGTTGCCACTAGCATGACCATTGCATGTTGCGTTGTTGGAGAATAAGGCGAGAGCCAGGGCCTCATTCCTAGCCCCCTCAGTATTGAGCGCAGCCACGAGCTTATCTTTCTGTTCCTTCTTCTTCTCGACACAGCGGAGGCATTGCTCCTGGTAGTCCCCTGTCTTCCCCCACTTGATGTGCACGCTGGAGATGGCCGCCTGGTAGTGATCCGCTGCGATATAGTTCTGCAATCCCCCCTCCGCCGTCATGTGGTGGCCGTCCAGGTCCCTTACCATGCTGCCTTGGTTCCAGAACTCCCGAAGTGGCGAGAACCGTTTCTGTGTCCTGAAGTAAGTGTAGATCCTTAGGTTGGAGGAGGACATTGAGGGGGTGTTCTTGTGGGGATGGGGGAGAAGCAAAAGCATGTCGTCGTAGCACCCCCTAATGGCCAGGAAGTTCCAGTATAGTTGCAGGTTGGTCTCATAGAGCGAATCGGTTTGTCCCTTGTCAGCAGCTCCCCCAGAAGCATTCGCAAGCCTGGGAGATGCTAGGATGTGAACCTTTTTTCTCAACAGGTAATCATCCTCAAAGACCGTTCCTCCTTGCTCAACCAAGAGTTTACCCCGCTTCGTCCTCATAGCCCTTCTTGCCCCCTTGGATTTGGGATGCAAATACCTCTCGTAGCGCCCTGAGTTGGCAGTGAGGTACTCATCGTCGTTGGGGTCAATGGTTACACTGTACTTGGCTGCTGAGGCCCTTATGCCAGCTGGGACTTTGTCCAGAAAGACCTGCAGATGAGGTGACTGACCGTTAACAGCCCACTTGTACTCCGGGTCTACTTTGTAGGCAAATGGTAGCCGTTTGTTTTTCTTGCCATTTGCGTGTCTGTTGCTATTGACCATGCGTAGCTGAACCCATTCAGAGTTGTGCCTCAGAGCCCGATCCCTCTGTGGAGCCCTGCGCCGTGTGCTGTTGAGTCGGGGTAGCATGGTGTTTTTGGGGCGGGTTGTTTGGGCTTGTACTAGTAGTAGTAGATAGTGTTGCGAAGTTTTGGACGAAGACTGCTAGTTGGATAACAAGAAGATCCTATAAGGGAACCCAGAGGACAGGTTTGCGAGAAAAAATGACACCACAGCTAGGGAGAGATCAACGACTGAGCTTGGGTTAGGATGAAAGTGCAAAATGGCGCCACCCCAACCCTGTATTCGACCAAAATGGGAAATTGGGCTGGGAAAAGCACCCTCCACTTAGAGACCGTGCCCCTGCCAAAAGACGAGAGCCTATGTGGCCAGCTCTCTAAAAAAATATGAAAGATTAGGTCGAAAGGTTGGAATGCCCCATGGACCCGGGTTGAATTGCCAGGTGGAGCTCCACACTACTCTTACATAA